>NZ_JBIWKH010000011.1:0-320920 GCF_044765585.1 Streptomyces sp. NPDC102441
GAGGCCCGGCCCTTCAAGTGGACCAAGACCGCCGACCAGATCCTCGACCGGATCTGCCGCTACTGCTCACGCATCTCCGAACCAGGTCACTAGGCGAGTTGGGGCACGAGGCGGAAGCGGGCGGTGTGGTACTGGATGGCCACCTTGGCCTTGCCGGTCCGACACGGGGAGCCCGCGGGGGCGGCGCAGGTGGGCATCGGGCAGGCGTGCGATTCCACGAGCTTGAAGTCGTCGTTCACGCCCCAGACCGTTTCATGGGGGCGTTTCAGACGTCCAGTCGTTTGCAACAACTCATGAAACATGATCGCCACAGGTGGACCTCCGGGCGTCGGGGTGTTTCACGAGCGGTCGCCTATGAAACAAACCCGGCCCGGGGAGCCTTGCGCTCGCGCCTCGGCACCAGCGCCGGGGGCGCTTGCTGTATTCCGGGAGGGCCCGCTGCACCGGCGTGGCCCGACAGGGAGAGGACTCCGGGGTAGGCGAGATCGACCCGTGCGACGACGCAGCGCAGCAGTTGGCCGCAGCCAGGAACCGAACTGCTGCAGCGCACGTCTCCCGCACCATGATTTCAAGCGAGCGCCAAGAGCACGCGATTTCCACCAAGCTGGTCTCGCCGTCCGCAGTGAGTGTGGATCCGTCGAAGACCAACGACTACACCAGCTTCGCCGAGGCGTACACGGCCGCAAACGAAACCAACCTGGTCAATGCCTACTACGAGCGGCCCGCGATGCTGGCCCTCGCTGGAGACGTGGCCGGCCGGCGGATCCTCGACGCCGGCTGCGGCTCGGGGGCCCTGTTTGCCGCGCTGCGCGACCGTGGCGCCATTGTGAGTGGCTTCGACACGAGTGCCAAGATGCTGGAGCTGGCTCGGCGGCGGCTCGGCGACGGTGCGGACTTGCAGGTGGCGGACCTGGGCAGCCCGCTTCCTTACGCTGATGACACGTTCGACGATGTAGCGGCGTCCCTGGTGCTGCACTACCTGGAGGACTGGGGGCCGGCGCTGGCCGAGCTGCGACGCATACTCAGGCCCGGCGGTCGGCTGATCGCATCTGTCGACCATCCCTTTGCCATCAACCTCATACACCGCGAGGCCGGTCGCGAGGCCGAGTGCAACTACTTCGACACCACCAACTGGACCGTAGAGTGGACCGTGGGCGGCCAGACCGCCCTGGTGAGCAGATGGAACAGGCCACTGCACGCGATGATCGAGGCTTTCGTCGGGGCCGGTTTCCGGATAACGGTCATCAGCGAGCCGGATCCTGATCCCGCCGCCCGCGAGATGTTCCCCGAGGCCATCGCGACCGAGCCGCGCTTCCTGTGCTTCCTGTTCTTCGTCCTGCAGGCCGAGTAGCAAACAGAACGACCTGACCGCTGGGAAGCAGTCAGGTCGTTCTCGTCGTCGGCCGCTTTCTCGTCGGTGCTCGGGTCACGCAGCGGGCGCAGCCCGGCCGCCGGCAGGCGGGTGAAGGCGTAGCGGCCGAGGAAGTCCAACGCGACTTCCAACGAGAGCTGACCTACGACGGGCTCCGGGCCGCCGAAGTCAAGGACAAGCAGGGCGGGCACCGCACAGCCGACAAGACCGACACCGTCCGCACCGCCTGGCGGACCACGGTGGCTCGACGATCGCGACGCGGTCCCGGGCAGCGCAGGTGCGCATCAGGTCGAGCGCCCGCCACACGGCCTCGTTCATCCGGGGGTCGGTGAGGTCCTGGAAGTCCTGGGTGTTCTTCATCGTGTCCCCGTGGTCGATCGGGCGCTGGTGTCCGCCGGTGTCCGGGGGCGGGGCACGGCGGCGACCGCCCCGAGGCCGAGCCGTTTGTCCATGTCCAGACGGAAGGTGCCGTACGGGTTGACGTTGGACCAGAACAGCGCGGTCAGGCCGCGCCGGTCCTCGTCCGAAAGCCTCTTCGCCCACTTCGGCTCGGCCAGGACCTGCTGGAGCAGCAGCGTGTTGACGTGCACGAGGCTGGACTGGAGCAGGTGTAGTGCGAGCATCGACGTCTCGGCGTGCTCCCTGTCCGGGCCGGTCAGGGCGCCGTCCTTGCCGTAGTGGAGCACGGTGTTCGCCGAGTTCCAGTTCTCCACGACCTGGAGGCCGCCGTGGATCTCACGGCGCAGGGCGGGGCTGGCCAGGTAGTCGCAGGCGAAGATGGTGCGTACGACGCGGCCGAGTTCTTCGAGCGCGGCGTAGGTGGGGTGCTTGAGGCCGCCGCGGGTGAAGCACCGCAGCACCTGCTGAGCCTCCGCCGTCCCCAGGCGCAGGGCGGTGGCGTACTTGACCATCTGGTCGTACTGCTGCTCGATCAGGTCCCAGCGGACCGGACGGGTCAGGGAGCCGCCGAGCGCGGGCCAGCCGGACGGGGTGTCGACCGGGCGGTACAGGCGGATGCTGCCGATGTTCTTCAGCCGGGGCGGCAAGCGGAAGCTGAGCAGCTCGGTGAAGGCGAATCCGACGACGCTCGCGCCGTGAGTGTCGACGTAGTTCGACTCGATCTCGGCGTCCGTCAGTACGAATCTTCGCTGTGCGTCGTTCTGCGGTCGACCTACCCTTTCGGTCGACCGCTCAGTTCCGCCTGAGAGGCGGGGCCGTCGGAACGGGGGCCCCTGTGTCTTCGGTCAAGGGAAACAGGGGTGCGTTGGGTCGGTGAGCCGGGCAGCATGGCGGGGTGGCTGATCTGCTGTGGGATGACGTGAGCTCCTTCTTCGACCCGGACTTGACGGGGTCGTGGCCGGACGGGCGTGTCCCGGATGCCTCGGTGGAGGACTGGCAGCGGTCCTCGATCTTGTCGTGGATAAGGGCTGTAAGTGCCAGTACTCCGAGGGAGAGACGGTGCTTCCGGTGCCCCGGGCGGAGGAGCCCTGGGGCCGGCCGCCCCGGCTCTCCATCCACGCCGGTGGCGGGAAGTCCTGCCGGACCACCGCCACTCCGCGTCACTCATGTCCGAGCCGTAACAGGGCTCCCGGCCCGGCTGATCGGCCGCGTTCCCGAACCTGTGGGCGAGACAGTCACACCCTGGGGTGGACGGGCTGGACTGAACGAACGGGACCACGCAAGACTGCAACAACAAGGGCCTCCCTGTCGCTCTGGCTTCGACAACCGCGAGCTACCAGCAGGCCCTTTCTTCATGCGCGCACAGCACCGAACTCACCCGATCCAGCACCCTGTTCGATCAAGAACGACCGCAGGGTCGGAAAGACAACAGCTTGTCAGGGCGTCCTCATTTCGGTTTGGCCATCGTTGCCCCCGCCGCCACTCCGATAGGGTGTCGGGTTCGCCGGCCCCTCAGTTGGCGACCGTGCCGCGTGGCGACGGAAGCAGCTCTTGCCCGGCCCGGGCGTCTGAGGTCACATCAGAAGTAACCGAAAGTCTCGCGAATGCGTCGCAGCGTCAATGCGAGAAAGATACGGTTCCGCCCGTAGATATCGCTGATGTCGAAACCCAGAAGGCTCTGCGCGGTCTGTATTCGGTGCGAGATCGAATTGTGATGGATGTGCATGATCCGGGCCGCCTCCCGGATCGAGCCGGTCGCGACAACAGTGTCCAGCGTCTGGAGCATCTGATTGCCTCCGAGTTCGAGCACTCGGTCGAGCAACTGCACATCGGTGACCGCTGAGATGGAGCTAGGAGACAGCGACTCCGCCAGTACGGTGTACCCGCCCATTCCGTCGCTCCCGATGATTACTCCTTCCTCGAGCCGGTAAGGGCCGTGATCACGCGTGCTGGGCTGGCTGAATCGAAAGGCCCCTTCGGCGTCCTTCCGGGCTAAGGCCGCGTCCCGGGCCGTTCTCCTCCTGCTCAGCCCGATCTGGACACCCCGCGGAATGTTCCACGTTTTTGGATCCGCGATGCCGACGCAGGCCAGAATGGTCGTGCGGGCGCGATCGTAGCGGCAGAGTCGCACTCCGGATCGCTGTAGCGCGTCGACGAGTGCGTCGATACCACTTGACGGACCGGCACACACAGCCAATTGGATCGTGTCCTCCTGATCCAGTTCGAGCACGCGGAGTGCGCGAGCGGCTGCGTCAGAACCTGGGGCCTGGACGATCAACTGTCCGAGGGCGGCGCTCTCTGTCTCTTCTACGGGAGGCATGTCGGACGCGAAGAAATCCGCGATGGCGACGGCGACGGCCAGTCGTTGGAGAAGGAAATCGTCAATGGATCCGGCCGATCCACCCAGCGACAGAAACACTCCGTGTGATTGCACGGTCGCGGTGAATGGTTCGTCGGACATCGCCCTGCTGGCTGTTCCCGGCGCGCTTGTATGAGTTCGCCCGTCTGGGCATCGCACCCTCACCGATCGATGAGTCAGCTGCGCCGTGCGACGCAGGAGCTCAGCCAACGGCGTTCGCGCAATCGACATCGCGTCGAAGAACCGAACGACATCGGACTCGGTGAGATGTTCGGACACGGGCGCCTCCCGGGCGGGCTGACTCTTCAATCACCGGCAGGCACTCAGCTGAGGATGCCGTCCTGCCGAAGTCTCACACGATCCGCTTCAATTCCGGGGAACCCGTCGGACACCTCAGCGGTGAGTGCCTTCTCAGAGTCACAGTCGACACTTCCTGTCGACGTACCGGGGGCCTGTTCCGGCAGTGCCGGAGTCCAGCAGAACGCACCCGCGACCGCGGATCGGCGGGTGCGTTCTGCCTGGGCGACGATGCCGCGCGGCGGTGCGGGGTACGGCTGGAACTCGTCCGCGCCGACGAACAGGTGCCATCTCCGGCCTGCGTGGTGGCGCGGTGCTCACGAACGCGGGTGTGGGTGGGAGTGTGCCGCCATGATCACCTGATTCAGGGTGCCGGACCCTCCAGCTCAGCGAGCGTCCACCTCGACTGCCCAGCGCCGGGGATCACTGCGGGCCCTGCTGGTCGCCTTCGAGGTGGAAGCCCCGGTAATGGTCGGCGGCCACATCTTCCAGCAAGGATTCAAATCTCCCTACGCCGCCGGCGTACGGCATGAAGACAACTTTCTTGCCCGGAACGTTGCTGCCCGTGTACCAGGAATTCGCGTTCGCCGCATGCCGGTACAGACTCTCCTGGGCCACCTCTGCCACATGATCCATCCAGTCGGACTCGGATCGGGCGTCCGTTTCGACGATGCCGCCGCCGCTCTCCGCCTGCTCGATCAGGCCTGTGATGAAGTCGATGCTCTGCTCCGTGGTCGTGATCACATTTGACAGCACCGACGGACCGCCGGGGCCGGTGATCAGGAACAGGTTGGGGAAGTCGCTCAACTGCATCCCGAGATATGTCTTGGGGCCGTCCGCCCAGTGCTCCTTGATCGAGACTCCCGAGCGGCTGCGGACGTCAACAGAAGTGAAGCTTCCGGTCATTCCGTCGTATCCCGTCGCGAAGATGATGTCATCGATCTCGAATTCGTCGTTCTCGGTCCTGATGCTGTTCTTGGTGATCTCGACGATTGGATCGTTCATCACGCTGTGCAGCCTGACGTTGTTCCGGTTGAAGGTCTCGTAGTAGTCGGTCCCGACGATGATGCGGTTGATACCGATGGGATAGCCGTACGGGACGAGCGTTTCGGCGACGGCCGGATCATTGACGATCTCGCGGATCTTTTCACGACAGAAGTCGGCGACGATGTCGTTCACTTTCTGCACCTTGAGCCCGAGGTGATCGGCGAAGTAGCCCACGAAACCGCCGATCCCGCCCTTGGACCAGCGCTCCTCCAAGAGGGCCCGTCGTTCGTCGTCGGGAATCTCCAGGAGATTCTCGCTCGGCTCGGGGAACGGGGTTCCGTAGTCTCCACGCCGCGCGGCCGCGCGAAGCGCGGGATAGGCATCCTTGACTGGGCGCGCTTCCTCCTCGCTGACCGGCATGTTGACCGCCGGCAGCACGAACTTCGGCATGCGCTGGATTACGATGACCTCCGCCGCTTCCTGGGCAACGACCGGAAGGGTCTGAACGCCCGTGGAACCGGTCCCGATCAGGGCGACTCGACGGCCTTCAAAGGCAATCGGTTCGTGAGGCCAGCGCCCGGTGTGGAACCAGCGGCCCTCGAAACCTTCGAGTCCCTTGATCGCGGGCACGCGCGACTCGCTCAGTGCGCCCGTCGCGAGCACCAGGTAGCGCGAGACGATCTCCTCGCCCGAATCCGTGACCGAGGTCCACCGATGGGCCGATTCGTCCCACGACGCGCCGGTGAGGACCGTGCTGAAGGAGATGTCCTTGTACATGTCCTCCCGCTTGGCTATCTCCTCCATGTACGCGCGGATCGCGCCGTGGGTGCCGAACCGCTCGGGCCAGCTCCATTCGTCGTTGATTTCTGGCGTGTAGGAAACGGTGTAGAACAGGCTGGGTATGTCGCACCGAGCCCCGGGGTACCGGTTCCAGTACCACGTGCCGCCCACGCCGCCGGCCTTCTCCAGGACGCGCGCACGCAGGCCGAGCTTCCGCAGCTTGTGCAGCTGATACATACCCGCGAACCCGGCACCGACGACCAGCACGTCGAGTTCGGAGTGGTCCCTTGCTTGCGGTTCCCTAGGCGATGCCTCAGGCATGGGGCACCGCCGATTCGAGGGCGGCACGGATGTTCTGGACGGCGTAGTCGAGTCCGGCGCTTGCTCCCGGGAGCAGATTCGGCATCGAGAAGAACCCGTGTGACTGACCCTCGAAGAGATGCGTCTGTACGGGAATGTCGGCGGCCCGCAAGGCTTCGGCGTATGCCTCGCCTTCCGTGCGCAACGGGTCGTGCTCCGCGAGGAGGATCACGGCCGGAGGCAGGCCACGCAGATCAACGGCGCGCAGCGGGGACGCCTCGGGTTCTCCTCGCCGGCTCTCCGGTGCGTAGTGATTCCAGAACCAGGCCATACCTTCCGCGGTCAGCAGGACCTGATTTTCAGGATCGAGATACGACACTGTCGTCTGATCGGCATCGGTCACCGGGTAGACGAGTACCTGCAGCGCCAGTTCGGGGCCGGAACGCGAAACAGCACGCTGAGCGACGACGGCTGCAAGATTTCCGCCCGCGCTGTCCCCCGCGACAACGAGAGGAACCGGGCCGCCCGCCAGTGTCACGAGGTTCTCGTGAGCCCAGACAAGACTCAGCCAGGCGTCTTCGACCGGCGAAGGGTAGGGAAACTCCGGCGCCTTGCGGTAATTAACCATCGCCACTGTGCAGTTCGAACGGGTGGCCAGCTGGCGGCCGAGCGTGTCCCATTCATCAATGTTGCCGGTGACCCAGCCGCCGCCGTGGAAATAGAGAATGACCGCGTCCGGCTGTCCGTGCGGTACGAGTACCCGCACCGTGAACTCAGCGCCGTCAGGGGTTTTTAGCGAGTGGTCCGTGCTGCGGTGGAGATCAGGCCCTGGACCGATCATCTGACTGAGCATCCCTCCCCCTTGACGTACTTCCTCCGGCTGAGATTCGTGAAGGGGTTTACCGTCGGCCGAGCGCATTGCGGCGACCAATTCGGATGTGGCGAGGTCCAGCGCCATTGCCAAACACCATCGTTTCTTCGTGAGTCGTGACGCGTGATCCCCAAGGTAGGGCGGTACGCCGCCCGTAATCATCGGTCATCTGGCGCGGATTGTGGGCCATTTGGTCACCGCTCAGAAGTAGCCGTCCGTCTCACGGATGTGCCTGAACGTGGTTGAGCAGTTCGCCGGAAGACGCGCAGGCATGTCCCTGCACAGGGCCACCCATCCATCCCGTCAACGCGTGTGCCGTATCGATACGCCAGTAAGGGCAGAGCTAAGACCGTGTCCTACGTGGTGAGGCGGATGCTGGTCCGTTATGGCCTCGTCGGTATCTCCGCACAACCCAGCCTTTTCACCAGGAACCGCCCCCAGTCGATGTAGCGTCCCCTCCTGCGACGGGATGTGTTCGAAGAACCGCTCAAGACGTGGAGGGGGAGGCAGCGGTGTGGGTTGCGATGTCGCTACTGACAGGTCTCACCATGCTCGGGGTCGGCACCCATGAGGCCATGAGCCAGTACCGCCTCCAACGCGAGGGGATCCGCGTCAGGGGCCTGGTGGTCCGCCACCGCGAGCAGTTCGGGAAGGATGGCCCTGTCCACTGGGCGGTGATCGAATTCATTGATGCGCAGGGCAGTCGGCACACGTTCGAGGGCGGGTCATCCGGAGTTAAGGGGCTTCCCATTGGCGGTGAGGTCCCGGTGCGCTACCTTCCCGAGGTCCCGAAGGGCGCGCGAATGGACCTCAACGGGCGACGGGTTTAGGAAATCGCGTTTCCTTTCGCACTCGGCACTCTGTTCATGGGCATCGGAATCTGGATGCTCGCCTCCGGCCGTTGAGCGCCGCCCTGCGACCGCACCCGACTGCCTCACTCTCAACAGGGACGCCATCGACGGCTACATGAAGGCCGTCAGCCGCGCGAAGACCGAGCGGGCTTCCCTCGGCGTGGCGTAGGCACACTGCTGCCGCAGAGGCTGCCAGGTGCCCTCCGCGACCTCGGGGCCCCGGGCCTGGCGGTGCGCCATGCCAGCGGGCCGTACCCGTCGATCCGCGCCTGCGGGCATCAGGAGGGTCCCCTGCGGCGTCCGGCATGCATGGCGACGACCGCACACCGCAGTGGCGAGAAGGTCTGGAGGATCACCGGGCCGGGCTGCCGGGACCATTCGTTTGACATTGACATAAATGTCAATGTTCAACCCTGGGGTCACGAGACGTGGAACGAGACCCGCGTCGAGCGGCGTTCCGCCGTTCTGCGTGACACCTGTGAGTGCGCCAGTGTGTGACTGATTCGCCCTGGCCTGAGGGTGGCATGCCCTTCAGGAAGCAGGAAGCAGGAAGCAGGAAGCAGGAGGAACGGGACCGGTCTCAGGAAGCGAAGCCCTCAGGCGTTCGGGGCAGGGCAGCGACCGATCAGGGTGTGTGATGAGGTCCTTCGGGTGCAGGCGCTGTCACCGGGGCCGCGCACTCGAAGCAGAAGTCGACGCTGCCGAGGCTGCGGGACTGGGGCAGCGCGCCGTCGTCCTCGGGGCCCGGGGGGAGATCGGAAACGCGGATGACCTGCCGGGCTACAGCACGTGAGCTCCCGCAGCCGGAGCATGCGGGGAGGTCGCTGGTGTCCATCCCGGTGTTGTGGATCAGGGCGTATTCGTAGGCGAGCGCAAAGGGCAGCCAGTCGGCATGGCAGAAGCGGCAACGTGGCGTCAGGCGCGGGTCACTGGTCCGGTCGTGCTCGACGACGAGGGTGTTGTGGAAGCATCGCGGGCACGTCACGGTGAGTGCCTCCAGCCCTTCGAGGGACGGACGGATGCGTTCAAGGCGTTCGGTGATGTACGTGTGCATGCGGCTGGCGCCGACGCTGACGTATTCGAGGTCCTGGAGGACCTCATCGCCAGCGTCTGTCAGCGATTGCACGTCCGGGTACAGCGCCTCGTGCAAGAACCGAATCAGGAAGTCGAGGACCTTGGCAGCTAGCGCCTCGACGGACTCGTAGGTCTCGGTCAGCCCGTAGTGCTGCAGCGCGTTGCGGGTCTTGGTCAGGGCGTCGAGGCTCTTCTCCTCGGCTGCGGTGATCTCGAAGCCGACGATGTCCCGGATACGTCGTACCGCCTCACCGGCCGCGATGCTGGTGAAGTCGCCCCTCTCGAATTTTGCCCGGCTGAATCTGCGGTCGGTGACCTTCTCCGCGACCAGGCTCCAATGCTCCTGCTCCAGACGGGCCTTGAGTAGTACCTCGGCCGCCGCCTGGAGGTGGAGTACGACGTACTTGAGCTGGCGCGGTCCGGGCTTCTCGCCGTGCTCGTCGGGGGCGAGATGGTCGACAACGCTGACCAGGTAGTCGAGCCCGTTGTCGATCGGTGGGAAGGCGAGGGGGGTGCCGGAGCCGGCAGGATCACGCGGCGAGGGGGTGAAACTGGCTATCCCCGTCCGCTCCTCCATCTTGAGCCGCCGCTCGTAGGGGTTGACGGTCACTGTCGCACCTGGCCTTCCGTGGTGGCGGGGGACCGCGGCGCCACTTCTCCATGTCGGGGGGCGGGGCAGCCGCGGGTTCGGGACAGGCTAGATGATCGCGTACGTCCGAAGCGGGGCGCTGGGGTTTGGCCGGGCGATCACGTGCGGAGCCGGCGGACGAGGGCAGCTGCGATGATGATTTTGAGGAAGACATGGGCGAAGACCTGTCCGGTACATACTGGTTGGGCCGTTCGGTGAGAGGGATCTGTGACCCCTGAGCTGTAGGCCGCAGCCGGGGCCCGCATATTGGTTACTCCTGCCAGTCGGCTGTGGCGGCCGCGCGCCCTTGCCAGAGCCTCACGCCCGGACCGTTCGGCTCCCACCGGTCGCAGAACCGTCGCAGCTCCTCGCATCGGGTCAGCATGGCCTCCCGGCGGGCCGGCCAGGCCGGCACCGTCCCGCCGTAGGCCCGGAAGAAGTGGCCGAGCGCAATGCGGTGCTCCGGGTGGTGCGTGCGTACGATCCACTCGCACCAGGCCAGATCCTCGACCGGATCACCGAGGTGGGCGAACTCCCAGTCGACCACGGCGGTGACCTTGAAGGTGTCGGGATCGAGCAACACGTTGTTGGGCCCGAAGTCACCGTGCACAAGCACCTTGTCTGTCCAGGGCGCGTCTTCCGGCAGCACGCTCGGTGCGGTTGCGTGAATACGGTGCAGCAGCTCCCCGCAGCTCGCCAGGACAGCTTCCGGTTGACCGGCGTTCAGGAGTTCCTGGCCGGGGGCACCGGCCACGAAGCCGAGCGTGAGAGTGGCCCCGGTTGCTTCCCGCACCGGAGGCACGGGCAACCGGCCCTGGAGCCGGGTCAGCAGTGCGTGTTCACGACGGAGCCTGGCTTCGGCATCAGGGCCCTCATAGGTCTTCTCCACGACAGCACCGTCACCGACGGTCCGGTTGGTGTAGCCGTATTTCAGCGGACGCATCCGCTGATCATCAGACACAGGCAGCTCTCCGGCTACCCCGCCCACGCCTCGCCCGCGCAGTCAGCTGGCATCGGGCGGTGCTGCCGAAGCTCGTGAGCAGTTCGATTCCCAGTCCCGGCTCATGTGCCTTCCGAGCCAGTGGATGGGTACGGGTACGTACCCGTACACTTGTGGGGGGAAGGAGCACGATGATGTCTGATGCCAATGTCCGGATCCCCGAAGAGGCCAAGGACCGGCTCGCCGAGATCGCGGCTGCGGAGGGTCTGTCGCTGCGCGCCTATCTGGCACGTCTGGCGGAGACGCTGCTGACGCCGGCGGAGCGTGCCGAGCGTGCGGAGAGGGCTCTGGTGGCGTTGAAGGAGTGGAGCGGCTACTCCCCGACTCCCTCGGAACAGGATGACCTGGATCTTGAGCTGGATCGTCGTCTGGCGCAGGTGACCGGCCGGTGAGTGACGCCACGCACATCGTCCTGGACGACACGGCGATGGTCTCGACGGGGCAGGGAAACGTCCTGGCCTCCCGGCTCATCCACCGCGCTCACGCGGAGCCTGGCTGGTTTCTGTACGCTCCCGCGTGCGCACTGGTCGAAGCCGACCGTGCGCGGCCCGGCACGGCCGAGCACCTCGCGTCCCTGCCCGGCATCACGGTTCTGGATCTGGACCTTGCCGCAGCGCTGGCCTTGGCTCGGCAGGAAACCTGGGCCGTTGCCCACAGTCGGTACGCGGCGCAGCCGACTCCTGACCGTCCGGACGGCGCGGTTGTCGCGACCACCGCGCCGGACCGGTGGGCCGGCGAGCCGGTTCGGGTCCTGGATCTCACGCCTTGAGCGTGCGCTGGAGAGAGTACGGCCCCGCTGGATCTTGAGTGCCGAGACGTCGGGGCATCGTGTTCGGCGGGGGTGGCGTACACGGGCCCCCGTCTGCGCTCTTGCCCCGGGTGGCCGGCTCGGCTACAGCAGTCCGAGCTCGGTGTCCGGGCATGGTTGCCTTGCTGCCGCTCCGCTTCACGTCGTTCCTCGGAAGCGATCCACTGATCGATCTGGGCAACCTGCTGGAGCGCGATGCGGCGAGCGAACCGCGGCATGACCAGGCGCGATGGGTTTTCGGTGTGGGCCCGCGGTGACGTGCTCGCGCCCGGTCAGGAGCGTGATCTCCGCGGAAGTTCATCCGGTCACGTTCCTTCGACGTGGCGAGGATGACGTCGGCCACCGGCGTAGGGGTGGTGGATGAGCTGCATCCGGGTGTCGGGTGATGAGGACGCCCGCCACCTTGCCGTCGGCGATGTCTCGGAGTAACTCGTCTATGCGGTTGCACCGCCAGAGCCGGCGGACGGCGAAGAGGCAGCCGTAAGTGCGGACGCCGGCTCATGTTCTCAGCGCTCCCGCGCGTATGCCACGACCCACGCGATGGTGTGAGCGAGGCCGAGAATCCCGATGCCGAAGATGCCAAGGATGGTCTCGATCTCCTTCCCGTCCAGTACGGCGCGCACTCCGCCGGCGAGCCCGCCGACGGACATGCACAGACCGAGGACGAACGACCGCGAACTCCGGGGACGAAGCAGGTGCCTCGCGTTCGGGCGTCGGCGACCAGGCGGCGGCGGACCTGCGCGGCGGCGGCCGGAGGGTGGTGTGCCCGGAAGGTGCTTCATCGGTACCTCACCTTTCCCGGTGCTGCCGAGGCATCCACATAGGTGTCCTCCGGACCCTACTTCGACGGGGTGTAGGCGAAGTCGACCACTGTCGCCACCACGGCGACGGGCGCGCCGAAGATTTTCCCCCCGAACTTGCCGACCGTGTTCAGAGCCGTAGGGCGGTGGTGCATTCCCTTGACGTCGCTCAGGATCGAACCCTTCTCCAGGTGCTTGCTCGCCTCGCCGGCAGCGTAGGCGGGCGTGCCGCCGATGAATCCCTGTACCGCGCCGTTGACGTCTCCGCGCAGGAGCGCCTCGCCACCGCCCATCCAGGAGCGGTAGCTGAGAAATTCAGCGACGGGCTTTATGGTGCCGCTGCCCCACTTCTCCGGGGGCAAGTACTCGGCTGAGTCCAGTTTCGTCTGCGCCGCCTGCTCCTTGAGTGTCTTCGCGTCCTTCAAGGAGCCGTAGTGCACGGAGCTGAACTGATGCTGGTCCTTGGTGAGAGCCGCCAGACCCCCGGTGCAGAGGGCATCCGCGTCGGCCGCGCGCTGGAGTATGGCCTCCATGCGTGTGACGAGTGCGTCGACGTCGCTCCTGTCGGGATCGGAGCTCTCCAGATGGATGACGACCCCGTACGGGTCGATTTTGAGGCCGTGGGGCGGACTCCCGTAGATCTCCACGAGTTCGGCCTTGGCCTTCGCCAACTCGCTGTAGGCGCCCCTGAGGAGGTTGGTGAGGCTCTCGGCCTGGATCACCGCGTCCTGGAATTCGCCCGCCGTCCTCGTGACGAACGGCTTGGTGACGCCGGCGTTCTGGCCCTTCCAGGCCGTCCCTTGCGCATAGGCGCTCATGTCCCCGGCGTCCTTGGCGAGTTCCCGCAGCTTCTTGGTCATGGCGACCCAGTCGTCGATGGCCGAGTCGAGCGGCTTCGTCCGGAGATTCAGAAGCTGCTGGAAAACCAGCATCGGGCACCTCGCCTGGATGAAGAAGAAGGAGAACAGGAATGGATCACATGATTGGACCCTGTGGCTTCGGCACTGAAGGCCTTGCGTTCTCATCGGGGACGTCGTAGTAGTCAGAGATTTTTGAAACGCTGACCTGGGCTGCGGCCCAATCGTCGTCCTTCTTCTTCGACGCCTTGGTGTAGTCGAGGTGATTGGAGATGTGCGCGCAGGCGTCCAGAAGCGTCCCTACCTGCTCCGCCCACGCCGTGGATGCGGAGGTCAGCGCCTTGCCCATCTCGAACCCGTCCGAGGTCAGACTCGTGCCTGCCCGACTCGTGGTCCGGGCGTGCTTGCCGTCGGCCTTGAGGTTGTTGTGCAGCCGGTAGGCGAAATGGCCGATCTTCCCCAGCTCGTCGTCGTGGACGACGAGATCAGCGTCGGTCGATGACGCGTCCGGGTCCCTCGTCGGCACACTGTTGAGCTGCATCCGTGCGGCAGCCTCCGCCTTCAGACCGGCCCACTCCTCTTCGAAAGACATGTCCCCCAGGCGATCGCGATGACGAATGCGACAAGGTTCGATTATTGACGATCTCTTAACGGCATCGCACAGCGGGGTCGGGGCGGCCCAGGTGCGAAAGCGCCAGGCAGTCAGGCAGTGCTACAGAGCCATTCGCCGCTGCCGCACCTGCGGCTGCGGCGCCTGGAGTCCGGGTTGATCCGGCCTGGCCGCTGTCCGGGACTGTCCCCACCCCTGGGCCGCCGCCAGGCCGCGGTGGGCTCCAGCATCCAGCAGGGCTCGGGGTACCGGGACGCCGGCATGCTGAGCCACGTCCAGAAGCGACGCGGCTGATGCCTGCTCAGCCGGCAGCACGGCCTTGTACGAGTGGGACAACCCTTCCAGCTGGTGACGGCGAATCGGGCGGAAGCGGTGGTCGTCCAGCCCGCGTGCCTGCCGCTCGAAGGCATCGGTGACAAGGCTGCCCCGTGCCATGCTCACCGCCTGCGGTGCGGCGAGAGCGAGCTGCCAGCCCGCGGCCGGCAGCCGGTACAGCTGTGTGGGCGATCACGGTGGAGGGATGGGGGACGACTGCGGCAGGCGTACGACCTCTCCGCGACGGACGATCTCATAGCTCGGGGCGGTCAGCTTCGGGTGGGACCGCGGGTCGGCGATGTCCACGATCCGGTGCCATGCCGTCGCTGACTTCTGCCAGGCCTGCGCGGACGCGCGCAGTGCTCCCGCGCTCTCCCGAAGGGCGGCGACAGCTGCCTCGTCCGGCAGCTCTTCCGAGACCGTCAGCAGGACACGGCCGGCCAACAGGCGCTGCATGGCTGTGAAGACGGACGCCTCGGAGAGGAAGTGGCGGACGTCGCCGAACGCTGCTGCGACGGCGGGGTCCACGGAGTCCTGGGCGAGACCGGACGCCACCTGGGCCGCGCCCCAGGCGAGCTCGGAGCAGCGGCGGGTGAGGTAGTGATGGGCCGGGCCTGTGGTGAGTCCGTACGCGTACGCAGTCAGCGGCACGCGGTCCGGTCCGCGGTGGCTCTCGATGACGTCGCGTACCGCGTGGACCGCGGCCGAGGCGTCGGGCAGGTGGTTCTCCGCCGGACCGGCGCCGGGCGGGGGCAGCAGACGCTGCGCGGACTGTACGGCGTCACTGGCTCGACTCAGGTGGTAGACGAGATCCTTCGTCACGGCTGACTGGGGTGCGTCCTCGTCACCCAGGCCCAGGGGCTCGGCCAGCGCGGACAGGAACTGGTCGAAGGCCTGGGCGGAGGCCGGCCGATCCGATGAGGGTGCTGCCGCTGCCGTCCGGAGCCGGTCCCCGGCTGTGTCGAAGAGTTCGTCCAGATGCCGTTGGCGGCGGTCTCTCCACCGCCCGTCTTTGTGAACACGACGGTGTCCGGGGTGATCTCCAGGGCGCCCGTTCCGCCGTCACCGATCGTCTGCGCCGGCTCCCCGAGCGCCATGCCCTTCTCAGGTTGCGCCTGTGACCCGGCCTGACGTAGACGTGCACTTGCTCTGAGGCATCGGGTGTGTTGCATCTCGCCGGGACCCCTTGGTCACAAGGGTGTTGCCCAGCTGCTACACCAGGACGGGAAGCGAGGCGAGCCCGCGAACGAGTCGCGTGCGCCGCCACTCCAATCGATCGGACGGTCCGGCGAGCTGGATCTCGGGAAAACGAGTTAGTACCGTTCGCAGGGCGATTTCCGCCTCAGCTCTGGCCAGGGGCGCGCCGACGCAGCGGTGGATGCCGTGGCCGAAGCTGAGGTGACCGGTCGCGTCGCGGTCCAGGTCGAGCTGGTCCGGTGCGGGGAAGCGTGCCGGGTCGCGGTTGGCGGCTCCGAGGGCGATGAGTACGGGGACGCCTGCGGGGATCTCGGTTTCGCCCAGAGAGATGGCTTCCGTGGTGAACCGGAAGGTGGAGGTGCTGACCGGTGCGTCGAAGCGGAGCAGCTCGTCGAGTGCCTGCGGGATGGCTTCCAGGTTACTGCGCAGGCGTTCCAGTTCGGCCGGATGCTGTAGCAGGGCCAGTGCGGCGTTGCCGAGGAAGTGGGTGGTCGTCTCGTGGCCGGCGACGAGCAGGAGCACGGCCAGGGAGACCAGCTCCTCCTCGTTCAGATGGTCCGCGCCGTCGCGAGCGGCGATGAGGCGGTCGAGGAGCGAGTCGCCTGGACAAAGGCGCTTCGCCGTGATGAGGCCGGTCATGTATTCAGCGACCGCGTACGAGGCGGCGTCTGTGCGGCCGGGCTCTCCTGCGGCAAACAGTTCGGCGGACCAGTGCTGAACCTGCGGCCGATCGGTCTCCGGCACACCGAGCAGCTCGCAGATCACCATGACCGGAAGAGGGACGGCGAGGCCGGCGACGAGGTCGACCCGCCCGCCTACGGGCCACTGGTCCAGCAGTTCGTCGGTCAGCCGGGTGATGAAGGGGCGAAGGCCGGAGACAGCGCCGCTTGTGAACGCACCGGTAACCAGCTTGCGGAGCCTGGTGTGCTGGGGCGGGTCGCTGGCCAGCATGTTGTGGGCAACGGCGGGATGCAGCCGGCGCTTCGAGTCCTTGCCGGCGAAGAAGGCGGCGGTGTCCTTGGAGAGCCGCGAGTCGCTGAGAGCTTGCCGGGCTTCCGCGTATCCGGTGACCACGTAGCTGTGGCGTCCGCTGGATCCGGACGCCGCGGCCTGCACCGGGCATTCGGAGCGCAGGGCCGCGTACGTGGGATAGGGATCGCGGGCAGACTGGCTGTCCTTGGCGGCGTCGTTCATGGTGTCAGGCTCCATCCGTGTACGGCAGACCATCATCGGCGCACGCGGCAGAGGACAGTGCATGTAGGCACGGGTGACTCGGAGCAGCCAATCCGTCTCCGCGCGCAGGTCCCGCGTTCTGCGGCAAAGCCTCCCGGCAGGGTGGCGATCTCCTTGGGGCGCCGCCCTGCCCGCATGGAAGACAGCGCACCCTTCACGACAGCCGCCTCCACGATCGCTGCCCCCGCCTGCGTACCGACACCAACTGATTGCTCGGCAGCTTCCTGTACCTGTCGGGAGCTGTAGGAGCGGAGGGCGAGGACGTGAATGACGCCGGCCATCTGCTGGAGGGCCGGACAGGGTGGCGGACCGGCGGCCACGCCCCAGATCCCCATGGCGGCGCCAAGCCGCTGGGCCGGGGAGGCCGAGACGATCAGCGTCATCGTCTGGGGCACGAGCAAGGCAGCGCCCAGTTCCTGGACAGCGCGGGCGGCGATCCGCTTGCCGTAGCCGCCCGGCACCTGACTCCGCAGGCGCTGGCCGACCTCCGCTCATAGATGGGCGAGGAGCGGTCGGGCTCCGCCCGGGACGGCTGGTGACCAGCCATCGCGCTCATCCCTCGCAGAGACAGGCGAGTCCACAAACGCCGCCGATCGGTAGAGATTCCCGGCGCGTATGGATTCCCTGGAATCGTCAGGGGCCTGGGCTCTCCCCGGGCCGGTCGGACTCCGGACGACGAGGGGTGCGTAAGGAAGGCACTATCTCGTTTCTGCGCTCCCCCTGCGCACGGGGAGTCTTTCCCCCACCCTCCGCGCCTCGATCGTCCTCGGGTCGACCGCCTCACCCGGAGCGCCCTCCCGGCATAGCAGTCAGAGGTCGGGGTACGCGGATGGCTGCGAGCCGTGAACGGCTCGCGAGCGACGGCGAGTAGGAGACTCCGGTGCTGATGGCCCACCCCGCGGTGCTGCGGAACCTTGTCGAGCAGTACGACACCCTGCGCATTCTGCAGGCGGAGAACGGCGACGCAGAGGTGCAACAGCGAATGGACGACATCGCCTACACGCTCTGTGTCGCCACCGGCACCCGGGACGTGGACGCCGCTCTGATCGCCGCACGCCACCAGCTGCCCGGTGCCCGCCCTCAGGACGACTCCTTCATCCGCAGTTAGGGGAAGACGAGCGCGGAGCCACCTGCACGCGGAGCACATTCGGCAACCGGACGAGCGCGCTTCCGGCATCTGGCGCGGGGCAGCCGGCCCGCCTGGAGGCGTGGGCCCGCTGTGAAGTGGCGCAGCGGGCGCGCCTGGGATTGTCTGATCTACATGCCGAACGAACAGAACAGCGGGGACAGCACCGGGCCGCGCGGGGATGGGCGTGCGGGTCCGGACCCGGAAGTCGAGCGTGATGCACCGGACACGCCTACGAAGGTCGGTAAGGCGTCGTGGGGGGCAGTGCTGCTACGCACGCTCAAGGAGTTCAAGCGGGATGAGCTCACCGATCGGGCGGCGGCACTGACCTACTACGGAATCCTGGCGCTTTTCCCGGCTCTGCTGGTTCTTGTCTCCCTGCTCGGCATCGCGGGTGAGTCGAACACCCAGACGGTGCTGGACAACATTCAGAAGCTTGCTCCCGGGGCGGCGCGCGACGTTCTCAAGAACGCGGTGACCCAGTTGCAGTCCAGCAGCGGGACCGGGCTGGTCATGGCGATCGTAGGGCTGCTGGCTGCACTGTGGTCCGCGTCCGGCTATGTGGCAGCGTTCATCCGGGCCTCCAACGCCGTGTACGACGTGCCCGAGGGGCGGCCGGCCTGGAAGGTGCTCCCGGTCCGAGTCGGCTTGACCTTGGCGCTGATGGTGCTGGCCTGCGCCAGTGCGCTGATCGTCGTTCTCTCGGGTGGCCTCGCGCGCCGGCTAGGTACCGCACTGGGTGTCGGCGACACTGCCATGACCGTCTGGTCGATCGCGAAATGGCCCGTCCTTGTGGTTCTGGTGACCATGCTGCTGGCGATCCTCTACTGGGCAGCGCCGAACGCGAAAGGGCGAGGCTTCAAGTTCGTGTCGCTGGGCAGCCTGCTGGCGCTGGTGATCTGGATGGTCGCGTCGGCAGCCTTCGCCTTCTACGTCGCCAATTTCGGGTCGTACAACAAGACTTACGGTGCCGTAGCCGGTGTGATCATCTTTCTTGTCTGGCTGTGGATCACGAACCTGGCGGTTCTGCTCGGTCTCGAGTCGATGCGGAGTTGGCTCGTGAGCGGGCCCTCATCGGCGGCCATCCGAAGCTGGAGGAGCCGTATGTGGCGCCCCGGGACACGAGCAAGTGGACGGATCAGGATCGCAGGGGCATGGGGGACACCGGCCCGTCCGAGCCCCGCTCCCACTGACCGGGGCTCGGCCGGAGACCTCCTGCATGACTCCGCCGTCGATCTGCGCTAGTCGGGCTCGAGAGCTTCCAGGCGGCGCAGAGCAGCTCGCACCGCGCGGGGACGCCGGAAGGCGTCTTTCCACGGATCGTCGCCGATGCGGTCGAGGACTGAGGTCGTCGTGAAGCTGCGGGCATGGAGCCGCCCGTCCTCCACCTCCGCCCAGGCGAGCGGAGCGGCCACGGGCGCGCCGGAGCGGGCACGGACGGCATAGGGCGCGACAGCGGTCTGGGCGTAGGCGTTGCGCTGGATGTCGAGGTACAGACGACCGCGCCGAGCTTCCTTGCGCGGCGCGGTGGTCAGTGCGTCGGGGTGGCGAGCCGCGAGCACCTCGGAGATCCGGCGAGCAAGGTCACGCACGGAGTCGAAGGGCGCACGGCGATCCAGCGGTACCACGACGTGCAGGCCGCGGGACCCTGTGGTCATCACGGCCGAGGGCAGATCCAGCTCGCCCAGCAGCTCGTGAAGGCGGAGCGCCGCCATACGGACGGTGCCGAAATCGTCACCGGAGGACGGATCGAGGTCGAACACCATTCGGTCGGGGTGGTCCGGGCGGTCCGCGCGCGACAGGAAACGGTGCGGAGTGATGCATGCCTGGCCGGCGAGGTAGACGAGCGCCGCAGGTTCGTCGCACATCGCGTAGGTGACGGTCCCGCCCGCCTTCGGCAGCTCAACGCGGTGGAACCACTCGGGGAAATGAGCGGGCACTTCCTTCTGCATGAAGGTCTGTCCCTCGATGCCTTCGGGAAGGCGCTCCATCATGAGCGGCCGTCCCTTGAGGTGGGGGACCATGACGTCCGCGACGGACCGGTAGTAATCCGCGAGGTCGGCCTTGCTGATTCCGTCGTCCGGGAACAACACCTTGTCCGGGCGCGTGATGACCACCGTGCGACGGCCGACACGCACATCCATGTCTGTACCCATCCTCACCCCTTGCGTTCCCCGGCCTGCGAAGGCGCCGGGACGATGTGGGCGGCCAGTCCGGGCCGAAGCCGGTCGAGCACGCGGTTCACGGCTCCGGCCCCTCGGCCTCGGCCGCGACCTGGCGGAGCGTGCGACGCGTGAGGACGGAGCGTGCGCGGACAGGGTCGACGGCGTCTCCCCTGAACGACGCCGACTGCCGCCCTTCCCGCTTACGGATGAGTAGCCAGGCATCGCGACCTGCCCGTCGGCGGGTCCGAATCAGTGAGTACGCCCCTCGCAGTTTGTGGCCATGGAGGCGGAATGAGGCATGGCCCCGCGCGAGCGCCTCGGTCATGGAGGACTCCTCGGTGCTGTAGGTGCCCTCGTCCCAGACGATCACGGCACCCGCGCCGTACTGGCCGGGAGCAATGACACCCTCGAATTCTGCGTACGACATCGGATGGTCCTCTGTCGGCATGGCCAGGCGCCGCTCGTGCGGGTCCCTGGACGGCCCTTTCGGCACTGCCCAGGATTTCAGCACACCGCCTACTTCCAACCTGAAGTCGAAGTGGAGCGAACTGGCGTCGTGGATCTGCACAACGAACACGCTTTCGGCATCCGCTCCCCGCCGCCCCATGGTTGCCTGGGGTTCCTCTGTTGCGCCGAAATCTCTTTTCCGCCGGTACTCCGCGAGACCGTCCTTCACGGAAGCCTCCCAACGTCACGTCTGCGCCGGAGCGCGCCGAGGTGGGTCGCCGCCGACCTCACCGGCGTCACCATTCATCTTCCGCCCGATTCCTTCGGTCTGCCGAGTACCCCGCCACCGGCGCTGCACCTTTCCCTGCCGAGACTTTCGATGCAGGAGATCGGCGTGGAACTCACATCCGCCGGAGGCTGCGCCGTGGACGTGCAACGTTGCGCGGACCCTGTTGACCGTCCGTGCGCAGCCATTGCGACGCGGCACGGACTGTATCCCTTGATCGCGGGAAGAGTCCGGAGGAAGCCCCGGAGACTTCGCCGAAGCCTCGCGGAGCTGGTGGCCCCGATTCACCAGAAGGAGAGTCATGGTTCGCGCTGCCCTGTTCGACGTGGATGGAACGCTTGTGGACACCAACTACCTCCACGTCACGGCCTGGTGGGAGGCCTTTCGGCAAGCGGGGCACACGGTGCCCATGACCGAGGTGCACCAGGCCATCGGCCTGGGCTCCGCTGATCTGATCAAGCACCTTCTGGGAGCTGAGCGGGACAGCGAAGGGGACGATGGGATCAGGAGCACGCACTCAGCGCTGTACGCGACATACTTCGAGCGGCTGGTCGCGGTGGATGGAGCGGCTGACCTGCTGCGGGCCCTGTCGGCTCGGGGGTGGAGGGTGGTGCTTGCCACCTCTGCGTCCGGTGAGGAGCTCAAGGCTCTGCGCCGCGTGCTGGACGCAGACGACGTCATCACCGATACAGCGAGTGCAGACGACGTGGACGAGGGGAAGCCGGCTCCCGCACCGGTCCGGCACGCGATGGAGCTTGCCGGTGGGACGAGCGGGGAGACGGTGTACGTGGGTGACTCGGTCTGGGACATGAAAGCCGCGACCGGCGCGTCCGTGGCCGCTGTGGCACTCCTGTCGGGCGGCATTGCCCAACAGGAGCTGGTGGAGGCCGGGGCCACTGAGGTGTACCGGAACCCGGCCGATCTCCTCGCACATCTGGACAGCAGCATCTTCTCCCGGGTCGGCCGCGCCGACTGACCCACGCAGAAGGTGCCGCACGGCCGAGGCGCCGTCCGTGCAGGCACCACCTCGTACTGGGGGCTCGCCCTCGGAGGTCACAGACTGCTGAGCACCTGCGGCGACAGGGTTTTGATCATGGTGTTGGTCCAGTGCATCTGGCGCAGGGTCTGCGGGTGACACGATGACGCGAGGGTGAGCAGGTCGGCGGCTTCTGTGGCCTGAGCCACCTGGGCGAGCATCTCCCAGTGCAGCGAGTTGTGCGTCGCGGCGAGATGCAGGTCGTGGAGATCGCCCAGGAGCAGCAGGCGAGGGTCGGGTCCGCGGCTCTGCTCCGAGGGGCTGTGCTGGAGTGCCCGGAGCAGGCCGTCCGGCGAGCCGGTGCGCAAACCGTCGTGTTCCGCGCCTCCGTAGCGGGCGGATGCTTCGGCGAGGCGTCGGACGTGTTCGTGTGACCAGGCGGCGACATCGGTGGCTACATGGTGGATCTCATGGTCAGCGCGGTGTCGGTCCGCCACGGCTACGAGCTCCGTCGCCATGTGCAGTTCACCGCGGTGCAGGGTGCTCAGGGCGAGCTGGATCCCGGTCACCGGTCACCTCCCGGCACATCCCATGCGGTGTCTCGGGCCTGCGACGCCTGCGCGTCAGACCCTCCGACCGTGGGCCGGAGGCCCGCGGTGTCGGCGGGTGCCGACGCGGTGGTGGTGGGGGCGGGTGCCTGCCGCCCCTCACCCCGTTCGACGAGGGTGAGAGCGGCGACCGCTGTTTTGAACAGCGGCTGTTTGGAGACGGGGTCCCAGTCGGTGATGGTCGTCTCGTTCGCCGCCCGGCCTGCTGTGGTGGCGTTCGGTCCCGAGCCCGCGGGCGTGTCCCAGTAGCCGTAATGGAACGGTACGAACAGCAGTCCCGGCCGGAGTGGTGTGATGCGCAGCCGGCCTCGGATCGCGCCGCGCGGTGAGCGGACCTCGACCAGGTCGCCCTCGGCGAGTTCCCTGGTGACGGCGTCCGCGTCGCTGATCTCGACCCACACCTCGGGTGCCGCTTCGTTCAGCTGAGGTGCGCGGCCGGTCTTGGTCCGGGTGTGGAAGTGGTAAAGGGTGCGGCCTGTTGTCAGCTGGAAGGGATACCGCTCGTTCGGCTGCTCGTGCGCCGGAACATGGCCGGCAGCCTTGATCATCGCCTTGCCGTCCGGGTTGAGGGACCGGTACGCCGCTTCGTCGTCCGCTGCGCCTGTCACGAGGTCCTTGCCGTAGTTCTCGCACATGTCGGGGTGGGCCCAGCTGATGCCCTCGGTGTACAGCCGCTCCGTCCCGTCCGGCGCCAGCTGGTTGACCGGCCACTGGATTCCTCCCACTTCGCGCAGCTTCGCGTACGTGAGGCCGCTGTAGTCGCAGGGGCGGCCCTCGCTGCACCGTTTCCACGCCGCGAACGCCGATTCCGGGTCCTGCCAGGAGATCAGAGGCCCACAGTCCCTGTCGCGGAAGTCCATGCGTGCGGCGTAGTCCAGGAAGATGTCGAGGTCCGGCCGGGCCTCGCCCGGCGGGTTCACCGCTTTGTCGGTCAGATGTACGGTGCGGTCGGCATTCGTGAACGTGCCGGTCTTCTCGCCCCAGGTGGCAGCCGGCAGTACGACATCGGCGAACTGGGCCGTCTCGGTGAGGAACAGGTCCTGCACGACGACGAACAGGCTCTCCTGGGCGAGGATCGAGCGTATGCGTGCGAGTTCGGGCAGCGATACGGCCGGGTTCGTGCCACTGATCCACAGCATCCGGATCGAGCCCTGCTCGGCATAGCGGAACATCTGCATGGCGTGGGTGGGGGGCGCGTAGTGCGGGATTGTGCTCGGTTCCACGTTCCAGACCTCGGCCAGCTCCGCCACGTGGGCGTCGTTCTGCCAGTTGCGGAAGCCCGGCAGGTCACCGTTGGCTCCGCACTCACGGGTGTTCTGCGCGGTGGGCTGCCCGTTCATCTGCAGCACGCCGGCCCCGGGCTGCCCCAGCATGCCCCGGATGAGATGCAGGTTGTTGACCTGGACCGCGGCGGCTGTCGCCTGGTGGGACTGGTAGAAACCCTGCAGCACGGTGGAGAGCAGCCGGTCGGCGGTCCCGAGGAGCTCGGCGGCCTCGCAGATCCGCGAGACCGGGACGTCACAGACGCCCGCCGCCCACCCCGGGGTGCAGTCCTTGACGCCGGCGGCGAGTTCCTCGTAGCCGACCGTGTTCGCCTCGATGTACGCGTGATCGACGCGGTCGGTCCGGATGATCTCGTGCAGCAGCGCGTTGAGTAGGGCGACATTGGCACCGATGCGCGGGGCGAGGTGAACCGCTGCTCTCCTGGCCACCTGGGTGGGACGCGGGTCCACACACAGCAGCCGCGGGGGTTCGGAACCCTCCAGACGATCGAGGATCCGCATCCACTGCACGGGCTGGGTCTCGGCGATGTTGTGGCCGAAGAGCGCGATCACATCGGCGTGGTCGATGTCGTCGTAGCTGCCGGGCTGTCCGTCACACCCGAAGGACTCCTTGAGGGCCTCCGCGGCGGTCGAGGTGCACAACCGGGTGTTGCCGTCGAGATGGTTGGTTCCGATGCCTGCTCTGGCAAGGACCGCCAGGGTGTAGTACTCCTCGAGGAACAGCTGGCCCGAGGTGTAGAAGCCGAGTGATGCGGGGCCGCGCTCGTCCAGCAGTTCGTGTGAGCGGGTGACGATACGGCCCATCGCGGTGTCCCAGTCGCTCTCCACCAACCGGCCGTTCTCACGCACCAGGGGCCGGGTCAGCCGGTCGGGGGAGGCGTTTGCCTGCCAGCCGAACAGATCCTTGGGGCCGAGTCTGCCGCGGTTCACCCGGTCGGCGGCTCGCCCCCGTACACCGACCATACGGCCGTCCATGACGGCGATGTCCATGGCATCGCCGTCCGAGTGGAGGATCGAGGCGGCTTGCACCCACTCCTGCACCATGGCGGGCTCCACGCCTTCGGAGAGGAAGGTGTCCACCCGGGCCGACCAGCTCCTGTGCCGTCCGTGGGGGACACGGCTGCCCCAGGGGTCACCGATCCGGTCGATCGAGGATTCCATCGTCGCCTCCTGACAATCGCTCAGCCCGGTGGCGTTCTCAGCGGCCCAGCGCCTTGCTCAACTGCTCCTTGGTCATCGATGACCGGCCCTCGATGTTCTTCTTCTTGGCCTCCGCGTAGAGCTGGTCCTTGGTCGGCCCTCCGGGCCCGCTGTGCGAACGCTGACCGCCGCGCTGCGGGGCGGATTTGGGATCACGTGTGGATGTCTTGCTCGCCGACTCCGACTCTCCCGAGCGGGCCCGTTCCTTGTTGACCGTGCGGGCGGCGATCTCCTTCGCACGCTTCTCGGAGGTGCCGCGCTTCTCGGCACCCTCCTTGACGTGCTCGTACTGGCGCTCACGCTTGGGACTGGATCCAGCGGGCATGGCGTCCTCCTTCTCTCGGGCGAGCCGACAGGCCTCGACGACTTACGGCAGATAACGGCTACCCCCATCACACGCGCAAAACCAGGCGCTCGCGATCCGAGTGCCCACCCCGCCCGGCGTAACCTGCCGCCAAAATGTCCGATGCGGATCGTCAGGCGTTAGACCTCGTCGGCCGGGGGTACCCCTGTCCGGACGCCGTGACCGAGTGACGCAGAGGAATGGGGATCACATGCAGGTGGGATACAAGCTGGCTGCTGAGGCGTTCGGCCCGGTGGAGCTGGTGAGGCAGGCGGTTCTCGCGGAGCAGGCGGGCTTCGACTTCGTCGAGATCAGCGACCACTACCACCCCTGGCTCGACAATCAGGGGCACTCGCCGTTCGCCTGGACGGTGCTGGGCAGCATCGCGGCCAAGACCTCACGGATCGGGCTGGCGACCGGCGTGACGTGTCCCACCGTGCGCTATCACCCCGCGATCATCGCTCAGGCGGCGGCGACCCTCGCTCTGGTCTCGGAGGGCCGTTTCGTCCTGGGAGTCGGTTCGGGGGAGAGGCTGAACGAGCACGTTGTCGGCCGCGGCTTCCCCGATGCGGTGAGCACCCGGCACGAACTGCTCAGGGAGGCCCTGGAAATCATCCGGCTGCTGTGGAGTGGGGGTTACCGGTCCTACGACGGGAAGCACCTGCGGCTGGAGGACGCCCGGGTCTTCGACCTTCCCGAGGAGCTGCCATTGATCGCGGTGGCCGCCAGCGGCGGGGCGTCGACGCGCATCGCGGCCGAGCTGGGTGACGGCTTGTTCGCCACCGAGGCCAAGCCGGAGGTCGTGCGGCAGTACGCCGATGCCGGCGGGACCGGTCCGCGATACGCGGAGGTCCCGATGGCCTGGGCGCCCGACGCGCACACCGGGGCGAAGGCAGCTCTTGAGACCTCACGGTGGGCGGTCACCGGGTGGAAGGTGATGAGTGAGCTGCCCAACCCGGTCAACTTCGATGCCGCGACCAGCACCGTGCGCGAGGAGGACATCCTCGAGAAGTTCGCCTGTGGGACGGATCCCGCGCGCTACGTCGAAGTGGCGCAGCAGTTCGTCGACGCGGGATTCGACCGGCTGGTCATGCAGAACGCCGGGCCGGACCCCGACGGCTTCGTCGACTTCTACCGGCGCGAACTCGACGGGCGCATCCGGCAACTCAAGCCGAACGGCCCGCGAGCCTGAAGCATCGCGAGCCCGACCGGAAGCCGCCGACCCGGCATTCGCGCCGGTTCGCCGAGCAGGGCCCGGCCCCCTTCCGCGGCCCGGGCGCGTGAGCCCCGAGCTGGGGGCCCGAGAGGCCCATCGGGCACGGCCGGCCTGAAGGCGGCGAGGTCCGTGGTGAGGGCGATCACCGGTTCCAGGGGAAAGAGGAGCAGAGTGCGTCCGTCGTCGTGCACCGTTTCCTACACTCACGGGATGAACAACTACACGTGCACCCATTGCGGCACTGTCGGTCTGGTTGATGGATTCATAGAGGACGCGGGCGAGCATTCGCGCGGGTACGCCCGTTGGATCGAGGGCCAGTTGGAGCGGGGGGTCTTCGGGGGCGCCAAGCGGATGGGCAGGCCCCGGCGCCAGATAGAGGCGTTTCGCTGCCCCAAGTGCGGACACCTTGAGCTGTTCGCCACCGGCGAGCTGTAGTTCGCCCTCGTCGTCCGCGGCCGTCCGGGCGGGGCGGCCGTGCGACGGTCGGCCCGGAAGGTGCCGTTCGGAGGCTGCTTCAGCTACGGCCGGACATCGGGGCGGAGGCATGCCGAATTCGGGCCACACCTGGCCCCTACACCATCTTGTGTACCCTGAAGTCTGGATGCCCCGGCGCATGGCTGCTCTTCCCGGATCTTGGGGAGAAGTATTGGTGTCCGCGCCGAGTTCATGACGCGCGCTGAATCCCAGCGCTGTGCCAGCACCGTGTGGAGCCGATCTGTTGGACGCCTCGCCACGGCGACGTCGCAGATTGAGTCCCCCTACCGCCCCGACCCGATTCCGTGTGCGACGTGCCTTTCCGAGGTCGTCCGCGTGCGGGACGGCGCCGGAGAATGAGGCATCATGCCGACCACTCGTCGTCCTTCGACGACCGCTTGTCCCCGCTCTGTTCGCGAACGACAGGACCGCCGATGACCACAGACACGACGCAACACGCGAGCGACACCGCACCGACTCGGGAACGACGGGCAGGCAGTGACTTCTCGCGTCTCTCCAAGCAGATCAAGGACGCCGGGCTCATGCGGCGTCGCCCCTTCTACTACGGCGTGCGCATGGCGCTGGTGACCGCGGCCTACGCGGTGGGCTGGCTGGCCTTCGTAGCGGTCGGCGACAGCTGGTGGACGCTGCTCGCCGCTGTGTTCCTCGCTGCGGTCTTCGGGCAGGTCGCGCTCGTCGCGCATGACGTCGGTCACCGTTAGGTGTTCCGGCGCAGCCGTTCGAGCGCGCTGATCGGGCGGCTCGCCGCCAATATGGGGATCGGCATGGGGTACGGCTGGTGGCAGGACAAGCACTCCCGCCACCACGCAAACCCCAATCACGAAGAGCTCGACCCGGACGTGGCGCCCGACATCCTGGTCTGGAGTCAGGCCCAGGCCCGCAAGGCCACCGGGCTACCCCGCCTGCTCGGCAAAGTGCAGGCGTACCTGTTCTTCCCGCTGCTGACGCTGGAGGGCTTCAACCTGCACGTCGCGGGGATGCGGGCCCTGGCGGACCGTACCCTCAAACAGCGCCGGGTCGAAGGAACTCTTCTCGTCGCTCACTTCGTCCTGTATCTCGGCGCCCTGTTTCTCGTGGTGTCTCCGGGGAAGGCGCTGGTGTTCCTCGTCGTGCACCAGTGCCTGTTCGGGGTCTACCTGGGAGCGATCTTCGCCCCCAACCACAAGGGAATGCCGACGCTCACCGGCGGCGACCGGCCCGATTTCCTGCGCCGTCAGGTCCTCACTTCCCGCAACGTGCGGGGAAACTGGTTCACGGACGTGGTGCTGGGTGGACTGAACTACCAGATCGAGCACCACCTGTTCCCGAGCATGCCCTCGCCGAATCTGCGTAAGGCGCAGATTCTCGTGCACCGTTACTGCGACGAACTGGACGTGGCCTACCTTCAGACCTCGCTCATCGCCTCATACGGACAGGCGCTCAGGAGCCTGCACCAGGCAAGCAGCCCGCTGCGGCACCGGTCACAGATCGTCTGACGTCGGGGACACCGGGCGTGCGCCCGGCCCTGGGGGAGTGGTCAGCGCCTCGGCAGGCGGTGCAGAACGACCTCGCCGAGCACCCCGTCCGCCACCGTGCCCGTCATGTACGTGCAGTGCGGCTGCCGTCTGCGGTCCGTCGGTGACCCCGGGTTCAGCAGACGCAGGCCGCCCGGCGCCTCGGTGTCCCAGGGGATGTGGCTGTGGCCGAAGACCAGGACGTCCAGGTCCGGGTACAGCGCGGCACAGCGCGCCTCCCGCCCGCGGGCCGCCCCTGTCTCGTGGACGACACCCAGTCGCAGGCCGCCCAGCCGGACGCGTGCAACCTCCGGCAACCGGGCCCGCAGATCCGGGCCGTCGTTGTTGCCGTACACCCCGACCAGGCGTCGCGCGCGTCCTTCCAACAGGTCCAGGGTGGCCACGTCGACCCAGTCCCCGCCGTGGACCACGACGTCCGCCCGGTCCGTCTCGCGCAGCAGTTCATCGGGGAGCCGCCTGGCGCGCAGGGGCACATGGGTGTCAGAGACGAGCAGCAGCCGCACGGGAGAATCCGTCGCCGCCCCGGTTGTGTCCTTGTTCTTGTCCATCCGTCTGCCTCCACTCCTTCGCTTCGCCCGGTTTACCGGCCGCAGGCGCCCTTGCGCGGGAGGGGCCCCGCTCCGGCGTGGCGGCCGGGGGGATATCGGCGCTGTCCGGGGTAGCCGTCGGTCATGGCGAACGAAGAGCGCAGCGAGCACGGCTTCCCGCGCGGTGCCGTCCCGGGAAGCCACGGTCGAGCGGAACAGAAGGAGGAAGGTGATCGGAGCAGGGCTGCGGGCCCGGACGAGGATGTGGAGCGCGAGGCACCGGACGCGCCGACCGAGCTGGGCAAGGCGTCGTGGTGGGCGGTCCTCAAGCGGACGGCGAAAGAGTTTCAGCAGGACGAACTGACCGACCGGGCGGCGGGGCTCACGTACTACGGCATCCTGTCGCTCTTCCCGGCTCTCCTGGTGCTGGTCTCGCTCCTGGGGCTCGTGGGTGAGTCGACCACGCAGAAGGTGCTGGACAACGTCGAGAGGATGGCGCCGGGAGCCGCCAAGGATGTGATCACGAGCGCGATCACCCAGCTGGAGGGCAGTGGCGGAACCGGCTCGGTGCTGGCGGTCGTCGGCCTGCTGGGCGCACTGTGGGTCGCCTCGGGCTACGTGGCGGCTTTCATGCGCACGTCGAACGCTGTTTATGACATGCCGGAGGGCCGGCCGCTGTGGATGGTGCTGCCTGTCCGTGTCGGGCTCACCCTGGTGCTCATGATTCTGGCCTGTGCCAGTGCTCTGATGGTGGTGCTGACCGGTGGGATCGCCCGTCAGCTCGGCGCGTTGCTGGGCATAGGTGACACAGCGCTCTCCATCTGGTCGATCGCCAAGTGGCCGGCCCTGGTGCTCTGTGTGGCAGTGATGTTGGCGATCTTGTACTGGGCGGCCCCGAACGCCAAGGGACGAGGCTTCACCTTTGCTTCCCTGGGCAGTGTGCTGGCGCTGCTGATTTGGCTGGCGGCCTCAGCGGGTTTCGGCTTCTATGTCGCCAACTTCAGCTCGTACAACAAGACGTACGGTGCGCTGGCCGGCGTCATCGTCTTCCTGGTCTGGCTGTGGATCACCAATCTGGCGATCCTGCTGGGCCTGGAGTTCGATGCGGAAATGGCCCGTGAGCGCGCCATCCTGGGCGGTCACCCCCCGTTCGAGGAGCCCTACGTCGAGCCCCGCGACAGCCGTGCGTGGTCCGACGAGGACCGCAGGGCCATGGGCGCGACGGGCCCCTCCAGCGATTTGAGGGGCGACTGAGAATCCGCGACCGGCCGGACAGGGAACAGGGCGCATGCGCTCTCAGGACAGGGGCCGCCGTTCGGTTCCGCCCAGGGCCCGGTCGAGCGCGGCCACACCCAGGCCGGCCAGGACGATCTGGATGAGGCACTGGATCCAGTCGATCCCCGACGTCCCCCCGACGCCCAGGACGGACGCGAGCAGTGAGCCGAGGAGTGCGGCGGAGATACCGACGACGAGCGTCCACAGGACGCCGATGTGCTGGCGGCCGGGCAAGAACAGGCGTCCGAGCAGCCCGACCACGATGCCGATGATCAGAGCGCTGAAGAGTCCGGAGATTTCCATAGCTGGCTCCTTGGCGGTCGACGTGTCCGTTACGCGTACCCCCGCAGGCAGCCGGGACCCGTCGGAGGCGGGCTGGAAGAGGCCTCTTGCGGCGCGGAATCGTCTCCGGCTCCGCCCTGCGCGTGCGACCGCAGGGCGGAGCCTCGGGTAGTCATCCTGTGGGCTGGCCGAGATCGTGCAGAAAGGTCCCGAAGCCGTGTGGCGCTCGGGGAGCGGTGCGTCCGGAGGTGAGGACGGGGCAGGCGTCTGTACGCAGGATGTGTGTGCCAGGGGCCAGAGCGTCGACCAGGAAGCGATCTTCGCTGTGCGGTACCGCCCGGAAGCCGCCGGCATGGAGGTAGGTGTCGGCTCGGATGCCCAGGTTGGCTCCGTGGACGTGCGGGTGGCTCCAGGCTGCGTCCGAGCGGCCGGCGAAGTAGTGCGCGTCGTGCAGTGCTCTCACGGCGGGGGCCACGTGGGGGACTGCGGAGATGCGCACGGTGCCCAGCACGCAGTGATAGCCCGTGCGGGCGCAGTGCAGCTGGTGGGCGAGCCACGCCGGCGGGACCTGGCAGTCGGCGTCGGTGGTGGCTATCCAGGTGGTCTCGGGGTGGGTTCCGCACGACTCCAGCCCCTGGGCGACAGCGGCAGCTCGGGCGGCTCCGGCCATCCGGCGGGAGATCTCCACCACGTCGGCTCCGCACCGGGCGGCGGTTGCCGCGGTGGCATCGGTACAGGAATCGGCGGCGACGACCAGCCTGAGGACCGGCACGGCGAAGGGGCCGCGTCGGCAGTGCTCCATAGCCCGCCGGATCGAGCTGAGGGCGGCCGCCAGGCCCTCGGCTTCGTCATGAGCGGGTACGGCCACGATCAGTGCGTTGACGGCGGCTCTCACACCAGTCCTTCCGCGGCGGCCGGGGACCGGGGGAGGGCGCCGCTCGTCAGCGGGCGTGTGAAGGTGCACAGGACGAAGTCGGGGTCCCGGAAGGAAGGCCCGTCGACCAGCCCTGGGACCGTCTGCAGAACGGGAGTGAGTTCGGTACCGGTGAGGCGGTGCTCGGCCACCGGGTGGTCCCAGTGCACGGTCACCAGCGTGCCGCCGGGTTCCAGGCACCGCGTGGTGCGGTCCAGGATCGCCTGCAGTTGCAGCTCGTCGAAGTAGTACAGCAGCTCGGAGAGCACCACCAGATCGAAGCTTCCTGTGGGCCACTGCTCCGGAACGACGAGCTGCTCGACCCTGACGTGCGGCCGGTCGCGATTGCGTGCGGCGGCTTCGGCAACCGCTTGGGGGACCCGGTCGGCGGCGAGGACCTCGTCGCACCGCTCGGCGAGCAGCCGGGTCAGCACACCGACGGAACAGCCTGGTTCGAACGCCCGGCGGTAGCGCTGCCGGGGCAGGGCGGCCATGGTCAGGGCGTACTTGCGCTGTTCGTACCAGCGGCCTGCCAAGTCCCAGGGATCCGGCGCGTCGGTGTACATCCGGGTGAAGTACGAGCCCGGCGTGGAGACGTTCATGCGGATTCCGTTTCTACGATCACCGTTTCGAAGGGCCGTTGGTGGTGGGCGAGCTCTTCGGGGGGAAGGACCACCGACGCGTGGTCGACCAGAGGCGCGATCTGGGTACGGAAGCAGCGCAGGGCAGCCCCTTTCCGGGCCAGCTCCTCCGGGGCGAGCGGCAACCGGTGGAAGGAACGCCACGGCACGCGCGGGTCCTCGGGCACGGCCCAGTGCCACATCCAGACCGGGTACTGCCACAGCTCGATGCCGACTGCTGTGGCGGCCGCACGGGCTGCCCGGCCGACCGCCTCGTGATCGGAGTGCAGATCACCGCTCCAGGGCGCGACGCAGAGCGTGGCGCCGCTGTTCCGCAACACCTTCTCCACCCGCGCGCCGACATCTGCCTCGTCCTTGTCGACCCCGGTGTCGGCGACGCCCAGTCGGTGACGCCGATGCCCGTCGACGCCCAGTACGTCCAGTGCGTCGGCGAGCTCCGCCCGGCGCGCCCGGGCCAGCACCGGGGGCGGCATCTGCCGGCTTCCGGGGTGCGAGCCCTCCCCATCGGTCACCGTGACGACGTGGACCTGCTTGTCGGCGGCGGTCAGGCGACCGATCGTTCCGCCGAAGCCGAGCACCTCGTCATCAGGATGAGCGGCCAGCACCACCACCGGGCCTTCGGGCACCGCCACCTCGCCCCATCGGTCCCATCCTCCCCATGCCGCCCAGAGGCTCTCATCGGTGCCCGCCGCCTGGATCGCCTCGGCTGCCTCCCGGCGGTCGTTCGCCATCCCGCCCGCCGACCCGCGGGGCTCACTCATCGCGCCACCCTTCGGCGCCGAGTGCCCCCTCGTCCGCCTCGGCCAGCAGGGTGCCCAGCACCGCCAGGTCGCGCTCGGCATGGTGCTGACGGATGTAGACCGTCAGATCCGCCACGCGCTGCGCGTGCTCGGCGTCGTGGCAGAGCGGCCCGGCTCCCAGCGCGCGCCCGACCTCGTCCAGGACGCGCGCGCAGACGTCCGCCACCACAGCCCTGGCGCGGGACGCCAGTACGGCGGCCCGCTCACCTTCCTCCAGCGGCTCGGCGTCGATCTCCTCGGCTGCTTTGCCGAGCACACACTGCGCGCCGTACAGGAGGACATCGACCGTCCCCAGGTGAGCCGACAGGAGCTGATCCGGTTCGCGCCGCCGGGCCGCTCTCAGCAGAGAGTCGGCAACACCGCGGGCGCCGCCCAGCCAGCACGCTGCGACTCCGACCCCACCGTGTGAGAAGCCGGGTCGCCGCAGATAGGCGTCCACGTCGCCCACCGGCTGGGCCGGCACATCGCTGAAGCGCACATCCGGGGTGTCGCTGCCGGCCATGCCCACCGCCCGCCATGATCCGGCCACCGGAGAACAGCGGGCGTCGTCGGTGGCCACGGTGAACAGCCGGTGACCGTCCTCGGTCTCGGCAGTCACCAGCGCGTGAGTGCAACTGTGTGCCCCGGAACAGAACGCCTTGACGCCATCGAGGCGCCAGCCGGCCCGACTGTCGTGCCGGGCGCTGAGGACGGTACCGGGGGGTTGCGCCGCCCAGACCCCCCACCGCTCCCCGGGGGCGGGCGCGGGCGCACCGAGCTCGTGCAGGATCGCGCGTGCGTCCGAGTGCCCCTCGGCGAGACGTGCAAGCGAAAGATCATCCCGGCCGAGGTCGTGCAACATACTCAGCCGGCGCATCGTCGCGCCCGAGCCGGGCAGTGGCAGATCCGCGGCACCGCTCTTCACCCAGTGGGCGAAACGCTCGGCCGTGGTCCGGCGCAGAAGGTGGCCGTCCGGCCCGTCGGCCGGCTCCGAGATCAAGGCTGCTGTCATGTGATTCACATTCACCCCAAAAACATTCCTATGCCTCGTGGACGCGTTTTTTCTCTGAGCGGCCGTGCGCCCACCTGCCGCCCGCCCCTGGGGCCGAGCTCGCGGGTGTGCACCGCCTCTCCCCCGCTCCGCCGACGGCGGTCGGGCAGCCATGCGTACCCCTGCGACAGCAAGGACGAGGTGTTGTCGAAAACCGGGGCTCTCCGATCGTCGTGACGCATGAGGCCCTCCTTCCGGGCCGCTCGGCCGTATCCGATCTTCGATCGATCGCGCGCGTACCCCGTCCGGCGCTTCTGACCCCGGACCATGGATGCCCCGTGACTCCATCTGATGCGGGGGCTCGACGGGGTGCGAGCAGACGCTATCTGCGCTGTCCCTTGCGGTCGCGGTGTGTCAGCCGGCTCTGGAGGTGGGACAGGACGCTGGTGCACTGCCGGCGCAGAGCTGCCCGCGCGGCGTTGGCGCCCGGGGCGCCGTGGACGCCCCCGCCCGGGTGTGCGGAGGCGGAAGCGAGATAGAGACCGGGGACGGGCGTTTCCGGTCGGCCGGTGCCGGGGGAGGGGCGGAAGACCAGTTGCTGGTGCATGGCCGTGGTTCCGCCGTTGATGGCGCCGCCGTGGAGGTTGGCGTCCAGGCTTTCCAGCGTGGGTGGGGCGAGGATGCGCCGGGCTCTGATGAGGCCGCGGAAGCCTGGGGCATACCGCTCGACCTGCGCCTCGATCCGGTCTGCCATGGTCTCCTGTTCCCGGGCGTCCCAGGAACCGGTCAGCCCGGCGCCCCCGGCGTCACCCCGCACCCGGTGCGGTACATGCGTGTACGCCCATGCGGATTCGGTGCCCCGAGGCGAGCGGCTGGGGTCAGTGGTGGTCATCTGGCCGAAGAGGGCGAAGGGTTCGTCGGGAACGCGGCCCATGGCGATCTGCGCGGCGAAGCGGGTGAGAGCGTCCACGCCGTCCGCGAGGTGGACGGTCCCGGCCTGCGCGGCCTCCGGGCAGGTCCAGGGCACCGCACCGTTCAATGCCCAGTCGACCTTGAACGTGGCGAAGTCCCACTGGAAACGCTTCAGGTCGGCGAGCAGCCGTCCGGGAAGGTGTTCCTCACCCACCAGCGAGCCGTAGAGCGCGGGCGCGGACACATCGGCCAGGACCGCCTTGCGGGCCGGGACCGCCTCGCCACTCGCAGTGCGGACGCCGACGGCCCGGCCGCCGCGGACGACGACCTCGGTGACCGGTTCCCCGCAGCGGACGGTGCCGCCGAGCCGCGCCAGCCGGCGGACGAGAGCGGAGGTGAGCGCCCCGGAGCCTCCGGTGGGCACAGGGAAGCCGTAGGTCTGGCCCAGCATGGACATCAGCCAGCCGAAGCCGCCACTGCCCGCCGCCTCCGGCGAGAGGTCCGCGTGCAGGGCGTTGCCGGCGAGCAGGAGTCTGCCGCCCTCGCCGCGGAACTCCTCCTCACCCAGACGCCGCACCGGCAGCACCATCGTCCTGGCCAGTCGGAGTCCGCCCGCCGCACGCAGCTGTAGCGCCAGCCGGGCCCCGGCGCGGACCGGGGGGAACGGCGTGAACAGGGCATCGAGGATGCCGGGCCGCAGCGTCGCCCAGACCTGCTGCAGCTCCTTCCAGGCGGCCCCGTCGCCAGTGGCGAACCCCTCCAGGCTCGCGGCCGTCTCTTCCAGGTCACGGCTGAGGACGGCGCAGCGACCGTCCAGCAGGGGATGGGCGAGCACTTTCGGGGCGTGGCTCCAGCTCAGTCCCTCCCGCTCCAGATGCAGGGCGGACAGCACCGGGGAGGCGGCTGCGAGGGGATAGAAGGTGCTGAAGAGGTCGCTGGCGAATTCGGGGTCCACCCCCCGGTCGTGCCGGACCGCTCCTCCAGGCTCGTCCTGAGCCTCCAGGACCTCCACGCTCCAGCCGGCGTCGGCCAGGAGGTTCGCCGCGACCAGCCCATTGGGGCCCGCCCCGATCACTACGGCGTCCGGCATGACGTGCTCCCGTTTCATGGTTGGCGCCCCGCCCCGGCGGAGCGTTCGGGCCCGGCTGGTGCCGGTTCACGCCCTGCGCGGCCGCGATCGCCGGGGCCCGGTGCGGGTCGGGCCTTCGTCTCCCTCGCACAACCGGGCGAGGCGCCCCAGCATCGCGCGGTTCCGCACTTGCTGTGCGAACTCCAGGAGGCCGTTGTGCAGGGCGCCTCCCGCACCGCGCAGCGGGTGTTCGTCGAGGATGACCAGTGTGTGCTCGCCCCAGGGGCGCAGATCCATCGCGATCCTCGCACTCCCCAGCGGACCGCTGTCCGCCTCCAGTTCGAGGACGGAGGCCGGCTCGCTGCGGCGTACGACGGTTTGGTTGTGGAGGGTGAGGGGCCCGAGCTTGATCTCGTAGCGGAGTGTCGCCCCCAGCTCCGGCCATTCGCCCTTGTCCACCTCCGCGCGTGAGGTCCCGACGACCCAGTCCCCGTACCGCTGGACGTCGGACAGGACGTCCCAGACGTGCTCGGGAGGCGTCCTGATCAACCGGTGCCGCACGGCCATGCGTTCCTCCAGCGTTCGAAGCGCCGCGTCCCTTACGGCGCGTTCCCCACGCTAGGTCCAGGTACGCACTCCCGCGCGCGGGCGGCAGCCGTCACGGTCGGCGGCCGGAGCGCAGCCCGCCGAGGCGGGCCGTTTTGTGATGGTGGCCGAGGCCGACGCGAATGGACCAACCAATCGGGGGCACGCCGCTCTACACGGACAGAATGCTCCTGACGGAGCGGAGTGGCAGGCGCGGCTTGTGTGAGGACGCTCCGAAGAGGCCTGTCCGTAAAAGCGCCGTCCGTCCGGCAGAGGAAGGAAGACCTGTTGTCCGACACATCCCGCTCTCAGCCCCGACGCCCCGACCCGGACTTCCCACAGCAGGATCAGGAGCATCCCGGATGGACCGGCCCCATGGACCCACCGCCGGATCACGGTGAGGACTCCTACCGGGGCACGGGACGGCTCCAGAACCGCAAGGCGGTACTGACGGGCGGCGACTCGGGTATCGGGCGCGCCGTCGCACTCGCCTTCGCCCGGGAGGGCGCCGACGTGCTGTTCACCTACTTGCCCGAGGAACGCGAGGAGGCGGAGGAGACCTCGCGCCTCGTGGAGGAGTCGGGCCGCACAGCTCTGGCCGTCGCCTGTGACATCCGGGAGGAGGAGCAGTGCCGGCGTCTGGTCGAACAAGCGGTGGATGCCTGGGGCCGCATCGACATCCTCGTCAACAACGCCGCGTACCAGATGTCGCAGCCGGAGGGCATCGCCGCGATCACCACCGAGCAGTTCGACCGCGTGGTGCGTACGAATCTGTACGGCATGTTCTGGCTGTCGAAGATGGCGCTGCCGCACATTCCGCGGGGCGGTTCCATCATCAACACCACCTCGGTCCAGGCATACAAGCCCAGTCCGCACCTGCTGGACTACGCCATGACCAAGGGCGCCATCGCCAACTTCACCCAGGGGCTGGCCCAGATGGTCGCCGCCGACGGTGTCCGTGTCAACGCCGTGGCGCCAGGGCCCGTCTGGACGCCCCTGATCCCCGCGACCCTCCCGGACACCACGGAATTCGGAAAGCAGTCGCCGCTGGGCCGCCCGGCCCAGCCCGCGGAGATGGCTCCCGCCTATGTCTTCCTCGCCTCGTCCGAAGCGAGCTACATCACTGCGGAGATCGTCAACGCCACTGGTGGCTCCCCGATCCCGTAGCGAGGGCCAGAAGGCAGACAGGGCTCGAGGGCGATGACTACGGGGACCATTTTTTCGGACACACGGCCGTGAACGTCAGCGGCCGAAGAAGAATCGAGAGGCGGACAGCATGCGTGCTCTGACCTGGCAGGGTCGGCGGGACGTCCGGGTGGAGACGGTCCCCGACCCGGTGATCGAACAGCCCGACGACGTGATCGTGAGGGTCACCTCCACGGGGATCTGTGGCTCCGACCTGCACCTGTACGAAGTTCTCGGACCATTCCTGGATCCGGGCGACATCCTCGGGCACGAAGCCATGGGCGTCGTCGAGGAGGTCGGCCCCGAAGTGCGGGCCCTCGTCCCCGGGGACCGGGTCGTCATCCCGTTCAACGTCTCGTGCGGCACCTGCTTCATGTGCTCCCGGGGTCTGCATTCGCAGTGTGAGACCACGCAAGTGCGTGAGTACGGCTCCGGCGCCTCCCTGTTCGGATACACGAAGCTGTACGGGCAGGTGCCGGGCGGGCAAGCCGGGTACCTGCGGGTGCCGTTCGGTAACACCCTGCCCATCAAGGTGCCCGAAGGGCCTCCCGACGACCGTTTCGTGTACCTTTCCGATGTCCTGCCGACCGCCTGGCAGGCTGTGGAGTACGCGGCGGTGCCGCCCGGCGGTTCGCTCACCGTGCTGGGGCTCGGCCCGATCGGTGACATGGCCACCCGCATCGCCCAGCACCGCGGCGCGGGTCTTGTCATCGGGGTGGACCTGGTGAACGAACGTCTCGATCGCGCCTCCGCGCACGGCGTGACCTGTCTGGACCTGCGCCGTCACGAGAAGGACATCGGGGACGCGGTGCGCGAGCTGACCGGCGGACGTGGCACCGACGCGGTGATCGACGCCGTCGGTATGGAGGCTCACGGCAACCCTGTGACCAAGGCCGCCCAGTGGGCGACCGGCCTGCTGCCGGACGCGCTGGCCAAGCCTTTCATGCAGAACGCGGGTGTGGACCGGCTCGGGGCGCTCTACGCGGCGATCGATCTCGTACGGCGCGGCGGGACCGTCTCGCTCTCCGGTGTGTACGGCGGGGCCATCGACCCCATGCCGTTGCTGCGCATGTTCGACAAGCAGCTCCAGTTCCGGATGGGACAGGCGAACGTGTTGCACTGGGCGCCGGAAATCCTGCCGCTGCTGACCGACGACGACGTCCTCGGCGTCGACGGTTTCGCCACTCACCACCTGCCGCTGGAGGCGGCGCCACAGGCGTACGCGGCCTTCCAGACGAAGCGGGACGGCATGATCAAGACTCTGCTGCGCCCCTGAGGGGTCCGTGCCCGTCAGGCACTCTCGGCTTCACAGGCTACTGAGCATCCGTGGCCAGAGGACTTTGACCGTGGTGTCGGTCCAGCGCACACTGCCAGGATCAGCCAGTGACGATACCGGTCACGAGGTTGATGGTGGTGGCCAGGATGCTGGCGCCGAAGAGGTACGACAGCAGGCAGTGCCGCAGGGCGACCGCGCGGATCGTGGCAGTGGAGACATTGGTGTCGGAGACCTGGTAGGTCATGCCGAGGTTGTAGCTGAAATAGAGGAAGTCGCTGTACCGGGGAGGGTCGTCGGTGTTGAAGTCGATCCCGCCGTCGGGTGGCAGGTAGTAGATGTACGCGTAGCGGGCGGCGTACATCAGATGGAGTGCCGCCCAGGCCATGAACACCCCGCACAGTGCCGTCGCCGCCGCCGCGTGGCTCAGGTCGGAGTCGCTGACCAGGAGCAGCACCACGATGCCGACCAGCCCGGACAGGGCGGAAACGACCACGGCGAGTTCCTCGACGACGGGCCGGAACTCCTCGCGCCGCGCGTTGCGATGGGTGGCGGCGGCGTTCATGGGCCACAGGACGATCCACCCCACCACGACGAACACCGTCTCCGCAGCGGCGATACCGGCGAGGACTCCCATGGGCGCGTGGGTCAGTACACCGGTCACCGCCCCGACGGCCGCTCCCATCACCGCCGCGCCGACGAGTCGGGGGACGGCGGACAGCACCAGCCAGTGACTCATGGGCACCTCACCATCGGGCCTGCCGCCTGAGCTGCTGCCGTGCTACTCCGAGGAGCCCTCCTTCGGGGGCAGGCCCACCTCTTCGCGGTCTTCTGCGAGGCGTTCGTCGGCCTTCTTCTCGTCCGGGCGCCTGGGCATACCACGTCCGTGCCCGCTGTCCGGGTCGCCTTCGACTTCCTTGTTGGACTTGTGGTGAGGAGCCATCGATCTCTCCCTTGAGTGACTGGTGCGGGTGCCCGAAAGCCGCTGATCAGTTGTGCCCGAACTTCCGCTCCCTCTTGTGCGAAACGGTCTCCCCGATCGCACGCACCGCGTCGGGCGTAGTCGCGGTCTGCGTCTGCTCCTTCGTCTCCGCGGCGGCGGCGCTGCGTTCATGGCCGCCGGTGCGGGCGCCACGGTTCTGCCTGCTCTGCTTCTTGCTCACGATCCTGCCTCCCGTCAGCGTCCGGAACGATGGGACACTTCCAGATTCGCATATGCGTACGAAAGCCGCATATTGCAGATACCTGCCGACGGCCCGATGGCGAGGTCCTCCGCGCTGCCGCCCGTGGTGCTGAGACCCGGGGCGGGTGCCCTGTCGGGGGCTCGGCTCGGTGCAGATCCCCAGTTGCGATCTGACCGGTCTGCCGGATGCGCTCGGGAGGACGTCGGTCAGCGCGTGTTCGCGGCCACGGCCCAGGACGCAGGACCGACCGCCGTTCCCGCGGCGGCCTCGGAGGCGGGGCGCGTACCGGAACTCGTACAGCGACTGGCCGCCCGCCCACCTGAGCTATCCGGAGGCGGTGCCGAAGCCGGCGCCGGTCAGATCGCAGCTCGCCTCCCACAACCGCGCCGCGAGGGAGAGGTCGGTGAGATGGTTCCACACCGCTTCACGCCGTGGCGCACCGCGCAGGCCGAAGAGCCGTGGCCCCCACAGCTGGCCTCCACGCACTTCAGGGTCGAGCACCGCACGGACCGCGGGCCACGCGCCGGCGTGCTTGCCCTGGAGGAGGAGGGCCGCGGGTGCCGCGCCCAGCCGTGCGCCGGCTGTCCGGACATGAACCGGTGGCCGTGACGGAGTGAGGGAGTCCAGCGCACCGCCGGGATGGGCCACCACGCTCGCCACCACGCTGTCCGCAGCACGCAGGCGACGGTCGAGTTCGAGACCGAAGTACATCTGTGCCAACTTGGAGCGGCCGTAGGCGCGCTTGGGCCGGTAGTCCCTCCGGGACTGCAGGTCGTCCAGATCGATCCGTTCCGACTTCGCCGCGAAGCTGCCCATCGTCACGACGCGGGCAGCCGGCGCGGCAGACAGCAGCGGCATCAGCCGGTCGGTCAACGCGAAGTGCCCGAGGTGGTTCGTGCCGAACATGAGCTCATGGCCGTCCCCGGTCTCCTCGCGCGGCGGATCGTCCAGCGCGACGCCGGCGTTGTGCACCACCGCGTCGAGGTGCTCCACCTCCAGCTCCAGCGATGCCACCGCTGCTTCGAGCGACGAGAGGTCGGCGAGGTCCAGCCGCACGGCCCGGACCCGCGCGCCGGGGACACGGTCACGGATCGAGGCCGTGGCGGCTTCGGCCTTGGCGGGATTCCGGCTGCCGAGCACGACGGTGGCGCCGGTCGACGACAACTGCTCCGCCACGAAGTACCCGATGCCGGCGTTGCCGCCGGTTACCAGGAAGACGCGACCGTCGGAACGGGGCAGCCGATGGACGTTCCAGGGCGGGGCGGAGGATGCGGACGGCATGGCTACGGGCTCCCTAGGTGTCGGCGGCGGCGGATGCCGCTCGCTCGGGTGACTCGGCACCTACGGTTCCAGTGGCCACCGATACGTCGCCTATGGATCACCGACGATCCCGCCAGACGACCGACATACCGCCGACGCGATGCCCGCTCCGGTGCCACGCTCCGCACGGACTCCGGTGTGACGGTCGGACCCGTCAGGTCCTGCCGTACCGGATGTGGACGTTCAGGGAGCCGGGGTGAGGTGTTCGCGGGCCCAAGCGGCGAACGTCGTCACCGGGACGCCCAGCGCGTGGGCGAACTCCGGGCGGGCCGGCTGCACGACGACGTTGTTCCACTCGTGCCCGGCTCCCCAGCCCGGCATACCCGCGGCGAGCGCCTCCGAAAGGCTCATCGACGGCGCCGGCACCCGAACACCCAGTACGTCCGAGAGGGTCCGGGCGATCTGCTCCATGGTGAGCAGGTCACCGCCCAGTTCCAGCTCGACCTCATGGAAGCGGTCCGGATCGCTGATGGCGTGTGCGGCTGCCACGCCGATGTCGTCACCGGCGACCAGCGCCAGCTCCGCGTCCGGCTTCAGGACGGTCGCCAGTCCGCCGGCCGGCCCGTGGGGCATCAGCTGAGGCAGGTTCTCCATGAAGTACGCCGGCTTGATCACGCACCAGCGCTCGAAGCCCGCGCCGCGCACAGTTTCCATGATCGCCTGCTTCGTCTCGAAGTACGGTTGCATGGCCGCCCAGCGGCCCTCGGCCCAACCCGGAGCCTGAACGTGATGGCCGACCCCACTGGTGGAGGACTGCACGAACTGCGGCACCCCCGCTTCCTGGGCCGCTCGGACCAGGTTGGTGGCCTGGGCCAGTTCCGCTGCGAAATCGACGCCGTCCTCGCTCATCGGCGGCATCTGCACCGAGAACACCGAGCGGACACCACGGACGGCGGGGTGCAGGGTGGCCCGGTCGTCGAGGTCGCCGGTGACCAGGTCGGCGCCCAGGGCCTCGATGATCTTCGCGCGCTCCGTGTGCGGATCGCGTACCAGCGCGCGGACGGGAATGCCGGCCGTCAGCAGCGCGCGGGCCGTCGCGCCACCTTGACGGCCGGTGGCACCGACAACCAGGGCAGGGGCCGGGATGGTGGTCATGATTACGCCTCCGTGTGGGCCGTAGATCGCGGAACGCAAAACGGCGGGGCCCGCCGTTTTGCTTCGCGCTACGATATGGCGGGGCCCGCCACTTAGCAAGCGAGGGAGACCATGCCCGGTCAGCGATCAGACGCACGCCGCAACTACACCCGCATCCTCGAGGTGGCCGAAGCCGAGGTGTCCGCCCACGGCGCCGACGCCTCCCTCGAACAGATCGCCCGCGTCGCGGGGGTCGGATCGGCCACCGTGCGCCGTCACTTCCCCACCCGGCAGGCCCTGCTGCATGCCGTCTTCCATGAGCGCGTCCAGGCGCTGTGCGCACGTGCCCGCGAAGTCGACGAGGCGGAGGACAGTCGTACGGCTCTTCTGACCTGGCTCCACGACCTGCTCACCTACGCGGTCTCCGCCCGGGGACTCGCCGACGTCCTCGCCTATGAGCCCCCCAGCGAGAACCCCGGCCAGGACTCGTGCGGCGCCGTCCTCGAGGCCGCGGGTGCCCCCCTGCTGCGCCACGCCATCAGCGACGGATCGGTCAAGGAGACCGTCACCTTCCATGACCTGGTCACCCTGACCGTGGGCATCGCCCTGGCCACCGAGCACCAGCCCGACGCCGCCGCGCGGGCCGACCATCTGCTTCGGCTCGCAGTCGACGGAGTGAGCCCCGGGAGCCCCCCGCGCTGAGCCCGGTGCTGGAGGTGCGTGTTGCGGTCTCCCGGCCGCGGGCCGTGCTGATGCAGCAGGCGGAACCCGCCGCCGGGTTCGTGACCTACTTGCGCTACCGCGTTCCCACGGCCGTCGGCGAGGAGGTGCCGCCGACGGCCGGTGTGCGGGGACTCAGTTGACGTAGACCTCTGCGCGGTCGACGCTCACGAAGGATCCCTGGGACTCGGAACTGTGCTGACCGGTCACCCGGACGCGGAGGGTGTGGTCCCCGTTCGCGAGCCGGGGGCTCTTGTACTGCACGGCTTCCCCGACGCGGATGGGGCCGTGGAAGTCCACCGTCTGCTCCGCTCCTCCGTCGATGCTGATGGCCGCGTAACCGTTGCCGGTGTCCTTGACGGACATCAGGGAGATTCGGGTACCGGTGAAGGAGTACGTGGCCGTGGCACCCGCGCTGTCGCTCCAGTGGTCGTCGCTCCAGAAGCACTGGGTCGCGCAGCCCGTGCCGGAGTTCCAGGCGCCGCTGTAGACCACGCTGCCCGTTCCGCCGGAGCGGCCGTCGTCGTTGATCCAGTAATTGCCCGAACCGGGATCGCCGGCGGGCAGGTCCTGGGTGGCACCGAGGGCGAGCGGCCGGCCGAAGTCAGGGGTGCCGTCAGCGCGCCAGGTGAACTTCTGCGCCCGGGTGGTGCGGTTGCTGTAGGTGGAAACGGATGTGGTCTTGGCGTGGTAGACGATCCAGTCCTCGGTGCCGTCCGGGGACCGGAAGAAGGCGTGGTGGCCCGGACCGAACACGCCCCGGTCGTCGGCCCGGGAGAACACGGCGTCCGGGTGCTGGTACCAGGCACCGGGTACGAGCGGGTCGGCGTCGGTCGGCAGCGACATCATCCGGACCTGGTAATCGGGCTTGCCGGTGTCGCAGGCTGAGTACGTCATCCACACACGGCCGTTGCGGTAGAGGAACTCCGGCCCCTCACGTACCTCTGGGCACCCACCGGCCGCGTCGAAGGCGACGGCGTCCCCGGAGACGGTGTACGGGTCGGACATCGGGGCGATGTTCAGGCCGTTGTGCTGGTACTGGTTGATGCCGCTGTAGGCGAGGTACAGACGGCCGTTCAGCTGGAGGATGCCGGCGTCGATGGCGAACTCGTCGGCGTGGTTGGGCGGGGCGAGCTTCGCCTTGAAGTGGTATGGGCCGGTGGGGTCGTCGCCCTCCGACTCCAGGACGTACAGGCGGTGATGGTCGTCGATGCCGTCGTCCGCCGTGTAGTAGAGGTACCAGCGGTCACCGAAGCGGTAGAACTCCGGAGCCCAGATGTTGCGGTTCCGGGAGGTGTCGGAGTCGGTCCATACGGTGACGGGGTCGGCGGCGGCGAGATCGCCGAGGGAGGGCGAACGCCACATCTTGATGCTGTCGCCCTGGGTGGTCGTGAGGTAGTAGTTCCCGTTCCAGTGGGTCATGAACGGGTCGGGCCCGGTGTTGAGCGGATTGCGGAACGTGCCGGCCGCAGCGGCTGCCGCCGGTGACGGCGCCGGAGCTGCCGCGGCAGGTGCTGTGATCGCGGGAAGCAGGCCCAGGACCAGCCCGAGAACTACGGCGAAGAGGGTGCTGACGCGTGGTGAGGGGCGCCGGGGGGATCGTGAGGGCATGAGGCTTCCTTCCGGGGCTGAGCCCGTTGCGGGATGGGGGACCACACGCGCTTTACATCGATGTAATTACGGGGCGACACGTTAAGTTCGGGCGATCCGCCTGTCAATGCCTGTCACAGGCGGCCGAGTTGGCCGATGCGCCACCGGAGGCTCACGGCCCATAGGCTGGCCCACATGTCTGTCACGTTGAGTTCCGCCAAGTCCCGTGCCGCCCTCCGTGTTTCGGCCCGCGTCTCCGGCGAGCTGCTCCTGGTCCTTGCCATGACCGCGGTCGCCATATGGGTGCTCGGGCGGATGTGGTCCGTCGTCTGGCCACTGGTGGTCGGCTTGTTGCTCACCACCCTCACGTGGCCCGCCGCGCGATACCTGCGCCGACGGCAATGGCCCCCGGCCCTCGCGGCCTCGGTGGTGACGGTGCTGTTCCTCCTGGTCGCCACGGGGGTCGTGGCGCTCATCGCGGTGCCTGTGTCCTCCCAGTCCGGGCAACTGACCGACGGCGTGGTCGAAGGTATCCAGAAGCTGCGCGAGTGGGCCTCCGGGCCGCCGCTCAACATCGGTGACGACCAGATCACCGGTGCGTTCGACTCTGCGACCGCCCGCATCCAGGACAGCTTGGGCAGCATGGTCACCACCGTCGTCACCGGTGTGAGCACGGTGGTCAACGGTGTGGTCACCGCCGTACTCGCGGTCTTCCTGATGTTCTTCATGCTCAAGGACGGCCCCCGCTTCCTGCCGTGGCTGGAGCGTCAGCTGCCCGGCCGGCTCGCCACCGACGTTCCTGCCGTGGCCGCGCGTGGCTGGGAGACGCTCGGTGAATTCGTGCGCTCCCAGGCCTATGTCGGCCTGCTCGACGCGGTCCTCATCGGCCTCGGTCTGTGGATCGTGGGAGTGCCGCTGGTGCTCCCGCTGGCGGTGCTGACCTTCGTGTCCGCGTTCGTGCCGATCGTGGGAGCCCTGTTCGCCGGCTTCGTCGCCGTCCTCATCGCCCTGGTATCGAACGGACTGACCGACGCGCTGATCGTGCTGGCGATCATCGTCGTGGTGCAGCAGCTCGAGGGCAACGTGTTCCAGCCCATGATCCAGAGCCGCGGGCTCGGTCTGCATGCCGCTGTGATCCTGCTCGCGGTGACGTTGGGCGGCAGTCTCGCCGGCATCGTGGGCAGCCTGCTCGCCGTACCTGCCGCCGCACTGATCGCGGTGGCCTGGAACTATCTGCGCGAGCAGCTCAGCGAGGAGCGGCAGGAACCGGAACCGAGTGACGCCGGCTCCTCGTCATGAAGCCTCCCGGCCGGCCCGGCGGTGGCCGGGACGAGCCGGGCAGCCGTACGGCGTCAGGCCCTTCCGCCGCGCTCCAGGGGAATCCTCTCGCCTGTCTCGACCGAGACCGGCAGCCGGTTCTCCGCCGGGGGCACAGGTGCGGCGCTCAACGGCCCGCCAACGGGACGTTGCCCGCCTCGGCGGGACGCGGACCGGCCGGGTGGTGCCACAGACCGCGCTTCTCCAGCAACGGCAGAACACCCTCGCCGAACCAGTACGCCTCCTCCAGATGCGGCACGCCGGACAGGACGAACTCGTCGATGCCCAGCCGGTGGTACTCCTCGATGAGGTTCGCGACCTCCGTGTGGCTGCCCACCAGCGCGGTACCCGCACCGCCGCGGACCAGGCCGACGCCCGCCCACAGGTTGGGGTAGATCTCCAGATTGCTGGTCTCCCCGCTGTTGTGCAGCTCGCGCATCCGCCGTTGCCCCTCGGACTCGCTCGTCGCCAGGCCCTGCTGCACCGCCCTGACGCGCTCCGGGTCCATGGCGCCGAGGAGCCGCTCCGCCTCGGCCCACGCCTGGGCCGAGGTGTCCCGGGTGATGGTGTGCAGGCGGATGCCGAACCGTACGTCGCGTCCCTGGGCGGCGGCCAACGAGCGCACCCAGTCGATCTTCTGCTTCACCTGCTGAGGCGGTTCGCCCCAGGTCAGATACACATCGGTGTACCGTGCCGCGACATCACCGGCCGCGGGCGACGAACCGCCGAAGTAGATCTGCGGCACCGGATCGGGCAGCCGGTTCAGCGCGGCGGACTCGACCCGTAGATGTTCGCCGTGGTGGTCGACCGTCTCACCGGCCCAGAGCCGCCGCACGATGTCCAGGAACTCCCCGGTACGGGCGTAACGCTGGTCCTTGTCGAGGAAGTCGCCGTACGCGCGCTGCTCGGCGGACTCGCCTCCGGTGACGACGTTCAGCAGCAGCCGGCCGTGGGACTGCCGCTGATAGGTCGCCGCCATCTGTGCCGACAGCGTCGGGCTGATCTGGCCGGGGCGGAAGGCGACCAGGAACTTCAGCCGCTCGGTGACCTGGGTGAGCATGGCGGTGGTGAGCCATGCGTCCTCGCACCACGCGCCCGTCGGGGTGAGCGCCCCGACGAAGCCGAGCTGTTCGGCGGTGCGGGCGATCTGGCCGAGGTACTCGATGGAGGCCGGGCGGTCTCCGCCGGCGGTGCCTGGCGTCGAGCCGTGGCCACCGCCGACGACGTGCCGGCTGTCACCGGTGGTGGGCAGGAACCAATGGAAGGTAAGAGCAGACATGCGGGAGCTCCAGAAGGGGTGCGGAGGACGGCGTGCCGGCATGCCGTGCAGGGCATGCCGCGGCTGCCCGGCGACGTACGTTCAGGTACGCGTCGAGGCGTGCGAGGACACGGGGGAGGAGAGGCCGCGGTGCGGTGGGGTGCCGTGAGGGAGACGGATGCGCGAGAAGCTCAGGGCCGGTGGCCCCGAGGCCTCAAGGGCCCGGCAGGCGTCAGCGGCGACAGGTCGCGCTGGACTGGCGACACAGGTCGACGTGCAGGCGCCCCACGAGGAAGTCGGCAGCAGCGGTCATGACAGGCATTGTGGGGGAGCCGCACCGCCCGGCTCAAGTCCTGGCACGCAGGTGTTCCAGCAGGTGAGACCGACGGTGGCTGAAAGGTGTTCGAGGGCGAGGGTGTGCCGCTCCGGTGACGGGAGGTGTTCCGACTGTCCTCATGCCTCGCCGAGGCCGGTGCAGCCGCCGGCGGGCACCGGTCCGAGCATGCCCGCCGGCGGTCACCGGCCCGAGGATCAGAGGCGGCTGCCCGGCACCACGGTGAACGTGGCGGGACCGGCCGGCAGGTCCACCGTGTACTGGCTCAGATAGGTGTCCAGATACGGCGAGCGGGCACCTTCGGTGGCGACGTCGTCGGACGGGTCGTCAAGGGCCAGCCGGAGCCGCGCTCCCTTGACCGTGATCCTGTCGCCGGACGGTGTGTCACGCCAGGAGCCGGTCCGGATGGACCCGGTCTCCACCGCGAGGACGTGCCCGGCCGCCAGCGTCCAGTCGGTCGCCTTGAGATCGACGGTGAGCCTGCCCGAGGTCAGCAGCGAGACCTGCTCGTCGAACATGACGGCGGTGCCGTCCGGGGCGACGTCGTACAGCTTGAGCATGACGTTCCCCTCTCCCTCTGCGGTCAGGGAGATCTGTGGGGTGCCGGTGACCCGCACGGCCTTCTTGAGCGGCTTGGACCACACGAAGAAGCTCGATGTGACCGCCCCGGTCCTCTGGAGCAGGGCCTGTCCCTCGGGAAGGCCCTGCGATGCCGCCGGATCGGTCGTGGGCGCGTTCTCCATGTCCCATTCGCCGGGGGCCTTCAGGTGCTCCCGGAGTGCCGGCACGCCGGACGTCGCCAGGGCGGCGAGGGAGGAGAGGCCGCCGTCGTCCACGTACGAGCCGCCGCCGAGGGGGAGTTCGACGGAGCGGTCCACGACCGGCCAGGTCTTCTGGGCCCGCCACACGCCGGTGGAGTCCTCGACGGAGTAGGCCGGGTAGCGGACCTCGGGCCTGGTGCCCTTGAGGTACTGGTCGTAGAAGGAGAGAGTCTCGTCGTACCAGCCCTCACGCCCCATGGCCAGACGTCCGTCACTGGTGCGGTCCCCGCCGCGTACGTGCTCCCACTGCCCGACCCAGCCGCGCTCGGGGCCCTTGTGGTTGTCCAGGTACTCCTGCATCTCCTCGGGCTTGGTGTTGTTCTCGATGAAGCCCTGCGTCACGAAGAGTGGTGTGTCGGTGCCCTTGGCCGCCTTCGCCAGGTCCCGGGAGGTCCAGAACGGGTCCTTCTGGTCGGCTATCCGGTATCCGGCCGCATTCTGCGTCAGGCACTCCGGATGGGACTCCTCATAACGGGAGTTGGCCAGGTAGCGCGGGTCGTCGTCCGGCAACTGGCCGAGTGTGGCAATGGAGTTGTAGGCATTGGCGGTGCCGGTGACGTTCGGGCGGGGTACGCCGTTCGAGTAGATGTACTGGTACATGTCCCAGACGGGCTCCTGGGCGACGACGGCCTTGAGCGCACGCTGGTCCAGGTTGTTGCCGACGAGGCCGGTCAAGGCGTCGTAGGACTTGCCGTACAAGCCCACCGCGCCTGTGGACCAGGGCTGTTGAGCAGCCCATCCGACCGCCGCCTTCACGTCCGCCTGCTCGCCGGGGCCGCCCCAGTCGAGGCAGCCGGTCGAGCCGCCGAAGCCGCGCAGGTCCACCATGACGAAGGCGTAGCCCTCGTCGAACAGGTCGGTGCCCTCGATGAAGTCCTGGAACCGGTCGGAGGGGCCGGTGTGGGTCCAGTCCTCGACGCCTGACTGCCCTGAGTGTCCGAAGTACGGGCCGACCGACAGGATGACGGGCACCTTCGCCTTCTTCGGCAGCCCCTCGGGCAGCAGCACGTCGGCGTGCAGTTCGGTGCCGGAGCGGTCCGAGGAGGGGAAGTAGTGCTGCGTCCAGAGGGCTCCCTCGGGGACGCGGTCGTTCTCCTGATGCGTGACGGGGCCGGTCGCGGTGGCGACCCGCCCCGCACGGTCCTGCGCCGCAGCGGGCGCGGAGGCGGCTGCGGGGCCGGCGAGGACGCCGGACAGCGCGAGCGTGGTGACGAGGGCTGAGGCGGCCCATTTGGCCGTGCGACGTGCTCTCACATGCTTCTCCCGGCTGGGTGGATACGGGGTTTCGCAGTGGCGCAGGCCGAGCAGCGGCCCCTGGCCCGCCGTGAGGGGCGCGGCGGTGGCCGCGCGCGTCAGCGGAGCTGGATCCCAGTCGCTGACGCGAACCGGAGCCGACGGCGGTGAAGTCTATGATCACTTCGGGAATGCTTCAACAGGCATGTATGTCACGCGTGTTACTGGTCCGAGCGCAGAGCGCGGCCCCTGTGGACCGCGCTCGCGTGTCGTCCGTTCAGTGTGTCGTGTCTCCGGAGCGGTTCGGCGCCGGGACGGGGGTACTCGTCAGGCCGTGGTGAACCAGAGTCAGGAACTCCTCGTCCGTGACGCCGAGTTCGCGTGCCTGGCCGATGAGGCCGTGCACGGCCTCGGTGAGCCGGGCCTGGCTCGCGGCGCCGGGCGCGGCGGTGATCACGGCGCCCCGGCCTCGGCGGAGCTCGATCAGGCTCTCGTCACGCAGCCGTTGATAGCCGCGGAGCACGGTGTGCACGTTGACGCCCAGCGACTCGGCGACCTCACGGGCAGGGGGCAGGCGCTCACCCGGGGCCGCCGTGCCGTTGGCGATCGCCCCCCGAACGCAGGCGGCGATCTGCTCGCCCAGCGGCACGGGCGAGCCGGGGAGAACCCGGAACAGCATGACTAGTGGTGCTCCCTTGCGTGTCGGTCGGTCAGTCCGTTGAGGAGTGCTGCCGCGGTGGTCGAGTCGTCGACCGTGACCACGTATTCGCGCCCCGTCGCCGTGCGGACCGAGAGGGCCTCTCCCGAACGCAGCACCACTCCGCGCCGGTTCGGGCGTATCCGGTAGCCCCAACCGCCGAACTCTCCCAGGGCGCTGACCTGGACGCTGTCGGCGCCGACGATGCTGCCGAGCGGGAGGGCGAGCCGAGGCCTGGGCAGGACCGTCGAGTTGACCGTGAGACCGCGCCGGTCGACGGTGACCCGGACGCCGGCGAACGCGACGCAGACCAGACCGAGGACGAGCGGCGGCAGCCCGGCCTGCCAGGTGCCGAATGCCAGGACGCACATCCCGACGAGCGCGACGGCACCGGCCGGGAGCAGCAGCACGGGGGACACCATGGTGCGGCTCCAGGCAGCCGCCTCACCCTCGGACAGAGGTAGCGAGGGGGCCGGTGGGGCGGGCTCGGGGCGCGGTCCCGCACCCATCAGCCACCAGGCCAGGGCGCCGGTGGCAGCGCCAGCGACGAGCAGCACGGCGACATGCCACAGCGGGAGTTGCACCTCGGCCGGGTCCTGGACGTCCGTGTTGACGAGGACGGTGATGACCAGCGGATAGCCGACCATGATCGCCGTACCGGCTCCGGCGGCGGCGTTGAGTCTCGACCCCGGACTTTCCTTGGAGACCAGGGCCATGACGGTGAACAGCAGCCCGAGACCGACGAGGAGGGCGCACCCGAACCACAGTGCGGTGCCCCGGCTCATGTAGTCGTCCGCCCCTCCGTCCGCCGAGAAGTGGGTGGCGATCCGCCCCGGCAGGCGGTCGTGATTCGCCAGAAAGACCCCGGAGTAGACGGCGGTGGCGACGACGAACGGCGCGGCCGTCAGGACACCTCTTCTGATGGCGGCCATCTGTCTCTCCCCCCTGAAGTTGTTTGTATTGAAGTAGAACAATAGCAGAATGCGTCCAGGGGGGACGGGGAGCAGGGCGTTCGTTCTACCGGCGGCCCGGTGTCCGGGTGGCGTCGGTGACGCGGTCGATCCGGTAGTAGTCGGCGACGCATCCTCCGGGCCAGTAGGAGCGCCCCCCACGGCTGAACGGCTCCAGCATCTGACTGATCACGAGTCGCTCGTACGGAAGGACCCTGGCGCCGGCGCTCGCCCCCTCGCGCAGCCGACGGTCCTGGGCATCCCACTTCCCCGCCCGATCACGCATGTTGGTGTCGAGGTCGAGCAGCGCCACGGCCGGCCCGAAGCAGACCAGGAGGCAGAGAGCCGCGCACGCGGCTTGCGAAGGGCCGGTCCTCCGTGCCCGCTGCCGGGCAGCCAGGCCCCACAGCGCACCGGCACCGATGAGGAGGGCCACGTAGACCAACAGGTAGTCGTTCCAGAGCCGGCTGGCGCTGGAATCACTCACCCGGCCCTGGAACACCGGGTAGGCCACGACCGTGCAGAGGAAGCCGGATACGAGGAGCGCGGCCACCGCCGCACAGGCCGTCAGCGCCCAGCGGGCGGGCAGGCCGGGTGCGCTTCCGTCCGGGCGCCGGCACAACAGCCCCAGGAGCACCCCCACCGCGACCGCCCCGACGTACTGCCAGGTGGTGGCCACGGTCAGCGAGATCTCCCCGAATCCTCGCAACGAGGCGGCGAGCGACTCCGGCGAGGCCATGGACGTAGTACCCGCCCCGAACCGGCTCCGTCGGCTCTCCGAGCCGGGTGAGGTGATCAGGACGAGGCCCCCGGCGACGACCCCGGTGACGCCCGCCGCGCACCAGAGACGGAGAAAGGGCCGGGAAGGACCGGCGGTGGCGCGTCCGCTGAAAACGAGGACGGTGACCAGCAGCACTGCCACGACGATCGCGGTCTCCTCCGAGAGGGTGCCGACGACCAGGCCGGCGAGAAGGGCCACGCCGATGGCCGCACCCCTGCCACCGCGGGAACGGGCCACCAGGAAGGGAAGCAGCGAGGCGCAGGCCAGCACCGGTGGCATCGTGTGCGAGACGGAGGCGGCGGGCCAGTAGAATGTCTTGTACGTGTTGGGCGTGACGAACAGGAAGAGCGCGGTCGCCATGGCCGAGACCAGCAGCGGCAGCCCGCGCGGCACGGTGAGCCGGAGACGCCGCAGCGCGAGGACCGCCGCCGCCCACAGCACCATGAGTGTCAGCACACCGGTGACCAGGCCGAACCACTGATGGCCTGCGACCTGGAACTTCGCGTAGGCCCCGACCAGTACGGCGTTGGCGACCCGCCCGTTGTCGTCGAAGTAGAACCGGCCGATGAGGCCCGTCACGCCCTCGTCCCGCACCGTCGGGAGGAAGCACCAGTCGTCCGCGCCGGGCCGGACCGACCTCCCGAACCACGCGGCCGCGGCGAGCAGGGCGAGAGGGGGGAGGGAGAGAGCGGTGAGCCACAGCGATGCCCGTGCGTGGGGCCGGGGGCCGTTCCGAGGGTGCCCGGGCACATCCCGCGCGTCGTGCTCGGGGGTGTCCGGCCGGTCAGGGGCCGAGGGCTCCGGGGTGCTGTCGGACATCCGCGCTCACCGGTCCTCGGGTGCGCTGATGGGGAGGTCGGGGACCGCCGCGCCCACCGGCTGCTCCGGCGGCCCGGCGGGGTCGGACACCTCGCGGCGGCCCGACATGATCGCCCACCGGGCCAGCAGGAACGAGACCGGGGTGACGAGGACGCCGGCGGCGAGCGCGGCCAGGTTCTTGTCCATGCCGAGACCGCTGACCGCCCCGTAGAGCAGAGCGCCCGAAGCCACGAGATTGACGACGCTCGACACGGGATAGCGCACGAAGGCACGCCACGTCGGCTTCGTCCGGCACGTGACGTACGAGTTGAGCAGGAACGAGCACACGATACTGACCACGTATCCGAGGACATGAGCGAGCAGGTAGGGGATCCAACGGTTCAGGACGGCGTAGACACCGAGATAGACGGCCGTGTTCACGCATCCCACCAGGACGAAACTGCCGAACTGGCGCGCGGTGCGGCTCGGTGGAGGGACGAGCGCGGTCAACGCGGGCGGAGGGCCGTCCGACGGCGCCGGACAGTCCTCGTCGGTCTCCCGCACCACATAGGGCGGCCGGTGTTTGGCCTCGTGGTAGATGCGCCCCACGTACTCCCCGATGACCCCGAGGGTAACCAGCTGGATTCCGCTGAGGGCCACCACCGCGGTGAGCAGGGTGGCGTAACCCGGGGTGTCGGCGCCGTGCAGCACGACGGTCACCACCGTCCACACCGCATAGGCCAGTGCCGAGAGGAAGACCCAGAAGCCGGCGTAGATGGCCAGGCGCAACGGGCGGTTGTTGAAGGACAGGAGCCCGTCGATCCCGTAGTTCAGCAGCCGTCTGCTTCCCCACTTCGACCGGCCGGCCACGCGTTCGCAGTTCCGGTAGCGGAAGCTGACCGTGTCGAAGCCGATCCACGAGAAGATCCCCTTCGAGAAGCGGTTGCTCTCCGGCATGGACAGGACGCTCTCCACCGCCCGCCGGGACAACAGCCGGAAGTCCCCGCTCCCGTCGAGGAGCTCCACGTCCACACAACGGCGCACGACGGCGTAGTACGCATGGCTGAGTGCGCTGCGGACCACGCCCTCACCCGAGCGGTCACGGCGGGGGATGACCTGGTCGTAACCGTGCCGGTGCAGTTCGAGCATGCGGGGGATGAGTTCGGGCGGGTGCTGGAGGTCGGCGTCCATGATCACCACAGCGGCGCCCCGCGACATGCGGAGACCGGCGAGCATGGCGGCCTCCTTGCCGAAGTTCCGGCTGAACGCCGTGTAGCGCGTCCGCTCGTCGTGGGCCGCGAACGCGTTGAGCAGCAGCCGGGTGCGGTCGCCGCTGCCGTCGTCCACGTAGCAGATCTCGAAGGCGTCTCCGAGCCCTTCCCCTTCCAGGACGGCCACCAGGGCCGTGTGGAAGGAGCCGATGCCCTCGGCCTCGTTGAAGCAGGGCACCACGACCGACAGCTGAAGGCCGGTCACGCGACACCTCCGGACGTCCTGGGACCCGGAGCGGTGGTCTCGGTGCGCTCCGTCCCACCACAGTCGCCCATCCGGTGGTGAAGTCACCCTCTTCACGCTCCGGACGCGCGAGCCGTCGGCTTCATTCGCACGAACGGCGCACGGTCACGGAAGGTACGAGGCGTGCAGAAGCGGCCCGCCCGAGCGGATCAGCGGTGTCCCACCACGTTGACCACGCGGCCGTTGGGGTCACGGACGAAGAACCGGCGCACGCCCCACTCCTCGTCCTGCAGGGGATGCACGATCTCGGCGCCGGTCTCCCGCATCACCGCGTAGGCCTCGTCCACGTTGTCCACTTCCACGCTCATGTCGGGGACGACCGGTGCCGTCTCGTCGTGGGTCATGAAGGTGATCTGCGCCGTGGGGTTGGAAGGAGAGGCGAGCGTCATGACCCAGCCGAGGTTCATGACCTCCTCGAATCCCAGACGTTCGTAGAAGCCCCGGCTCTCCTCCATGGCCTCTGAACGGATATCCGGCATGACACGGCGGATCGACACGGTGAGCTCCTTCTCCTGCTGACGCGCCAGAGCGGACGTGCGTCTGATTCTGTCCGGAAGGGCGCCGGGGCGCAGCTGCTCCGCCTGTCTCGGCCCCGCGTGCGGATCAGCGTACGGAGGAGGAGAACCGTGACGTCATGGACGGCTGGTCAGATATCCGCCCATGGTGGTGAAGTACTCCGTCGCGGGTACTTCCCTGCCGTCCTCGGTGCGTACGCGCGTGATGGCCAGCCCGTGGTTGCGGCCGGTGCGGGCGTCCGCCCCGGCGACGATCACCACGCCGTCGCCCTCGCGGTAGAAGACGCGCCCGGGTGTTCCGCCGTAACGGCCCTGGGACACCACCGAGGCGAGGACCTCGATGCGCTTGCCCCTGTGGAAGGTGAACGCGCTGGGGTACGGCTCGGACTGGGCGCGGACCAGCCGTTCGAGGTCCTCAGCGGGCCAGGTCCAGTCGATGCGGATGTCCTCGGCGGACCGCTTGTGGAAGAACGTCGCCCGGGAGCGGTCCTGCCGGGTGAACTCCGTCCGGCCGGCAGCGATCTGGCCGAGTGCGCCGATGGTGACCGGGCCGATGAGGTCGACGGTCTTGTGGAAGAGATCGGTGGCGGTGTCCGTCGGTCCGACCGGGACCGCCTCCTGTCCGACGATGTCGCCGGCGTCGAGCTCGTCGTTCATCATGTGCGCGGTGACGCCCACTTCGGACTCGCCGTTGATCAGGGCCCAGATCAGCGGCGAGAAGCCGGCGTACTTCGGCAGCAGCGAGTCGTGGACGTTCAGTGTGCCGTGTCGCGGGAGGGCGAAGATGCGCGGCGGGATCCACGTCCGCCAGTTGTTGGCCACGATGATGTCCGGGTCGGCCTCCTGGAGGCGCTCGAACAGCTCGTCGTCGTCGGGACGGTTACGGATCAGCACCGGGACGTCCCGTGCTTCCGCGAGGTCGGCGACCGAGTCGCTCCAGATCTTCTCGTACGCGTGCTCGCTCCTGGGATGCGTCACGACCAGAACCACGTCGTGCTCGGAGTCCAGGAGGGCTTGCAGGGTGCGGTGGCCCCAGGTCTGGTACCCGAACATGACGACACGCATGAATTCCTCCTTGGCGCAGTGACTGATGACTGCCCAGTAAAGCGAGGCTTACCTAAGTATGCAACCAGGCCCCATGGTGGAAGCGGCGCCCTGCGGTATCGACAGTTCCGGGAGATGAGCTTAGGCTCACCTAAATTGCGACGGGCGGACCCGATCGGCGTGCCCGGGCTTCGGTTCCGCGCGTCTTCAGGCGGCTTCCCCGCACGATGGGAGTGACATGTCACAGGTTCGGCCTGGCGACGGACCACCGATCCACGACCTCATCGGCATCGGTTTCGGGCCGTCCAACGTGGCGATGGCGCTCGCGATCGGCGAGCACAACGCAGGGGCCGGCGTGCGGGAGCCGGTCACCGCCCACTTCTTCGAACAGCAGCCGCGGTTCGGCTGGCACCGCGGGATGCTGATCGACGACGCGACCATGCAGGTGTCCTTCCTCAAGGACCTGGTGACGTTGCGGAATCCGGCCAGCGAATACAGCTTTCTCTGCTACCTCAAGAGCAGGGGCCGGCTGGTCGACTTCATCAACCACAAGAACCTCTTCCCCCTCCGGGTCGAGTTCCACGACTACTTGGAGTGGGCGGCGGCCCAGGTCGACAGCATGGTCACCTACGGCCACGAGGCCGTCGGTGTCACGCCTGTCGTGCGTGACGGCGCTGTGGAGTACCTGGACGTGACGGTCCGCTCGGCCGAGGGGCTCATGGTCCGCCGGGCCCGCAACGTCGTCATCGGGACCGGGCTGCGACCCCTCATGCCCGAGGGCGTGGAGCGCGGCGACCGCGTCTGGCACAACTCCGAACTGCTCGCGAGGGCCGACGGGCTGGAAGGCGCCTCGCCCTCCAGGTTCGTCGTCGTGGGCGCCGGACAGAGCGCCGCCGAGAACGTCGCCTACCTGCACCGCCGCTTCCCCGGGGCCGAGGTCTGCGCGGTCTTCTCCCGCTACGGCTACAGCCCCGCCGACGACAGCGGATTCGCCAACCGGATCTTCGACCCAGGGGCGGTCGACGAGTACTTCGCCGCCCCGGACGAGACCAAACGCAGGCTGATGGACTACCACGGCAACACCAACTACTCGGTGGTGGACATCGACCTGATCGACGACCTGTACCGGCGGATGTACCAGGAGAAGGTCCTCGGCGCGGAACGGTTGCGCTTCCTCAACGTGTCCCGGCTCGCCACCGTCGAGGAGAAACCGGACATGGTCCATGCCACCGTGAAGTCCCTGGTCACCGGCGAGGAGACCGTCCTGGACGCCGACATCGTGGTGTTCGCCACCGGTTACAGCCCTGTCGACCCCCTGGGCCTGCTCGGCGAGGCCGCGGACCTCTGCCTCCGAGACGAGGAGGGACGCGTCCGTGTCGGGCGCGACTACCGCATCGCGACCGATCCAGCTCTGGACTGCGGCATCTACCTGCAGGGCGGCACGGAGCACACGCACGGCATCACCTCCGCCCTGCTGTCCAACACCGCGATCCGGGTCGGTGAGATCCTGGACTCGATGCTCGGCCGAGGCCTCAAGGCCGCTTCCGACGAGGCCGGATCGGTCGCGGAGGCCGCCGGTGGCACCGCCGGCTAGGGCCGGCACGGACTCACCTTGCGGGCTCGCACAGGGGCCCGGCCGCCTGATGCGTACCGCGTAGATCAAAGGGATATCGTACGTCGACATGAGCACGACTGCAGTGGAGCGTCCCGCTCCCACGGGCACAACAGAGGGCCGTCGAAAGCGGGTTGTGGGCTTGGGAGTGCTGGTGGCGATCCTCGTGGTCGGTGCGGCCGCGTCGCTGGCCGTCGGGGCGCGGGCGTTGAGTCCCGCAGAGGTGTGGCACGGGCTGTCCGCCGCGCCGGACACCGACCAGCGCCTCACCGAGATCAGGCTCATCGTGCGTACGGTGCGGGTGCCCCGGACGGTGCTCGCGATCGTGGCCGGCGTCGCGCTGGGCATCGGCGGAGCGCTGATCCAGGGGTACACACGCAACCCGATCGCGGACACGGGGCTGCTGGGCGTGAACTCCGGAGCCTCGTTCGCCGTGGTGACCGCGATCGCCGTGTTCGGCTTCGCCGACCCGTTCCAGTACGTCTGGTTCGCCTTCCTCGGGGCGGGGGTCGCCGGTGTCGTCGTGTTCGGGCTGTCCAGTATCGGCCGGGGGGCTGGTAATCCGCTGACGCTTGCGCTGGCCGGTCAGGGAGTCACGGTCTTCCTCGCGGCGATGACGACCGCGATCGCCCTGTCGGACCTGAAGTCGCTGAACGCGCTGCGGTTCTGGAACGCGGGTTCCGTGGCCGGCGTCGGCTTCGACGTGATCTGGCCGGTGACCGGGTTCATCGCGGTCGGCGTGGTGCTGGCGCTGACCACGCTCCCCTCCCTCAACCTGCTCAGTCTGGGGGACGATGTAGCGCGGGGGCTGGGCGTGAACATCGCGCTGAGCCGGACCGTCGGCATCGTCGCGATCACCCTGCTGGCAGGGGCGGCGACGGCGGCATGCGGCCCCATCGCCTTCCTCGGGCTGATGGTGGCCCACGTCGCCCGGTATCTGACCGGGCCGGACTACCGCTGGCTGGTGCCCTACGCGGGGCTCCTCGGCGCCGTCGTCCTTCTGGTCTGCGACATCGTGGGGCGCCTGGTGGTGCGGCCGGGCGAACTGGACTCGGGTGTCGTCGTCGCCCTTCTCGGGGCCCCGTTCTTCGCGGCTCTCGTGTGGCGAGGAAAGTTCAGGAGCGCATGAACGCGACAGATGTGAAGCGACGGGTGGCGCCCGGTGTGCGGCTCGGCCAGGTGTCGTTCGTCTGGCGGCCCTGGATCGTGTTGGTCACGCTGCTGCTGGCTACGGCCACCTTCCTGGTGTTCTGTCTGTCCATCGGGGTCGGCGACTTCCCCATCGGCCTGTCCCGGGTGATCGCGACGATCCTGGGCCGGGGCGAGCAGGTGGACGAGTTCGTGATCATGGATCTTCGGATGCCTCGCGCTCTGGCCGGGCTCCTCGTGGGAATCGCGCTGGGGGTGTCCGGGGCGATCACGCAGTCCGTGGCCCGCAATCCGCTGGCCAGCCCCGACATTCTGGGGATCACCGGGGGAGCCGGTGCCGTCGCGGTCTTCCTCGTGACGGTCTCGGGCGGGACCGCCGCAGCGGTCGTCAGCACCGTCGGCCTGTCGGCGGCGGCTCTCGCGGGCGGCCTCGGCACGGGCCTGCTCGTGTACTTCCTGGCGTGGCGGCGAGGGATCGACGGTTTCCGGCTCATACTCATCGGTATCTCGGTGACCGCCGTGATGGAGGCGATCACCACCTGGCTCCTGACCACGGCCGACATCAGGGACGTGGCACGGGCGCAGGTGTGGCTGGTGGGCTCGCTGGACAACCGGTCGTGGGACGAGGTCCGGGTGGTGTTCTGGTGCACGCTCGTGCTCATGGCGGTCGTGGCGGGCGCCGCGTTCCAGTTCAAGCCCATGCACCTCGGCGACGAGGTGGCCGCGGGACTGGGCGTCCGGTTCTCGAGGGTGCGGGCGGTCCTGCTGTTGTGCGCGGTCCTGCTGGCCGCCGCCGCGGTGAGCGCCGCGGGCCCGGTGCCGTTCGTGGCGCTGGTGGCGCCGCAGGTGGCGATGCGCCTGGCGAGATGCCCGACGCCTCCGCTGGTGGCGTCCGGCCTGGTGGGTGCGCTGCTGCTGATCGGTGCGGACCTGACCGCGCGCTCGGCGCTGCCGATCAGTCTTCCGGTCGGCGTGGTCACGGCCGCGATCGGCGGGCCCTTCCTTGTGTATCTGCTGGTGCGGGCGAACCTCAGATAGCTGACGACAACGACCGTACGAACCGGACAACGGGGGACCTGTGGGCGCTGAGCACATCACGAAGACCGATTCGGCGGTCGATGACATCCCGCGGCTGGCAGCGCGGGGCATCACCGTCGGCTACGGCGGACGGACCGTCATCGACGGTCTCGACGTCACGGTCCCGCCCGGACTGATCACGACGATCATCGGGCCCAACGGCTGTGGGAAGTCGACCCTGTTGCGCACCCTGACGCGGCTCCTCAAGCCGACCGCCGGGGCGGTCGTGCTGGACGGCGAGGACATCGTCAAGCTCAGGACCAGGGACGTGGCGAAAAAGCTCGGGCTGCTGCCGCAGGCCCCGGTCGCCCCGGAAGGGCTGACGGTGGCCGACCTGGTCGCCAGAGGGCGCCATCCGCACCAGAGCTGGCTGCGGCAGTGGTCGTCGGACGACGCCTCCGTCGTGGAGCGCGCGCTGGCCATGACCGGCGTGTCCGAGCTCGCCGACCGTCCGGTCGACTCCCTGTCCGGAGGACAGCGTCAGCGTGTCTGGATATCGATGACGCTGGCTCAGGGCACCGATCTGCTGCTGCTGGACGAGCCGACCACGTATCTGGACCTGGCCCACGCGATCGATGTGCTCGATCTGGTGGACGACCTGCACGAGTCGGGCCGCACCGTGGTCATGGTGCTGCACGACCTCAATCTGGCCACCCGCTACAGCGACAACCTCGTCGTCATGCGAGCCGGGTCGATCCTGGCTCAGGGGCACCCGCGCGACGTGATCACCGCCGATCTGCTGCACGAGGCGTTCGGGCTGCGGGCAAAGGTGATCGACGACCCGGTGGGGGACCGTCCGCTCATCGTGCCCATCGGGCGTACTCATGTGCAGCTCAACTGAGTTTCCGGCACAGGAATTACCGCCAGTTAGGCTAGGCTAACCTCACCCCGTATGGATAAGGTTTGGTCGCACTTGGACGGGGTGTAGCGGACAGCGCGAAAGCAGGGGATTGACGGATGCTCTTCCACAGATCGACGTTTCAGCAGCCATGGCGGCGTCTGGCGGCGACACTCACCGCCGTGACACTCGGCATCGGCCTCCTCGCGGGATGCGGTTCCGACGAGGCGGACGCCGGTGCGGGCGACAAGGCCCCGGCTGCCGCGTCCGGCGCCTTTCCGGTGACCGTGGAGCACGCGTTCGGATCCACGGAGGTCAAGAAGGCTCCCGAACGAGTCGTCTCCGTCGGCTACACCGACGACCAGGCCATCCTCGCGCTCGGCATCAAGCCGGTCGGCATGGTCGACCAGTACCCGAACCCGGCAGGGAAGTCTCCCGACATCAACACCCAGTGGCCCTGGGTGAAGGACAAGTGGGGCGACACCCGCCCCGAGGTCGTGATGAGCAACGGTGACTCGGGACCCAACTACGAGAAGATCGCGGCGCTTCGGCCGGATCTGATCATCGCGGTCTACTCCGAGATCGACCAGGCCGCCTACGACAAGCTCTCGAAGATCGCCCCGACGGTGGGCCGCACCAAGGGCGAGAAGGAGCTGTTCAGCGCTCCGTGGCAGGACAACGCCGTCCACATCGCCAAGGCGCTGGGCAAGGAGGACGAGGGCACCGCACTGGTGAAGGGCATCCAGAGCAAGCTCGACGCGGCCCGTGAGGCACACCCGGAGTTCGCGGACCGGACCGCCGTCCCGCTGTCCTGGTACGAGGACTCGGTCGCACCGTTCACCACCACCGACGTACGCGGACGGCTGGTGACAGGCATCGGCTTCAAGGGGGCGACGAAGATCGACGAGATCGCCGGCGACTCCTTCTACACCAAGCTCTCCCCCGAGCGCATGGACCTCGTCGACGTCGACCGCATCTTCGTCATCAACGACAAGGCCGACCAGGAGGCACTGAAGAAGTTCGAACTGTTCGCCAACCTGCCCGCGGTCAAGGCCGGGAAGGTTTCGTACCTGCTGGACAGCGAGGGCCCCGCCGTGGGCGCGGCCATGTCCCAGGGCACCCTGCTGTCACTGCCGTACGCGATCGACGAACTCGTCGAGTCGGTCGACCGGTGACGCGCGCCGCCCGGCCCCGCCCCCGGCCCGACCCGGTCCACGGGTGAGCGGCACCGCCACGCGCGTCGCCCCGGCCACCCTGCGCACGGCGGCCGGGGGCGAGTCCACCCGGTGGGTGGCGGCGCGCTGCCGCGAAGCGCCGTGGCTGACGACGGCCACCGTGCTCACCACGGTGGCCGGGGCGGCGCTCCAGGTGCTTCCGGTGCTCCTGCTCGGCCGGGTGGTCGACGGGGTGGTCGACGACGACGGGCGGTCGGCCCTGGTCACGATCGGGGTCCTGATGGGAGCTGCCGCGCTGCTCGGCGCGGCAGCCACCGCCGTGTCGACCTACCTGATCGGGCGGCTGGGCGCGGATCTTCTCGCGCAACTGCGGGAAGCGGCGGCCCGGGCGGTGCTGGGGATGCCCAGTGCACGGATCGAGCAGGTCGGCCGGGGCGACGTGCTGTCCCGGGTCGGCGACGATGTGGCCGTGCTGTCCAGAGGCATCCGGACGGCCATCCCCACGGTGTTCTCGGCCGGAGTGCTGGTCGCCATCGCCACGGTCGGTATGTTCGGCCTCGACTGGAGGCTCGGCCTGGCGGGCGCCGGCGCCCTGCCCGCGTACGGGCTGGCCCTGCGCTGGTATCTGCCGCGGTCCGCTCCGCTGTACCAGCAGCAGAGGGCGGCCCAGGCCGACCGTGCGCAGGCGTTGATCAGCGGACTGAACGGGATCGACACCGTCCGGGCCTACCGCCTCGAGGGAGCCTTCCGCGAGCAGGTCACCGCCCGGTCGTGGCGGGTGCGCGATCTCGGCATCGACGTCTTCCGGATCTTCGGCCGGTTCGTCGGCCGGGAGAACCGTGCTGAGTTCATCGGGCTGGTCCTGATCCTCGTGGTGGGATACGTCCTGCTGGAGGCCGACGCAGCGAGCCTCGGAGACGTGTCGGCGGCACCGCTCATGTTCCACCGGCTGTTCACCCCGCTGGGCGCCATCATGTTCACCTTCGACGAGGCGCAGAAGTCCGGTTCGAGCCTCACCAGGCTGGTCGGGGTGGTGGGGGAGTCCGCCGAGGAACGGCTGGTGGGTGACACCTCCGTGGCGTCCGCGGGCGCCACGGACCACCCGGTGACGGTGGAGAACCTGACCTTCCGTTATCCCGGCGCCGAGGAGCCGGTCCTGCGGAACGTCAGCCTGACCATCCCGGCCGGCGGCTCGCTCGCCCTGGTCGGTGCCACAGGTGCGGGCAAGTCGACCCTGGCCGCCCTCATCGCCGGCATCGGGAGCCCGCAGTCCGGTTCGGTGCGGATCGGGCCGAACGACCTCGCCGGCATGGACGAGGCGGGCGCACGGGCTCTGGTCAGCATCCTGACGCAGGAGACGCACGTGTTCTCCGGACCGCTCGCCGACGACCTGCGGCTGGCCGCGCCGCGAGCGGCCGACGCCGAGCTGATGGACGCACTGCGTACGGTCGGTGCCGGAGAGTGGGTCTCCGCGCTCCCCGACGGGCTGAACACCCTGGTCGGTGAGGGCGGTGAGCGCCTGGACGTCACGAAGGTCGCCCAGATCGCCCTGGCCCGGCTGGTGCTGAACCAGGCTCCGGTGGTGGTGCTCGACGAGTCGACCGCGGAGGCCGGCAGTGAGGGCGCCGCCGAGCTGGAGAGGTCCGTACGGGCCGCCTGCTCGGGCAGGACCACGCTGTTCGTGGCGCACCGGCTGACCCAGGCGATGGCGGCCGACCGGATCGCCGTGCTGGACGAGGGACGCGTCGTGGAGCACGGAACCCACGAGGAGCTGGTCGCTCTCGGCGGACGGTACGCGCGACTGTGGCGGGCCTGGCGCGAGGGCAGTTAGACATCCCTGAGTTGAGTTGGTCCCGCTTTCATACGCTGGAAGGACGATGGGTCTTCGATGACGGATCCCACAGCTCGCCCCGTGCTGCTCTCCCCCACGAGCCTGGAAGACGTACGCAGGCGAACCGGTGACTACTCCGACAGAACCATCGCCGAGGCCTGCGCCATCGGCCTGTCGTACTGGGCGACGGGACGCAGCCCCGACGGCATCGATCTCACTCCCGGCACCCTCTTCGCCGACGTACTCCGATGGGTCGGCAACGGCGGCTGCGCACCCGCCGGCTGGGAGGTCGGCGCCGACGGCCGGAGCATCACCGCCCCCGAAGGCGTCGCACCCGACGACGCACAGCTCGCGCTGGACGACCTGGCCGACTTCCCGGACCGGCCCGTCGGCACCATCGGGCCTGTCGGCGCGGCGGCGAGAATCAAGGCCCTGACCGGGTGGAACGACACGGAGGCCGACCGGATCCGCCCGACCGTCGTGGAGATGTTCCGAGAGCAGGCACGGAGCAGGCCCGACGCAGTGGCGATCGTCGACGAGCACCGGTCACTGACCTATCGTGAGACAGCTGCTCTGTCCGGCCAGCTGGCCCACCACCTGGTCGAACGCGGGCTCACCGCCGAGCAGGTCGTCGGCATCTCACTGGGCCGCTCGGCCGACATGGTGATCGGGCTGCTCGGCGTTCTCCAGGCCGGGTGCGCGTTCGTTCCGCTCGACCCGCAGTGGCCGGCCGAGCGCCGGGCTGTCGTCATCGAGGACGCCCGGGCCGTGCTGCAACTCAACGACTCGGGTGAGCGACGGGAGGGCGAACCGGCCGCAGTCGCCGTCGACCTCGACGCCTGGGGGTTCGGTGCCTGTCCCTCCGACGGCCCCGAGATCACCGTCCCCGGCGCCGCGCTCGCCTACGTCATCTTCACGTCCGGTTCGACGGGCCGCCCCAAGGGCGCCATGATCCGGCACGAAGCGATCAGCGAGCGCCTCCTGTGGCAGTCCGGGGAGATCCTGGACTTCGGCCACGACGACGCGTCACTCTTCAAGGCTCCACTGTCCTTCGACATCTCCATCAACGAGATCTTCCTGCCGCTGATCCGCGGCGGCAGACTCGTGGTGCTGCGGCCGGGCGGCGAACGCGACCCCCACCATCTGCTGAGCGTGCTCTCCGAACAGCGCGTCACCTTCACGTACCTGGTGTCGTCCATGCTGGACGTGCTGCTGGAGATGGACGGCGGCTCCGGGCGGCTGGACAGCCTCCGGCACGTGTGGTGCGGCGGCGAGGTGCTGACCCCGGAACTCTACGAGCGTTTCCGCACCCGCCTGGGCATCCCCATGTACCACGGATACGGCCCGGCCGAGACGACGATCGGCGTCTCACACGTCATCTACCGGGGCGCGGCCGAGCGCCTGTCGACATCCATCGGCAAGGCCAACCCCAACACCCAGCTCTACGTGCTCGACGACGAGCTGCGCCCGGTCCCGGTCGGTGTCGGCGGCGAGCTGTACGCGGGAGGGTTCCTGCTGGGCCGCGGATACGTGAACGCGCCGGGTCTGACGGCTTCCCGTTTCGTCGCGAACCCCTTCGCCGAGGACGGGTCCCGCCTGTACCGGACCGGGGACCTCGCGCGCTTCGCCCCGGACGGGTCGCTGGACTTCCTCGGCCGGGCCGACAACCAGATCAAGATCCGCGGCATGCGGCTGGAGATCGAGGACGTCGAGCTGTGCCTCGCGGAGCACCCCTCGGTACGCCACACCTGTGTCGTCGCGAAGAAGAACACGGCAGGCGGCACCTACCTGGTGGGGTACGTCATCCCGGCCACCGGCAGCGAGGAGCTGCACGGCGACGAGGTCGAGGCGTGGGCCGACGAGCACATGGTGGAGTACATGGTGCCCGCCCGCATCGTCGTGCTGGAGGAGTTCCCGCTCACCGCGAACGGCAAGGTCGACCGGGCCGCGTTGCCGGAGCCCGTGACCGGGACCGGCCCGCTCGTGGAGCCGGTCACCGAGAACGAGCGGCTGGTGTGCGCGGCGGTCGCGTCGGTGCTGCGGCTGGACGAGGTCGGTGTCGACCAGGACTTCTTCCGCCTCGGCGGAGACAGCATTCTGGCGATCTCACTGCTGAGCGCGCTGCGCACAGCGGGCCTCTACGTCACGGCGGGACAGATCTTCACCCATAGCGTCGTGGGAGCGCTGGCGGCGGTCGCGAGCAGGGAGCACGTCGCAGGTGCGGAACACGGCGACGAGGCGGCCGGCTCCGTCGTCGGATCGCCCATCGTGCAGTGGCTCGGCGAGACGACGGACGCGATCGACGGCTTCGTCCAGTCGGTAGTGCTGAACACCCCGGCGGACCTCACCGCAGACGCCCTCGACGCGATCCTCACCGCCGTGGCAGCGCGGCACGACATGCTGCGCGCCGAGCTGGTGCGCGGCGAGCGGTGGAGCTTCGACATCCCCGAGGCGGACGGGGCCGCCGTGGGGTGGCAGGAGAGCGGCCTGCCGCTGGACGCCTGCGTGGCGCTCGCCGCCGAGGCGCTCGACCCGGACCACGGCGTGATGCTGCGCGCCGTCTGGCGCCGTGCGGCACGGCAGCTCGTCGTGGTCGTCCACCACGTGGTCGTCGACGGCGTGTCCTGGCGGATCCTCACGGAGGACCTGGCCACCGCATGGCGGCAGCTCGCCTCCGGCGTGCCGGTCGAACTGCCCCCGGGCGGCACCTCCTTCCGCCGCTGGACCCAGCTGCTGGCCGCCGCCGACTTCGCATCGGACCGCGCGGTCTTCCGGCGTCCACTGCCAGGGCCGGACGGACCGCTGGGCAGGCGGGCGCCGGACGAAGGCGACACCGTCGCCCGGGAACGGACCCGGACCGTCCGGGTGGGATCCCAGGTCACGGCCGCCCTGCTCGGGGAGATACCCGCGAGGTTCCACGCGGGCGTGAACGACGTGCTGTTGACGGCGCTCGCGGTCGCCCTCGCCCGGTGGCGCCGCGACCTCGGACAGGACCAGACGTTCGCGCACATCGAACTCGAGGGCCACGGCCGCGAAGGGCGGTTCATGGCGGAGTCCGCCGGCTTCGAACCGGAACTGTCCCGGACGGTGGGCTGGTTCACCACCCTGTTCCCGGTGGTCGTCGACCCCGGTTCGGCGGCCGAGCTGACAGCCCCGGCGTATCTGGCAGCCGCGCTCAAGGCCGTCAAGGACGACCTCGGCCGGGTGCCGGGCAACGGTCTCTCCTACGGTGTCCTGCGATACCTGACCGACAGCGGGCTCGACGCACCGGCCCCGCAGGTGCTCTTCAACTACCTGGGCCGGTTCGACTCGGGCACCTCCGGTGACTGGCAGTTCGCCGTGGCCGCAGGGCAGTTGGGCGAGAAGCGCGACCCGAGGATGCGCCTGCCGCGTGCCCTCGAGTTCAACGCGATCGCCGAACCCGCCCCGGACGGCGAGTACGAGCTGGTCACCACCGTCTCCTGGCCCGACGGGGTGTTCACCGACGACGACATCGAGGCCATCGCCGGCTATCTGCGGGAGGCCCTGACCGGGCTGGCCGCGCTCGACCACGGTGGCCACTCGCCCGGCGACTTCTCCCTGGTCCCGCTCACCCAGACCGACGTCGACGTGCTCGACGGCCCGGCGCTGCGGGACATCCTCCCCCTGACCCCGTTGCAGGAGGGCCTCTACTTCCACTCGGTGTTCGACGAGGACTCGGCGGGCAGCTACGTCGAGCAGCAACTGCTCACCCTGGAAGGCGAGGCCGACTCCGGCCGGCTGGCGGCGGCGGCGACGCGGCTGCTCACGCTCCACCCGAACCTGGCCGCGCGGTTCGTGGCCCTCGCCGACGGCCGGGTGGTGTCCGTGCTGGAGAGCGGGGTGGAGGCGCCCTTCACCACACTGGACCGCCCCGGCATCACCGATGCGGCGATCCGCGACCACGCCGAGCGGGACCGCCGCCAGGGATTCGACCTGGCCACCGGCCCGCTGATGCGGTACACGCTCATCCGCGCGGGTTCCGGCAGGAACGTGCTGGTGCAGACCGTCCACCACATCATCGCCGACGGCTGGTCGGTGCCGCCCATGCTCCGCGCCCTGCTGGCCGAGTACCACGCCCCCGGGACCCGGTACCCGCTCGGCGGCTTCCCCGACTACGTACGCCGGCTCGCCGCCCTCGACGACGACGAGAGCGACCGGGTCTGGCGCGACCAGCTGGCGGGCCTGCCCGGCCCCTCCCTGGTCGCCGAGGGGCACACCCCGTCCGGCCGGTTCGCCGACACCGCCGTGGAGCCCGAGGACGACATCGACGCTGCCGCCCGGTCGGCGGGCGTCCCGCTGAGCGTGGCGGTGCACAGCGCCTGGGCCGTGACACTGGGCGGCATCCTGCGGGGCAGGGACGTGGTCTTCGGCTCCACGGTGTCCGGCCGCGACGCCGAAGTGCCCGGCATCGAGGACATGGTGGGTCTGTTCATCAACACAATCCCCTCGCGCGCCCGTTGGGACGGCACCACCACAGCCGGCGAACTGCTCACCTCGGTGCGGGAACACCGGAGCGCGGTGCTCGCACACCAGCACGTCTCCCTGGCGAGGATCGGCCGCCAGGCAGGCATCGGCGCACTGTTCGACACCCTGGTGGTGTTCGACGTGGCGACCGACGTGACGGCTCTGCGGCAGCCCGGCGACGAGCTCGTCATCACCGGCATCGTCAACGAGGGCGCCCCCCACTACCCGCTGACCCTGGTCGTGGAGCGCACACCCGCCGGCCGTCCCCGTTTCAACGTGATCCACGACGAGGAACTGCTGCGCGAGGCGAGCGTCAAGGCGGTCCTCCGCACCTTCACAAAGGCGCTCACCGGCCTGCTCACCCGGCCGGACACCCTCGTCGACGACCTGACGGCCGACGACGCCCACCGCCCCGAGCGGATCGTGCCGACGACCCTGGGCGCACTCTTCGACGCCGCCGCGAGCAGTGATCCGGAGGCCACCGCCGTCACCCACTGCGCACTCGACGGCGGAACCAGGTCCCTGACGTACGGCGAACTCGCGGACGCCAAGAACGCACTGGCCTCGGCACTGCGCGCGGCCGGTGTCGAGCCGGGCAAGCGAGTCGCCGTCGCCGTCCCGCGCTCCCCGGAGCAGGTCGTCGCCCTGGTGGCGATCGTCACCGCGGGCGGCGCCTACGTGCCCCTGGACCTGGCATACCCGGACGAGCGGCTCGAGTACATCCTCACCGACGCCGCTCCCCAGGTCGTCCTTGTGGACCGTGAGCAGCGGGACCGCTTCACGGACCTGCTGAGCCGGACGGCGGGAGTGCCGCCCCGTGTGCTCGTACTGGGGGATGAACTCCTGGAGACGTGCGAGCCCACGCCTGCCACAGCCCGGCCGGGCTGGCACGACCCCGCGTACGTGATCTACACGTCCGGATCGACGGGCAGGCCCAAGGGTGTCGTCGTCCCGCACTCCAGCGTGGTGACGCTGCTCGCGAACACCCGGCCCGGCATGGACTTCGGCCCCCGCGACGTGTGGGTCCAGTTCCACTCCTACTCCTTCGACTTCGCGGTCTGGGAGCTGTGGGGCGCACTCGCGCACGGCGGCGAACTGCTGGTCCCGGAGTACGGGCTGACCCGCTCCCCGGTGGACTTCCACCGGCTGGTCCGCGAGCGCGGGGTGACCGTGCTCAACCAGACCCCCTCGGCTTTCTACCGCTTCGTCGAGGCCGACCGGCACGCGGCCGAACCCCTTCCCGCCCTGCGCCGGGTCATCTTCGGAGGCGAAGCGCTGGACCCCGCGCGCCTGCGCGGCTGGGTGGAGCGGCACGGCACCGGCACTCCCGAGCTGGTCAACATGTACGGCATCACCGAGACCACTGTCCACGTCACCCAGCGGGTGCTCACCGACGAGGACTTCGGCGGCGACGTCAGCCCGATCGGCGGTCCTGTCCCCGGTCTGGCCACCTATCTGCTCGACGACCGGCTCCGCCCCGTCCCGCCGGGCCGGGTGGGCGCCATCTACGTGGCCGGTGACCAGGTGTCGCTCGGCTACCTGGGCAGGCCGGGTCTCACTGCGGGCCGGTTCGTGGCGAACCCGTTCACGGGCGACGGCTCCCGCATGTACCACACGGGCGACCTCGCCCGCCGCACGCTCGACGGCGAGCTGGAGTTCGCCGGGCGCGCGGACGACCAGGTACAGCTCAAGGGGTTCCGTATCGAACTCGGTGAGGTGGAGTCCGCCGTCAGGGAGCTCGACGGTGTGGCCGACGTGGCCGTCACCGTCGCCGACAGCGGTGACCACCTGGTCGCGCACGTCGTGGGCCGGGTACCGGGCGACCTCACCGGCCGTCTGTCGGCGAAGCTGCCCGTGCACATGGTGCCGGGCCGGGTGCTCCGTATCGACGCCCTGCCTCTGACGGTCAACGGCAAGCTGGACCGCAAGGCCCTGACCGAGCGGGCCGGGCAGGACGCCCCCCAGGCCGTGGCGAGCGGCTCCGCGCTCGCCACGCTGGTCGAGATCTTCACCGGGACGCTGCCGGGCTCCGTGTCCGTGGACGGTGACACCGACTTCTTCGCGGCCGGGGGCGACAGCATCGTCGCCATCACCGTGATCAACCGGGCCAGGGCCCTCGGCCTCTCGATCGCGCCACGGGACGTGTTCCTGCTCAGGACACCCCGCGCGCTCGCCGAGCACCTCGGATCGCGCACACCGCAGGACGTGGCATCCGCGACCGTTCTGCGTGAGGACGGTCCGCTGAGTCCCACGCCGATCATCCTGCGCCGGCGGGAACTGGGCGGCCCGCTCGCCCGGTTCGCCCAGGCCAGGACGCTGGTGGCGCCAGAGGGCACCGGGTTCACCGAAGCCGAGGCCGCGGCGTACGCGGTCGTGGCCGCACACCCGGCGCTCCGGCTGCGGCTCCACGTGGAGCACGGCGTCTGGGCACTGCGCACCGAGCCCGCCCGCGGCATCACCGTGGTCCGGACGGACACCACCGACGCGACGGCGGCGGCGAACGAGGCCGCCGGCCGGCTCGATCCCGAGTCCGGCGACGTCATCGCGTTCTCGTGGCTGGAGCCGAGCCGGACCCTGGTGGTCACCGTCCACCACCTCGCCGTCGACTCCGTGTCCTGGCTCGTCCTGCTGGACGACCTCGCCACCGTCATGCGCGGGGCGACACTGCCGCCGCCGACCACCTTCTACGCCGAGTACGCCGAGGCCCTGAGTGCCCGGTCCGCCCAGGTCACCGACGGCCTCGGCCACTGGATCAGCACGCTCGGGGCGCCCGCGCTGCTGCCCGCGATCGGGAGGCTGCGCGAGACCACGGTCGTGACCGAGGCCGAGGTGAGCGACCGGGTGACGCGCACCGCACCGGCCGCGCTCGGTATCGGGTTGACCGAGCTGCTGTGCGGCGCGCTCCGGACCGCGCTGACCCACGTACAGCCGTCGCCCGCCGACCTGGCCGTCGAGCTGGAACGGCACGGCCGGGTACCGGCCCTGGCACATCACGACTACAGCCGTACGGTCGGCTGGTTCACCTCCATCGCACCGGTGCGGCTCACCGCGCACACCGACCCCGTGGCGGCGGCGCGCGAGGTGGCCGAACGCCAGCCCGACGAGGGCGGGCACGTCGCCTACGGCCAGCTCAGGTACCTCAACCCGCAGACGGCCCCCCTGCTGACGGGCCGCCCGCAGGTGCTGTTCAACTACCTCGGCCGGGGGAGCGAGTCCCAGGCGCTCCACATCACCGGCCAGGACCGGGGAAGCCCGTACGCCGTCGAGGTCAACGCCTGGAGCGACGACGCGACCGGCAGCCTGCACGCGGTCTTCACCCTCGCCGAGGGCATTCCCGACGAGGTGACCGGCCACTGGCGGAACGCGCTGGAACGCCTCGCGGACGCCGCTGTCACGGCCGAGCGCACGGCACCGGTCACCCCGCTCCAACGGGGGCTCTTCTTCCAGGCCCAGATGTCCGGCACGGCCGGACACTACGTCGCGCAGAGCTACTTCAGCTTCGACCGGCGTCTGGACACCGACGCGCTCTCCGAGGCGATGGCGTGCGTCATCGCGCGGCACCCGGTCGTGGGCGCCGGCTTCACCACCGACAGGGGCGGGAACCCCGTCCAGGTCCTTGGAGGCGGCCGGCGGGTCGACGTCCGTACGGTCGAGCTGCTGACGGACACGGACGTCGAAGGCCTGCGCGCCCGGGACCGCGACACGGGATTCGACCCCGGTGAGCCGCCGCTGGTCCGGATGACCGTCGTACGTCTCCCCGGTGGACGCGACGGCCTGCTGCTGAGCTACCACCTGCTGCTGTGGGACGGCTGGTCCCGCGAGATCCTGCTGCGGGACCTGTTCGACGCCTACGAGGCGCTCCTGGCGGGGGAGGCACCGGAAGCCGTTCCGGCGGCGCCGGGCTTCGAGGACTACGCCCGGGCCCTCGACGCGAGGGACCACGCGGTGTCGGAGCGCTTCTGGGCCGGGCACCTGGCCGGCCTCACCGGCCCGACACTTCTCGCCGGCCCGCAGCCGCCCCTCACCGACGACCTGCCGCGCGCGCTCGTTCAGACGCTGTCGGCCGGGCAGTCGGACCTCCTCCGGGAGACGGCCAAGGCGCACGGTGTCACCCTGAACACGGTGCTGACCGGCGCGTTCGGCCTCCTGCTGGGCGCGCACACGGGCCGGAGCGACGCGGTGTTCGGTGTGACCGTCTCCGGCCGCGAGGGCGAAGGGCTGTCCGGCATCGTCGGCGTCCTCCTCAACACCGTCCCCATGTGGACACGGGCACGGCCGGACGACACGGTCCAGGAGTACCTCTCGGCCGTCCAGACGGCCAGGGTCGAGGCCATGGAGCACGAGCACCTCGGGCTCGGCGAGATCCAGCGGGCCAGTGGGCACGAAAGCCTGTTCGACAACCTGTTCGTGCTCCAGAACTTCCTGGACATGGACGCGTTCGCCGCGATGAACGCCCGGCACGGCATCACCGCGGTGAAGGCCGACGACTCGACGCACTATCCGTTCACCTGGGTCGTCACACCCGGGGACCGGCTCACGGTCAAGCTGGAACACCGCGGCGAGGACACCGCGAAGGCCCGGAGCCTTCTCGACGACTACCTGCGTGTGCTCGACCAACTGGCCCGGTCGGCCGGGCCGCTCGGCGCGCTGCGCGGCCTCGGCCCGGAGCCCGAGCCCGTCGCACACACGGACATCGGCACGGACACCGTCGTCGACCGGTTCGACCGTGCGGCGGACGAGGACCCGCGGCGGGTCGCCCTGGTCGCCCGGGGCGCGACCATGACCTTCGAGCAACTCCGCGACCGGAGCCGCGCGGTGGCCGGTGTGCTCGTCCGGCGCGGCATCGGCCCGGAGACGACCGTGGGCCTCGCGATCCCGCGCTCCCTCGACTCGATCGTGGCCCTTTTCGCCGTACTGCGGACCGGCGCCGCCTATGTGCCGCTGGAGCTGGACCACCCGGACGAGCGGATCGCCGCTGTCGTCGACGCCGCACGCCCGGACGTGATCCTCACGGTGAGCGCGGTGTCGCCGCGGCTGACCGGCGACCTGATCGAGCTGGACCGTCCGCTGCCCGAGGCGGAGCCGTTCGTGACGTTCGCCCCGGACGCCCCGAACCGCCTGCGGCACCCCGCGTACACGATCTACACCTCCGGATCGACCGGCAAGCCCAAGGGCGTGGTGACCGAGTACGCCGGACTCACCAACATGCTGATCAACCACCGGCGCCGCATCTTCGAACCGGTGCTGTCGGAACACGGGCACCGGACCTTCCGTATCGCGCACACCGTGTCGTTCGCGTTCGACATGTCCTGGGAAGAGCTGCTCTGGCTCGCCGACGGCCATGAGGTGCACATCTGCGACGAGGAACTGCGCCGCGACGCGCCCCGGCTGGTCGAGTACTGCCTCGATCACGGGATCGACGTCATCAACGTGACCCCGACCTACGCGCAGCAGCTGGTCGCCGAAGGCCTGCTGGACGATCCCGCCCGGCGCCCGGCGCTGGTGCTGCTGGGCGGGGAGGCCGTCACCCCGACGCTGTGGCAGCTGCTCGCGGAGACCGAGGGGACGGCCGGCTACAACCTGTACGGACCCACCGAGTACACCATCAACACCCTGGGCGTCGGCACCTTCGAGTGCCAGGACCCGGTGGTGGGCGTGGCGATCGACAACACGGAGGTGTACGTCCTCGACCCGTGGCTGCGGCCCCTGCCCGACGAAGTCCCCGGCGAGCTGTACGTGTCGGGCATCGGTATCGCGCGCGGCTATCTCGGGCAGAGCGCCCAGACCGCCGACCGGTTCGTCGCATGCCCCTTCGGCGCACCGGGCGAGCGGATGTACCGCACCGGGGACCTGGTCGCCCGACGGCCCGACGGGCACCTGATGTACCTCGGCCGGACCGACCAGCAGGTGAAGATCCGGGGCCACCGTGTCGAACCCGGCGAGGTCGAGGCCGCGTTCGCGGCGCACCCGGCGGTGCGGTTCGCCGCCGCGGTCGCCCAGCCCGACCCGCAGGTCGACGGGGCCTACCGGCTCGCCGCCTACCTCGTGCTGAGCGGCTCCGACCTGGCGACGGTCGCCGCCGACGTGGGTGCCGGGCTGCCGGACTTCCTGCGTCCGACGCACTACGCCCAGGTCGACACCATCCCGCTCACCGTGAACGGGAAGGCCGACACCAAGGCGCTGCCGGAGGCCAGGCCGCTGGGTGTGCTGACCACGGGAGGCGAGCGCGGGCCGGAGACGGAAACGGAGACATCGGTCTGCGAGTTCTTCGCCGAGGCGCTCGACCTGGACGACGACGAGGTGAGCGCGGTCAGCGACTTCGTCTCCCTCGGCGGGCATTCCATGCTGGCGGTGCGGCTGATCGGGCTGCTCCGCCGGGAGTACGGTCCTGTGATCACCATCCGTGATCTGCTCACTCTTCGAACCCCGGAAGCGATTGCGCGCCACCTTGATGACAACACCTGACGTGCGACGGCCCCGCCCCGGCGCCGATATCCTCCGGACCGCCCTGCGCCGTAACGCCGGCGCGGTGCTCCGGGGCACCGTCCTCATGGGTCTGTACCAGGCGGGTGAGACCGCCTTCCCCATCGCGCTCGGCCTGATCGTCGAGCACACGATGCAGGACCGGAGCCCCGGCTCGCTCGGCCTTTCGATCGCCGCGCTGGCCGTGATCATCACGACCGTCTCGCTGTCGTGGCGGTTCGGGATGCGGGTCCTGCAGAAGGCCAACACGACCGAGGCCCACCGCTGGCGGGTGCGGGTCGCGGCCTGCGGACTCCAGCCTGTGGCCAGGGACATCGACCTGAAGTCCGGCGAGGTGCTGACCATCGCCACCGAGGACGCCGACCAGACCGCCGACATCGTCGAGGTGGTGCCACTGCTGGTCAGTTCACTGGTCGCGGTGGTGGTCGCGTCGGTCGCGCTGGGCCTGGCCGACATCCGGCTAGGTCTGCTGGTGGTCGTGGGAACCGTCGCGATCCTGTCGGTCCTGAGCGTGATGTCCAGAAGGATCGGCGCGAGCACCCGAGAACAGCAGGCCCGGGTGGCGCGGGCCGGCGCGAAGGTCGCCGACCTGATCACCGGCCTGCGCCCGCTGCACGGTTTCGGCGGCAACCACGCGGCGTTCCTGTCCTACCGGAGGGTCAGCACGGAGGCGAAGCGCCAGGCGATCACCGTCGCCAGGGTGAACGGTGTGTACGCGGGCACCGCGCTGGCCCTCAACGCGGTCCTCGCCGCGGCCGTGACCCTGATGGCGGGCTGGCTGGCCTACGGAGGCCGCATCACGATCGGTGAGCTCGTCATGGCCGTGGGCCTGGCGCAGTTCATCATGGAACCGCTGAAGATGTTCTCGGAGATGCCCAAGTACGTGATGATGGCGCGCGCCTCGGCCGAGCGGATGGCGCTGGTGCTCGCCGCGCCGCCGCTGACGGCCCCGGGCCAGGACGTCCCCGCCACGGGCGGAGACCTGGAGATCGACGGGGTCTGCCACGGATCTCTGCATGAGCTCACGTTCCGGGTGCGCGCCGGCGAGTTCGTGGCGATCGCCCCCTACCAGCCGCGCGCTGCCGCCGATCTCGCCTCGCTCCTCGGCGCGAACGTCCCGCCCCAGGCTTACGAGGGGGCGGTACGGGTCAGCGGACAGGAGCTCGCGGAGCTGTCGGTCGAGGCTCTGCGCGAGCACATGCTGGTGAACCCGTACGACGGTGAGATCTTCGCGGGCAGCCTCCGTACGAACATCGACCCGTCGGGCACCAGCCGGATGCTCCCCGAGGCCGTGGAGGCGTCCCTCCTGACCGACGTCGTCGCTCTGCACCGCGAGGGCCTCGACCACGCGGTACGCGACCGGGGTGCGAACCTCTCCGGGGGACAGCGTCAGAGGCTGTCCCTGGCCCGCGCTCTCGCCACCGACTCCGACGTCCTGGTTCTGCACGACCCGACGACGGCGGTGGACGCGGTCACGGAACAGCTCATCGCGCGCAACATCGCCAAACTGCGCAAGGGCCGCACCACCGTCGTGATCACCAGCAGTCCCGCTCTGCTGGACGCCGCCGACCGTGTCCTCGTCCTGGACGGCGGAGCCGTCACGGCCGACGACACGCACCGTCGGCTCCTCGCCTGCGACGAGGACTACTGCAGGGCCGTGGCCCGGTGAGCCCTACCGGGCGAGCGCCCAGGCCACATCCCTGAGAAGGGCGTGCCGCCAGCCCGCCCGGTCATGACCCGAGGCCGACCGCGAGACGCGCACGGTCGCCCCGGCCCGCTCGGTGAGCGTCTCGGCGAGGTCGCAGTGGGGGAGCATCCGCTTCTCGTGTTCCCCCACGTCGAACGCCACCCGCAGCCCGGACAGATCGGGGCGCTCCCGCAGCAGCTCCGCGACGGCGCCGCCCACCGGGCCGTCCATGAGGTCCGTCCGGTCCAGGGCTCCGGGGGCCCACCAGAACGACGGGGACTGGCAGGCGACGCGGGACACCAGGCCGGGGAACTCCAGTGCCGCGTACATGGCGCTCAACCCGCCGAGACTCTGCCCGGCGACCACCAGCCGGTCCCAGTCGGCGGGCACGCCGGATTCCGCCACCAGTTGCGGCAGTTCGTCGCGGACCGCCTCCCACAGCTCCGGCCGGCACTGGAACTCGGCTGCCCTGTCCTTGGCCGGCAGGAAGACGAGGGTGACCGCGGGCATCTCTCCGGCGGCGTGGGCCGAGTCGAAAGCGGTCATGGCCGGGTGCAGATACAGCCAGTCGTCGCCGTCGAGCAACAGGACGACAGGACCGCCGCCGCCCACCGGATGGATCCGCACGGTGCGCCGTCCGCCGAGTCGCCCACCGGCCCAGCGGATCCGGGTGCCTGGTACAGGCAGGACGTCGTCGGTACCGACGACGGGCCAGTGCGGGTGGTGCGGGGCGTCGGGGGTCGCGGCGATGGACCGGTCACCGCCCGCACCGACCGGGTTGAACGGGTCGGCGTACGCCACGTCGTCCGCGAGGAACCGATAGGTCACCCGCAGCCGTGGGGGCATGGGCACCACGGCGTACCAGCAGTCGGTGTCGCCCCATCGGCGCAGGGGGACGGGCGGCGACCAGCTCTCGAAGCCGACGGTCGCGGGCGACCCGCGCCACAGGAACAGCGTCACCCAGCCCCCGCCGTCGGCAGGCACCGACAAGGGTCCCCGTGCAGCCGCCCAGAACTCGTCGGTGCCAGGTGTGGCGGACAGACCGAACGCCCCGAACGCCTTCTCAGGGCCGGGCGTGGGAGCGGGCGCGGAATCGCTCATGGCCGGCCTGCCGGGTGGCCGCTGACGGGCATGAACGTCTCCTTGCGAGGGGGAAGTTGAAAGGTCGATCTCGTCATGATTAGGTGAGCCTAACCTAATCATGTTCTTCTCTTCCATCTCCGATCCAGCTCCTGAACGGTCCCCCCATGTCCTGCCGAGTACTCCGTCCGCGACCTGTTCGGGGCACGTCTTGACCACAGTCGCACCGCGATCCGTCCCCTTGCCGTACGGGCCGGGTGTGACGGCGCCCCGCCTGCGGCCCGCCCGTGAAAGGGACGCCCCCGCCCTCGCCGACCTGGCCCGGCCGTTCGTGCGCTCGGGGGCACTGCGCGAGCGGCCCCCCGCTCTCTACGCCGACCACGCCGCCGACTTCCTGGTGGCAGAAGCCACGGGAGGCTCCCTCGAAGGCTGTGTGGGTCTGCGGGTGTACCCGGCCGACGAGGGGGAGGGCCCCGGACCCACCGGCGTTCTGTACAACTTCTGCGTGGCCGGGCACAGCCAGGGACGCGGAGTCGGGGCCGGGCTCCTGGGTGCCGTCCTGACGCGGTCGCGCGCGCGGTCGCTCCGTGCCCTGTTCACGGCGACGACCGGTGACGGCGGCCTGTTCCTGCGGTACGGATTCACACCCGCGGCCGGACGTCCCGCGCCCCGGGCATGGGCGAAGACCCTGGACCCCCGGCGCAACGCCCACGTGCTCGCGCTCACTTGGTGAGTTCCGTACGTCAGCTCCGCGCGGCGGTACGCGGGGGGCGCGCACTCCGTGGCGGTCGCACCGGGCCGGCCCCGTGGTCCCCGCGGCCGTCGGGTACGACGGTGGTCCCCGGGCTGGTCCCGTCGAGGACGCCACGCAGCACCGCGTGCGCCACGCGGCCGTCGAGCACATGCGCCGCGCCCACGCCGCCCCGGACGGCCCGCAGGCAGCCCTCCATCTTGGGGAGCATCCCGCTCGCCAGCCCCGGCAGCAGTGCGTCCAGCGCCTCGGCGGTGATCCGGCCGATCACATCGGTGCTGTCCGGCCAGTTCGCGTACAGCCCTTCCACGTCGGTGAGCATCACCAGCCGCTCGGCGCCGAGCGCCACGGCCAGGGCCGATGCCGCGAGGTCGGCGTTGACGTTGTAGACCTGCCCGTCCTCGCCGCGTGCCACGGGGGAGACGACCGGGATGTGCCCCTGCTCCAGGAGCATGCGCAGCATGCCCGGGTTCACGTCCACGACGTCACCGACGAGACCGATGTCGACGGGCCGGCCGTCCACCCAGGCCGGCCGCCGGACGGCGGTCATGGTGTGCGCGTCCTCGCCGGTCATGCCTACGGCGAAGGGTCCATGGGCGTTGATGTGGCCCACCAGGTCTCGCTGGACCCTCCCGGTCAGCACCATGCGCACCACATCCATGGTCTCCGGCGTGGTCACGCGCAGGCCTGCCTCGAAGCGGGACTCGAGGCTGAGGCGGTCGAGCATCGCGCTGATCTGGGGCCCGCCCCCGTGCACGACGACGGGGCGCAGTCCGGCGCGCCACAGCTCCACCACGTCGTGCGCGAAGGACTGTTGGACACCCGTTTCCACCATGGCGTTGCCGCCGAACTTGACGACGATCACCTGCCGGACCGGCCGCGTGGGAAGAGGCTGTGACGCGGAGCGGGGGAACACTCCACGGTCCGGCACGGGATGGGGGTCGACGGCGGGCGCGTCCATGGTCCGGCTTCCTCCACTGATGACTTGCGCACCCTGGGCCACCCGAGATGCGGGTAACTTAGCCTAGCCTAAGTGCTCGGCCCTCCCTGCTCGGATGGCCTGGCGAGCGGCCCGGTGCCGGCGCCTGTGCCGCAGCCCCGTGGCCATCACGCCGTCGGCCGTCCCCATCGGTCGAGCCACGGACCGACTCGCGTACCGGCCCAGGGACCCGGAGGCCAGGGTGGCCACCGCGCCGGCGATGACGAGGAGTTGTCGTGGACTGCCGACTCTGTGGACGTTCACCCGCGCATCGTACTGACGGCAGAACGACCCTGACTTGCCTACTGGGAAAGTCAGGGGTACTTTCCTAGTGGGAAAGTTAAGTGTCTCGGGAAGGTTGTGAGCACACCGGTGGACGCCGAACAGGCATGGAATGAGCTGCAGCGCATCCGCGTGCCGCAGGAGCGGGTCCTCGACGAGGCCGAACGGAGCGCGTCCGGCGGACCCGGCGCGGCATATGCCACTGCCGCGATCATGTGGGTCTTCCTGGCCGGCCTCGGCCTGGGCCTCCCCCCGTGGGGCGTCTGGCCCGCCGTCGCCGCGTACGTCGTGCTGCTGAGCGTGCCCGCCGTGATCCACAGCCGCAGGAGCCGTATGCGGTTGCACCGTTCCCGCCACAACTGGCGGATGTTCGCCACGTTCGGCGCCGGGGGAGTGATCACGGGCGGGACCGCCCTGCTGTCCGGCCGTCTGGCCGATTCGTTCGAGCCCATGCCGGCCGGTCTGATCCAGGCCACCGCCACGACAATCGTGTTCCTGCTGTTCGTCGGGCCGGCGAACCGCTGGGTGGCCGACTCGTTGCGTGGCCGCTGCGAGGGGACGGGCCGATGAGCACCCCCACCGGCTTCGACGAGCTGATCCATCCCGCCACCCGGCTGTCGGTCGTCGCGCTGCTCGCCACCACCGAATGGGCGGACTTCGCGTTCATCCGCGACAGCCTGTCACTCAGCGACTCCGCGCTCTCCAAGCAACTGCACACCCTGGAGGAGGCCGGATACCTGGAACTCCACAAGGAGGGCGGCGGCCGCCAACGGCGCACGAAGGTACGGCTGACGGACCGCGGCCGTACCGCCTTCGACGGGCATGTGGCGGCGCTCCGGGCGATCGTCGAGGGCGCCGGTGGCACGGCGACAGGCCCGCCGGACGGCGCTCCCGCGACGAGCGCGGCACAACGGCAGCAGGCTCACGTGGAGGCAGGGCGATGACGGCGCACAAGCAGATACCCGCCCAGCCCGCCACGCAGTGCACCACGACCGGCCGGCCTGTGATCCAGGTGCGCGAACTGACCATGGCCTACGGCGGCACGGACGTCCTCCACGGCATCGATCTGGACGTCCACCGGGGCGAGGTCTTCGCACTGCTCGGCCCCAACGGTGCGGGGAAGACCACGACGGTGGAGATCCTGGAGGGCTTCCGGCAGCGCTCCGGCGGAGAGGTCAGCGTCCTCGGCGCGGATCCGGAGCGCGGCGACGACGCCTGGCGTGGCCGGATCGGACTGGTCCTTCAGTCCTGGCGCGACCACCGCCGCTGGCGGGTCGGCGAGCTTCTGACGCACTTCGCGACGTACTACCCCGAGCCGCGGGACCCGGCTGAACTGCTGGCCCTCGTCGGCCTCGCCGGCCAGGCCGGCCAGCGGGTGGACCGGCTGTCCGGCGGCCGGCGCCGGCGGCTGGATGTCGCACTCGGCATCGTCGGCCGCCCCCAACTCCTCTTCCTGGACGAGCCGACCACCGGCTTCGATCCGGAGGCGCGGCACGAGTTCCATGTCCTGGTCGAACGGCTGGCCCGCGACGAAGGCGTCACCGTCCTGCTCACCACCCACGACCTGGTGGAGGCCGAGCGGCTCGCCGACCGGATCGCCATGCTGGTCGGCGGCCGGATCCGGGTCTGCGGCACCCCGGCCGAGCTGGCCCGGCGGGCCGCAGCCCAGGCCGAGGTCCGCTGGACCGCCGACGACGGTACGTCCCACCGCCGACGCACCGGTGACCCCTCACAGCTGGTCTGGGAACTCCACCGGCACGCCGCGGGCCCGATCGCCGGTCTGGAGGTCCGCCGCCCGACGCTGGAGGACACCTATCTGCACATGGTGCACCGAGGGGACAACGGCACGGACGAGACCGTGCCGGGGGAGGCTCAGGCCGTATGAAGGGGTCACACATGACGGACAGCACAGAGAAGCCGAGCCGTTCCACCCGCCACTACTGGCGTGCCGGCTTCCTCCGCGGCGGCATCGAGCTGAGGCACCTCCTCCGCAACCCCAAGGAGATGTCCGGTCATCTGACCAATGTGGTCGTCGCCCTGCTGATCACCGCCTACGTCAGCGACGATGTGCCCGGCACCCAGACTCCGATGGCCCATCTGGTGCTCGCGGGCTTCGCCGCCTACCTGCTGTTCCAGATCGGGCTGATCAACCTCCCGCAGATGCTCGTGACCGAGCGGGAGGAGGGCGCCCTGCTGCGTCTGCGCGCCACACCCGGCGGGATCCCGGCCTATCTCATCGCCAAGTGCCTGCTGGTGGTCGTCACGGCGGTCGGCACGCTGTCCCTGCTCCTGGTGGCCACGGCGCTGCTGGCGGACGGGCCGCTGCCCCACGGCTCCGGCGACTGGCTGACGCTGCTGTGGGTCACCACGCTCGGGCTGCTCGCCGTCGTACCGCTGGGCGCTGCCATCGGCGCGGTGCTGCCCAATCCGCGCGAGGCGCTCGCGTTGATCATGCTGCCCACGATGGGGCTGCTGGTCACATCCGGTGCGGTGTTCCCGATCACCTCGCTGCCCGTTCCGGTCCAGCAGGTGGCCTCCGTCTTCCCGCTCAAGTGGATGGCGCAGGGCCTGCGTTCGGCGCTGCTGCCGGACACCGCCCGGGCCGCCGAGGCCGCCGGGTCATGGGAACTGCCGATGGTCGCCGTGGTACTGGCGGCCTGGGCCGTACTCGGGTTCCTCCTCGCGATCCCCCTTCTGCGGCGCTCCGCCCGCCGGGAGTCCGGCTCCCGCCTGACCGCACGTCACCGCAAGGCGGAGCAGAGCGGGGCGATGTCCGCGTAGGCGCGCTCGCACAGAGGGCCCGGAACCATGGATGCCGGGCGCCGCACAGGAACCCGGCCTGACACGACCGAGAGGACCCCGTGGCCGACCCCAAGAGCTACATCATCGAGTCATTGGACACCGGGTTGCGCCTGATGCGCCTCTTCCTCACCCACGACACCCTGTCGGTCAGCGACGCCGCCCGGGAACTGGATGTGGCCCGCTCCACGGCTCACCGAGTGCTCAGCACCCTGGAGTCGCGCGGCTTCGCCACCCGCGACGCCTCGGGCAGGGGCTACTCCGCGGGGCCCGAACTGGTCACGCTGGGCCGCCCGGCCGGCTACGGCCCCGAGATCCGGGCCCGCCTGCAGGCCGTGCTGGACGCCGCGGCCACCGCCACCGGAGAGACCATCAGCACCGCCGCCCTGATCGGCGACCAGGTGATCATCACGGACGGCCGGGAGTCGCCCCACCCCGTCCGCGCCGTCCAGGAGACCGGTCGTGCCCACCCCGCGCACGCCACCTCGGCGGGCAAGGTACTGCTCGCCCAGCTGACCACCGAGCAGGTCTGTGCCCTCTACCCGCAGGAGGAGCTCCCCCGCGTCACGGACCACACCCTGATCTCCCGGACCGCCCTGCTCGCCGAGCTGGCCGGTATCCGCACCCTCGGCCGTGCCGACAGCGCGGGTGAGTCGGTCCCGGGGATGAACGCCGTCGCTGTTCCGCTCGTCGGCAACAGCTGGCGCGACAGGCTTGCCCTGATGGCGTCCATGCCGGCGGACCGCGGCGGTGAACCCGAACTCGCCCGGCACGCCGTGGCGATGCGGCGGGCAGCAGGGCTGCTGCCCCCACCGTCCCCCTGACCCGCGGTCGAGCCGGGCACGGCCCGCCGACGGGCGAACTGACGGCGGCCGGCCACCCTTTGGCTTTGCGCAAGAATCTGGAAGAGCTTGCAGAAATCCTTGACGGCGGCACGGACGGAGCGGCAGGCTCCCACACGTTCCCCCCACGACAGCCTGGCGCGTGGCTGTCTTCGAGGGCACAGCTGTGCCCGATGTCGAAGGAGCCGCACATGAAACACCGATTCCGCCTGGTCGGCGGGACGCTGGCCGGAGTCCTGACCGTCGCGGGTCTCACCGTGCTCGCGCCCTGGCAGTCACAGGCGACACCGCCCGGCGAGAAGTCCGTCACGGTCACCATGTTCGAGCGGCAGTACGCGGATGTGGCGTCCGCCTGTACCGATCGGCTGGGCCCGGCCGGTTACGGCTATGTCGAGGTGTCGCCCGCCTCGGAGCACATCCAGGGCGACCAGTGGTGGACCTCGTACCAGCCGGTGAGCTACAGGATCGCCGGCCGGCTCGGTGACCGCGACGCGTTCGCCGGCATGGTCGAGGCCTGCCACGCGGCGGGTGTCCAGGTCATCGCGGACGCCGTCATCAACCACATGTCGTCGGGCTCGGGGACGGGCACGGGCGGCACCGCCTACACCAAGTACACCTACCCCGGCTACTTCCAGGACGCGGACTTCCACACCTGCCGTACGGACATCAACGACTACGGCAACCGTGACAACGTCCAGAACTGCGAACTGGTGGGCCTGGCCGACCTCGACACCGGCAGCGACGCGGTCCGGGGCACCATCGCCGCGTACCTCGACGACCTGCGCTCACTGGGCGTGGACGGCTTCCGCATCGACGCCGCCAAGCACATGGCAGCCGATGACATCGCCGCCGTCAAGGGGAAGATGAGCGACCCCGGATTCTGGGTCACGGAGGTCATCCAGGGCGGCGGCGAGGCCGTGCAGCCCGACGAGTACACAGGCATCGGCGACGTCGACGAATTCCGTTACGGAAGCCACCTCAAGAGCGCCTTCCAGAGCGGCGACATCGCCCAGCTGCAGTCCGTCGCCGACGGCAAGCTGGGCAGCGCCTCCGCCCGTACGTTCGTCGACAACTGGGACACCGAGCGCAACGGCTCGACACTCACCTACAAGGACGGCGCGGCGTACACCCTCGCCAATGTCTTCATGCTGGCCTCCCCCTACGGCTCGCCGAACGTCTACTCGGGCTACGAGTGGTCCGACAAGGACGCGGGGCCGCCGAGCGGCGCCGACGGCTGGACCGACACGCACGCCGAGCAGGCGGTCACCGGGCTGGTCGGCTTCCGCAACGAGGTGGGCGCGGCCGAACTGACCGACTGGTGGGACAACGGCAGCAGTGCGATCGCCTTCGGCCGCGGTGACAAGGGATTCGTCGCCCTCAACAACAGTGACGGCGAGCTGGCCCGGACGTTCACGACCTCGCTGCCCGGCGGCACGTACTGCAACGTCGCCGCGGCCTCCCCGGACAACTGCGACGGCAACACCGTCACCGTCGGCTACGACGGGCAGATAGAGACCACCCTGCCCGCCCGCGGCGCCCTGGCACTGCACACCGGGGCCCAGGCCGGCTGACCGGGAACACACCACGGACCGACGACGCGCAGGACGGGCCCACTCCGTCCTGCGCGTCGTCGGCCGACCGAGCGGCACATGATGAGCACACCCCTCGACCGAGAGGCACGACCACCTTCATGCGCGAGCAGACCGACGTTCTCGTCCTGGGCGGCGCGGGCGTGGACACCATCGTCCATGTCCCCGAGCTGCCGCTCCCGTTCGCCGACAGTTACATGATCCGGCCGGGCATCGAGACCCGGGCGGGCCAGAGCGGGGACTTCGTCGCGCTCGGGCTGGACGCCCTCGGTCTGCGTACACATCACCTCGACATGATCGGTGCGGACCACGAGGGAGATTTGGTCCGCACCCTCCACCGCGAACGGGGCATCCCGCTCACCGAAGCTCCTCTCGCGAGCGGCACCAAACGTGCCGTCAACCTTGTCGGCCCGGACGGCCGCCGGCTCTCCCTGTACGACGCCACCCGCACACACGAATCGGACCGGTTCGAGGAGTCGACGGTCCGCGAGCTCGCCACCGGCACCCGCCACGCCCACGTCGTCATCACACAGCCGTGCGCCTTCACGTTGCCGGTGCTCCGCGAGGCCGGTGCGACCATCTCCACCGATCTGCACAACTGGGACGGCGCCGACGCCTACCACGAGACGTTCGCCCTCCAGTCGGACCTGGTGTTCCTGTCCACCACCGCCCTGACCGACCCCGAGCGCACCATGCGCGACATCGCCGACAGAGGGAGAGCACGTATTGTCGTAGCGACCGCGGGTGCCGACGGGTCGTACCTGCTGTACGACGACGAGCTGACGCACACGCCCGCCGTGACCCCGCCCGCTCCCGTGGTGGACTCCAACGGTGCCGGCGATGCCTTCGCCTCCGGTTTCCTCCTCGGCCTGCTGAACGGCGAACACCCCCGACGCTGCGCCCTGTACGGGTCCGTGGCCGGTGCCTACGCCTGCACCGTGCCCTCGACGCGCACCGATGCCATCGGCTTGGAGGAGCTTCTCGCCCGGGCCGCCGCGGTGGAGAAGGGCCACGCGGCGGACGGGACGCTGCCCGCCGGGGACACGGCATAGCGGGCCTCCGCCCCGAGGACTGTCCCGATCGCGATCGCACCCCGGGTCCCGGCACCGCTCGGCCGACGGGAACGCGGCCCCCTATCCTGAACCGTGTGCTGCCGAACGGGGATTTCGAGGACGGTGACCGTGGTCCGCGGCCACGCGGCACATGGTGGCGGGAGGGCGCGCTCACCGCGACGGCGTTCGCGCTCTGTCTGCTCGGCGGTGTGGTGCAGGTCGACGACACGCGGTCCCCGCCGTCCGCCGCCGTTTACTTCATAGCCGTGGTCTCCTGTGCCGTGCTGCCGCTGCGGCACCGGGCGCCGTCGGCCGCCATGGCGGTCACGACCGCGAGCGGCCTGCTGGTGCCGGCCCTGGGCCTCCTGCTGAGCCCGCTCATCGTGGCCCCCGCCGTGATCACCGCGTACTCCTGCTCGCTCACCGCGCGCACCGAACAGCGCGCGGCGGCCGTGGTGTCGCTCGCCTCCGTGGCGCTGCTGGCCGCCTCCACGCCCTTGTCGGGGGGCATCTCGTGGCAGGACGCCAGCAGGATGGGATCGGTGGCGGCGTTCCCGCTGGTGGCCGGCGTACTCGGTCACGCGGTGCGCAACAGACGGGCCTACCTGGCGGCCGTGGAGGAGCGGGCCCAGCGGGCCGAGGAGAGCCGGGACAGCGAGGCGCGCCGGGGAGTGGCCGAGGAACGGGTGCGCATCGCCCGGGAACTGCACGACCTCGTGGCCCATCAGATCACCCTGGCCAACGCGCAGGCCACGGTCGCCGCCCACCTCTTCGACACCCGCCCGGAGCAGACCCGCAAGAGCCTGGAGGAGCTCGTCGAGACCACCGGCCACGCGCTCGACGAACTGCGGGCCACGGTCGGTCTGCTGCGTCAGTCCGGAGACGCGGCCGCGCCCGCCGAACCGGCGCCCGGGCTGTCCCGGCTCCCCACGCTCCTCGACTCCTTCCAACGCGCGGGTCTGGAGGTGTCGGTGCACCAGAAGGGCACGGCCAGGCCGCTGCCCCCGGCAGTGGACCTCACCGCCTACCGCATCATCCAGGAGGCCCTGACCAACGTGACCAAGCACTCCGGTACCGGTAGCGCCCAGGTGTGCCTGGCCTGGAACCGCGATCACGTGACCATCACCGTCGCCGACGACGGACGCGGCACCCGTACGGTGCCGACCGCATCCACACGAGGGGGCGCGTCCCCGGGGGCGGACCGTCCGCCCGGTTACGGTCTGATCGGGATGCGTGAACGCGCCGCCGCGGCCGGGGGAAACCTCTCCGCGGGCAGACGCGCGGAGGGCGGCTTCCTCGTCTCCACCCAGCTGCCCCTGCCCGCCGAGGACACGACGTGGAGGGCCGGCAGAGCGACAGGCGACGCGCGGACGGGCGACGGAGAGGCCGGGGACGCACCATGACGCTCCGGGTGCTCCTCGCCGACGATCAGGCTCTGCTGCGCGATGCCTTCCGGATGCTTCTCGACACCGCCGACGACATCACCGTGGTCGGCGAGGCCGCCGACGGCCGAGAAGCTGTGAGGCTCACCCGGGAGCTGCGCCCGGACGTGGTGATCATGGACATCCGTATGCCCGAGATGGATGGTCTCACCGCCACGTCGGAGATCTGCGCGGACCCGGAACTGCGAACCAGCCGCATCCTGATCCTCACCACGTACGAGACCGACGAGTACGTCGCACAGGCGCTGCGGGCGGGGGCCGGCGGCTTCATCGGCAAGGGCATCGGGGCCAATGATCTGCTGGACGCCGTGCGTACGATCGCAGGCGGCGACACTCTGCTGTCCCCTGCTGCGACCCGCTCCCTGGTCGCCCGGTTCCTGGCAACACCGGACGACGCCCCGCCGCACCACCCCGAACAGCTCGCCGCGCTCACCCCGCGCGAACGCGAGATGGTGGCCCTGGTCGCGACCGGCCTGTCCAACCAGGAGATCGCCGAGCAGATGTTCCTCAGCCCCTTCACGGTCCGTGCCCACGTGCAGCGCGCCATGACGAAGCTGGAGGCCCGCGACCGGGCGCAACTCGTAGTCATCGCCTACCGGACGGGCCTGGCCCACGCTGCCCCCGACCAGTTCTCGTAGTCCGCGCGGCTTACCGCGGAGGGGCAGATTCGGGCAGCACCAGGGCTGAGTGGGCCGGTCGTGCCGCCGCCGTGGGCATGGTGACGAGGCCACGCAGCATGGTGTTGCGTTGTTCCAGGGCCCGCACCGTGGTGGGAAAGAGGGTGGCCCCGCCGTTGTCGACCAGCGCCTGATTCATGTTCACGAACTCGCGTACGTCGCGCTCGTAGGCGGCAAAGGCCTCAGAGTGATCCCGGTTCGAGGCCAGGGAGTCGGCGAGCATGTAGGCACCGGCCAGCGCGAGGCTCGAGCCCTGGCCGGTGAGGAACGATGGTGCGTACGCGGCGTCGCCGACGAGCGCGACGCGGCCCCTGGACCAGCGGGGCATGCGGATCTGACCGGCCGTGTCGAAGAACAGGTCAGACGCGTCGCGCATGGCGTTGACCATGCCAGGTACCTCCCATCCCGCGCCCGCGAAGGTCGTGGCGACCAGCTCCCGCTGGGCGTCGGGGTTCCGGAGCGCGACGGAAGGCGGTTCCGGTTGGTGAAAGTTCAGGAAGGCGTGCACCTGATCGCTGTCCCCGACGGCGTAGAGGGCCGCGGCCTTCCCCGGGGTGTTCCACATCATGAGCTCGTGGGACAGCCCGAAGGTGTTCGGCATGGTGAATATGGCGAAGCAGTAGCCGAGGTAGCGGTGGAACTGCTCTTCGGGGCCGAACAGGGACTCCCGGGTATGTGAGTGCATACCGTCGGCGCCGACCACCAGGTCGAACGTGCGTCGTCGCCCACTGCGGAAGGTGACGTCGACCTCTTCTCCGGACTGGTCGAGGGTGTCGATGGAGTCGTCGAACAGGAACTCCACGTCGTCGCGCACCATCGCGTGGAGAATCGTGGCCAGATCCCCGCGACGCACCTCGATGTCCTGTCCATCGACACCGCCGGCGACGGCACGCGGAGTGACCGCCGCCAGTTCACTGCCATCGGGGTTGAGGAAGGTGCAGCGACGCGAGTCGATGTGCGCGTCCCGCAGTTGCGGCAGTATCCCCATCCGCCGGACCACCTCCATCGCGCTGCCGCGGACGTCGATCGGATAGCCACCGCCGCGCAGTGTGCCTGCCTTCTCCACCACGGTGACCGCGAATCCTGACCGGTGCAGCCAGTACGCCAGCGCGGGTCCGGAGATGCTGGCCCCGGAGATCAGAACGTTGCGCTTCGTCATGCCTGGGCTCCCTTCTTCGTGATACGGACGATGAGCAGTGACAGTGCCGCGACGAGGCCGGCGACGGCGAAACCTGTGGTGAACGCCGATTCGGCCGGCAGGCCCGACAGTGGGTCGGCCCCGGAGTCGAGGACCGCGCCGCCGATCTGGGCACCCAGAGCGGCGCCGATCACGCGCGTCACCACGAGCAGGCTGGTCGCGACGCCGATGTCCTCGGCCGCGACAGTGGTGGCGGTGCCGGCGAGCAACGCCGTGGTGCCGACGCCCGCGGCGAACGCGGTCAGGACCTTGGCGACGGCGAGCTGCCATTCCGCGGTGTGCAGCGCCGCCAGAGCGAACATAGTGGCCGCCGTGACGACGGTGCCCGCGACGACCACGGCACGCGGACCGAGACGCCGCGCCGCGAGCCCGCCGACCGAATCGCTCACCGACCCGGCGATGGCGCCGGGCAGCAGGAGCAGCCCGATGTCGGTGGTGCCGGCTCCGAAGCCGTACCCGTCGGCCGAAACACCGAACAGCTGCGGGAGAAGAAAGCCCACCATCCCGTAACTGGTGGTGATGACGAAGGTGAACACGAACGCGTTCCGCATCGCAGGCCTTGCCAGCATTCGCAGATCGACCATCGGCGAGGCCGCCCGGCGCTCGACGGCGACCCATCCGGTCGCGAGGGCGGCCACGCCCAGGGCGATGGCACAGACCGCGAGCGGCGGCAGGCCGCCGTCCCCCGTCACCGTCACGAGCCCGAGCATGAAGGCGAGCAGCGTGCCGCTCAGCAGAAGGACGCCGTGCCAGTCGATCCTGTCGTCCGACCGGATCGGCGGATCATGCGGCATCAGCCACATCACGACCGATGTCGTCGCGATGACCGCGATCGTCGGCAGCGCGAACATCCAGTGCCAGGACATTCCTTCCGCGATCGGCCCGGCGAACAGCATTCCCACCATGCTGCCGCCCGTGAACAGTGCGACGACCAGCCCGATCGCCACCTGTGACTCGCCTGGCGAGAGGTGTTTGCGCACCAGGATGAAGGAGAGAGGCAGCGCACCCACCATGACGCCCTGCAGTACCTGACCGAGCAGCAGAACCGGCAGGTTCGGCGCCAGACTTGCCAGCAGCCCACCGACCGACACCACGGCCATCAGCCGGACCAGCACCCGCTTCCCGCCGTAGCGGTCCCCGAGTTTGCCGGCGACGGGTGTGACGACCGCTCCGGTGATGAGTAACGCGTTGCCGATCAATGCCCCTTCGCCGCGACCGACCCCCAGCTCACCCTGGAGCAGCGGGAGTGCGGGCTCCACCACGGACTGCAAGGTGCCGAGGGCGAGGGCCAGGAAGCCGAGGGCACCGATCGACAGCCTCCCCATGCGGACAGGGGAGTCGACAGCCTCGGACGTAGACGTCCCTTTCATCACCTGTTGATCACTCCAGACACAGCCAGGAAACGGGAACGCGCGAGATCCGCGCGCCTCCCACACTTCCTTCCGGCGCCGCGCCGGGCATCGTCCCCTGCTGCCGTCCTCACCTGGTGCACCCGGACCAGCCACGCACGTCGCCTGGTGCCTGCGCACCAGGCCGACGCCGGCCGCCCGGCGCCGCGCGGAGATCCGCACGGCGTCCGGGAGTCCCGAGACGCCGTGTTCAAAACCGCGGTGAGCGACTCGCTGCCGCACGTCAGCACGTGGTGGCCGTAGATCCTCGCCGCGATCACGACCGGCGTCACCAACGCCGCCTCCGAAGGGATCAGCAGGGCGATCAATGCCGACGCCGTTCATCTTTACGCGAACGCGTTGTGAGCCAAGGATCGGCGAACCCTGATCGGGAGGTGCATAAAGGGTTCATATAAATCCGCTATGCTTCAGGCATGAGTCACCGAGACGCCGCGCACGGCGCTTCCCATGCCATCGGGTCAGCCCTCTACGGTCTGGCCACCAGGGCCGTGAAACGCCTTCCCCGCGACATGAGCCTGACGTCCGCCGCCACCTTGGCCACCCTGGACAGGACCGGCCCGCGACGGATCACCGATCTGGCGGTGGCCGAGGGCGTCACCCAGCCCGCGATGACCGTCCTGGTCCGGGTGATGGAGGAATCCGGGCTGGTCGACCGGAAGGGCGATCCGTCCGACAAGCGGGTCACGCTGGTGTGCCTGACCGAGACCGGCGCGTCGTACGTCCGGACGCGACACCAGGCGGGCGTCGACGCGTACGCACGGTTGATCGACGAACTCACCGGTGACGAGGTCGAGGTCTTGGCAGCAGCCCTTCCGGCGCTGCTGCATCTGGCGGAGCTCGAAAGCCACGCCCGAGCGGAGTCGCACCGGTGACCGCGTCCCAGGCTCATGACCAGCCCATGAGCACTGCCCTGATACGTTCCGAGGCACGTCTGCTGGTCCCCGCCCTGATATTCATCGCCCTGGTCGTGGCGGCGGTCGCCAGCCTCGGGACGCCGCTCATCACCAGCGTGGCGACCACGTTCCACGTCTCCCTCGACAGCGCGCAGTGGACGCTGACCATCGCCCTGCTCAGCGGCGCCGTCGCCACACCCGTCCTCGGCCGGCTCGGAGCCGGTCCGCACCGGCGGGCCACGATTCTCGCCACGCTGGCGATCGTCGTCGTCGGCGGCGCGCTCACCGTGCTGCCGCTGCCGTTCGCCTGGCTGCTCGTGGGCAGAGCGGCCCAAGGCGTCGGACTCGGTCTCACCGCGCTGATGATGGGCGTGGCCCGCGACCATCTTCCCGAGGAGCGCAGCGCGGCCACGATCGCCCTGATCTCAGTGGTCTCCATCATCGGAGCCGGCGTCGGCTACCCGCTGGCCGCGCTGCTCGCCGAGTTCGGCGGACTGCGGGCCGCCTACGGCCTCGGCCTGCTCGTCACCGCCATCGCCTTCGTGACCGCGTGGCGCTCCATGCCCGCAGCTCCCGAAGGCCGCTCCGCTCGCGTGAACGTGGCCGGTGCGCTCGTCCTGGCGGGTGGACTGCTCCTCGTTCTGTTCCTGGCCGGCGAGATGAGCCTGTGGAGCCGACACCTCGCCGTGGCGGTGACCCTTGCCGTCGCCGCCGTACTCCTGCTCAGCTTCTGGACCGTTTCCGAACTGCGAAGCAAGACGCCCCTGGTCGACGTCCGGGCGGTACGGCACCCGGCGGTCGCCGGGGCGAACATCGTCATGTTCGTCGGCGGGAGCGGCATGTACCTCCTGCTCACGCTCATCACCCGCTACGCGCAGACGCCGCACAGCGCCGGCTACGGCTTCGGACTGACCACCTTCGTGGCGGGGCTGGTCCTCATTCCGTTCTCCGTGCTGGGGTTCATCGCCGGCAAGCTCACGCCGCGGGTCCGCGAATGGATCGACGGCCCCCTGCTCCTGGCCGGCAGCGCCGCCATCGTCGGCGGCGGGTTCGTCCTGTTCGCCACCGCCCGGTCCAGCCTGGCCGAACTGCTCGCGGCCATGGGCGTGCTGGGCTTCGGCGTCGGCAGCTTCTCGGCCGCCATGCCCGGCGTCATCCTGGCCGTCACCCCCAAGAGCGAGACGTCGAGCGCCATGAGCTTCAACTACGTCGTCCGCAGCGTCGGGTACTCCCTGGGCAGCGCCGTCGGCGGTCTGATCCTGGCCGCCGGCACCGCCACGGGCCGCCTCTTCCCGAACGACGACGCCTACACGACCGCGGCGCTGGTCGGCGTCGCCGCGATGGCGATCACGACGATGGCCGGCCTCGCCCTCGCCCTCACCCGTCGACGCTCACCCGAGACGAATCCGATCACAGCCCCAGTCGGTGTGCCGGGCCTGGGCCGGTCGAGTCGAACCGAAAGCTGAGGACAGAAGCCTTCCAACTTCGATGCCGTCTCCGTCGGCTCGCTGACCCACAGCGCGCCGGCCATGGATCTGAGCACGCTTCTGAGCATCAGTTCCGAACACAGGAGGTACCGTGACCAAGGGCTATCGGGTCAGCGCCTACCGCACCATTGCGGACCCCGAGAAGCTGGCTTCCTACAACAAACTGGCTGGTCCAGCCGTCAAGGCCGCGGGGGGGCGGGCGCTCGCCCGCAGCGACCGGGGCGTCGCACACGACGCCGGAATCGCCGCGCGCACCGTCCTGATCGAGTTCGACAACTTCGAACAGGCGGTCGCCGCACATGCGAGTGCGGCCTACCAGGAGGCGCTGGCCGCACTTGCTGACGGCGTCGAGCGCGACTTCCGCATCATCGAAGGCCTCGACTGACGACGCCTACCGGGTGCTCGCTCAGGTCAGCCCCGCCTCGTACCTGCCGCTCTTGGCCAGGGCGCTTCAACGTCTGAGCTACGACACTGGTAATCGAGGGTGGGCCAGCAGCCACTTCTTGACCGCCGGTGTCTTGTGGGTCGCGTAGTTGTCGAGGATCAGGTGCACCTCGAGACCGGCCGGCAGCTCCCGGCGGGCCGCCTCCCGCAGTTCAGTCTCGACCAGGCAAGGAAAAGGCTAGGCAGACGTGCGGACCTGCGACAGCGGTTCTGGACTTCGTTCGCCGGGTGCGAGAGATTCTAGGGTTTCGGCGGACGTGGTGCCCCGGCCGTGGGAAATCCGCGGCACCCGTGCGGAGCGGGGCAAGAAGCGCGGCGGCAGGCACATGGTGATCATTCCTGTGAGAATCAGCGCGCCGCCGGCCCAAGCCACCGGCGAGAGGTGCTCATGGAGCAGGAGCACGCCGATCAGCGCAGCGGCCAGGGGCTCGGCGAGGCTGAGGGTTCCGGCCGTGGTCGCGCGCACCTTGGTGAGGCCTGTGGTGAACAACCGGTAAGCGAGGGCGGTGGTCGCCACGCCCAGCCAGGCGACCAGGGTGAAGGTGGCGCCCTGCTGCACGGGAGCGGCGCTGTTGACCATCCAGGGTGCCAGCGGGAGGGCTCCTGCGAGCAGGGACAGCGCGGCAAGCCCGGGCAGCTGGGCAGCGGGAGCGACAGCAGCCAGTTTCTTGGCAAAAGCGGTGTACAGGCCGTAGCAAACACCGGCGGCCACGGCCAGGATCATGCCCAGCGCGTCCACGCCTTCGCTCCCCGGCGCCAGCAACAGGACGCAGCCGGCGATGGCCGCGGCGGTACCGGCCATCCAGACGGCTGTCATCCGTTCACCAGTGACCCACCGGGCACACAGCCCGATCGCCGCGGGGGCGACGCCCATGGCGACCACCGTGGCCAGGGCCGCCCCGGTCCGCGCCACCGAGGACAGTAGGGCCGCCTGGAAGACTCCCGTAGACACTGCGCAGATCAGCAGGGGGCGCACCACCGTGCCCGCTGTCAGCGCCCGCACGGTGTTCCGGCGGATAGTGAAGATCCCCAGGATCATCCCGCCCACGAGCAGCCTCCAGCCTCCCAGGGCCATCGGCGCCATGGGACTGGACGCAAGCACCTGAGCGGGGCCGACCGTGCCCCACAGCACGGCCGCGCCAAGCACCAGCCCTGCACCGAGAAGCGGGTCGTTCGTTCGTGTATCCATAGCCAGCGAGACTAAGCAAAATGCCAAGCAATGCGGCTACTGTCCGCACGTCATACGCCGTAGGGTCCATTTCATGGAACTTGATGCGCTGGACCTGGCCCTTCTGCGGGAGCTGCAGAACGATGCACGGCAGACGAACCGCGACCTCGCCGCCAAGACCGGAGTCTCGCCCTCCACGTCGCTCGAGCGAGTACGGCTGCTGCGCGAGAGTGGTGTGATCACCGGCTACCACGCCGCCCTGGACCTCGACGCGGCCGGCCGGCCCGTCCAGGCACTTATCTCGGTGCGCATCCGGCCCCCGGCCCGCCCCGTCATCGAGGGGTTCCGGGAATGGGCGGCACGACTGCCCGAGGTGATCGGCCTGTTCGTCACCTCAGGCCCTCACGACTTCCTCATCCACATCGCCGTCCCGAATGTCGACGGCGTGTACGCCTTCGTCATCGACCGCCTCACCGAACGCCGCGAAGTCGCCGACGTGCAGACCACCATGGCGTACGAGCACGTCCAGTCCCGCTGCATCGAGCCGGCCGGCCCCGATCGGCCCCGCTTCTCGCGCAGAGCCCGCTGACTGATTCCGGAAAGAGTGCCTTGCCACCGCCGAGAACGACAGGATGCACAACGACCTGGCGCTCGTCGACAAGGCCGTGAGCTCCGCAGCGAGGTAGGCGCCGCCCATGAAGAGCAGATCCGGGCCCGAGTACGGCAGTGACGGCCGCAAGTTCACGCACAACATGAAGAATCCTCGTCTACGTGGGCAACTGGCCAAGACCCGTGGGTCGACCGCCCGGGGCAAGGACCCGTTCCTGGAGTACCGAGGCGGCAGGAACAGCTTCAAGATCAAGCGCAACTCGGACGGTAAGCACACCTTCGAGGACCGGTACGAGAATCATGTCCGGGCGGGATACGCGTACCGGTCCTGCAAGTAGGGCGTCGGCTGCTCCCGCACGGCGGTATGCCGAGCCTGTTCGTCACGGCGTGTCGATGCGTCCCGTGAACTCGGTGATTGCCTTGGCCAGTTCTTCGGGAGCCTCCATCGCTGCGTAGTGACCGACACCGTCGAGAGAGGCCGAGCTCACTTCGCTCGCCGCGGCCCGGGTCATGGTGGTGAGGGTGAAGGAACCTGCGCGGGCTCCGACCGCGAGAACGGGCACGTTCAGTCCGGGCGTCCGGGCGAGGGCCGTGATCTCGGAGCCCTCGCGCAGCATCGACCGGTAGAGCCCGATCGCTCCGCGCCATCCGCCGGGCCGCGCGTAGGTGCGGGCGAACTCGCCGATGTCGGCCTCGGTGATGGCTCCCGGGGTCGTGCTCAAGGCGGGGAACACGAACTGCCCCAGGAACTCGCGCTCGCGGCCGGTCAGCAGCATCTCGGGGATGCCGGGTGCAGCGAGAACCCCGATGTACCAGACACCGCCGTGGGTGATGTCGGCCAGCGCCTCCATTCCGAACCCGGGGAGCCCCGTCTCGATCGCAGTGAGGCTGAGCACGTCCCGCGGGTGCGTGGTCGCGAGGCGGAACACGCTCGCCCCGCTGATGTCCTGCCCGGTGAGATGCACAGGCCCCACGCCGAGATGCTCGATCAGAAGGTGCAGGTCCTCGGCTGTGGTAGCGCTGTCGTACGTGCCCGGCCCGTTGCCGGAGTCGCCGAACCCGCGCAGGTCGACGGCGAACACGCGGTGGTGGGCGGCGAGCAGCGGGATGAGCTTGTGGAAGGACCACCAGGTCTCGGGGAAGCCGTGGACCAGCAGAATCGGGGTTCCACCGGTGCCCGCCGCCACGTAGTGCAGCGTGGTTCCGTTCACCTCGACGCTGTGGTGGGTGAGCCCCGGAATCGTCGCGCCGACTGGTATCGCGTGCATCGCATCTCCCCGATTGGACAACTTGGTTGCCAGATAATAGTCAACCTGGTTGTCAAAAGGCAAGCTCAAGCTCTTCCCGTACTCTGCTGCCATGTCCCGTTCCGGTGCCGATCTCGCGCTGCTCCTGCTCGGGGGCTTCCGTTCGCTGGTGGACGATGCGACCGACGAGCTTGCTCGGCGCGGCCACCAGGACGTACGCCCCGTCCACGACTTCGCCATGCGGGCCATCGCGGCGGGCGCCGATGACGCCACGCGGCTCGGCCGCCGCTTGTCCGTCTCCAAGCAGGCGGCCGCGAAGACGATCGCGGCCCTGCAGGAGCGCGGATACGTGACACGCGAGACCGACCCCCTCGACGCCCGCCGCAAACGCCTCCAGGTCACCGCCCTCGGCTTCGACGTGTTGCGCCAGGGCGAAGAGATCTTCGACGAACTGCGGGACGGCTGGGAACGGCGGATCGGCCCGGGCGAACTCGAGCGCCTGGAAAGGCATCTGGCGACACTGGTCGACGCCGCCCCCATTCGCTTGGACACGCCTGGCTGGATGGCGCGTGACCTCGGGGGTCCGTCCTAGCGCAGCGCCGGGCAGCAACGGTCGGGTCGGATGGGCCCGGGACCTGTGTCAGTGGCGTCCAGCTGTCGGCTTCGCGCCGCAAGTTCTGGCCTCACGAAGTGGCGGGGTCGAGGTCGCTGACGTCGACGAATCCAGCCTTGCGGTTGAGGTTGCCGGTGAGGCGGACGACCGTGACCCGGCGAAGCAGGCGTGCCGCCCGGGTTCCGGCGCGATCTTCCGCAAGCGGACTTGAGGGCGGACCGGGTTCATCGGATGTACGGGCTGAGCTTCACTTGGATTCGATCCGCCCCATGGGGGTGACGCTCTGGGACAAGGTCTTTTGCGCTGCCGTCCAGCCGGTGTCCTCGACGCGGAGTGCGTGGCGAAGATACGCCCAGGTGACCCGTTGGATCAGAGCCACGCGCTCGGGGTTCTCGTCCGTCGTCTCCCGCACTTCGTAACCGGCGATTCCGCCGAGGGAGTGCTCCGCCCCGAAGAGGGTGAGCAGGCTCTTGTGCCCCGGGCTCAGGTGGTACGGGTCGGCGAGCCACTCCGGTCCTCTGACGGACAGCGGAAGCTCGTCCCTGTCCCCGGCGACCACGAGCGTCGGCGTGGTCATGTGCGCGAAGTCCGGCCCCTTCAGCCACGGGAGGTTCTCGGCCGCGAAGGGGGTCAGGTCGGCCCCGCCCCTGCCGGCCGTGGCAAGCAGCACGCCCGCCTTGATCCGCGAGTCGGACAGGTCTTCCGTTTTTCCGCTCACCGGATCGAGAACGCGCAGGCCGAGCAGAGTGCCGGCCGTCTGGCCGCCGAAGGAGTGGCCGACCGCGGCGATGCGGTCTCGGTCCAGACGCCCGTCCAGACCGGGAACTGCGGCCTCCAGCAGATCAAGCTGGTCAAGGATGTGCTTCATGTCCTGGACGCGGAAGCGCCAGAGCCGTGGCGTGCGGGGATCGTCCTGGGGGAGACCCACGGTCCTGGAGTCGAGATGGGTGGGCTGAATCACCACGAAGCCGTGAGCAGCCCAGAAATCGGTCAGCGGGCCGTAACCGTTCAACGAAGAACCGAAGCCGTGGGAGAAGACGATGACCGGCAGTTCACTCCCGGTGGTCGGCGCGGAAATTCTCACCTGCAGGCCCTCACCACGTCCCGGTGCTTCCAGCACCGCCGGTTTCACCGAGATGACGGGGGAGGGGGCGGTGATGGGGATGTCTGTTGTCGCCGCGTCTGATGTGGTCATTTGCAGATCCTTCTGTCGAGCAGGCTGGTCACGGTCTCGTCCCTGGCCTCGGCGGAGGGGTGAGCCGTTGCGGGATACGCTAAAACCTGACGTTGGCGTCAGAGGCAAGAAATGTTGTCCGGCTCACATCGGAGAGACATGATGCGCATCGGCGAACTCGCCACCAGGACAGGCGTCAGCGTTCGGGCGCTGCGTTACTACGAGGAGCAGAACCTGCTCGCCTCGGAACGCAGCCCCAGCGGTCAGCGGCAGTACCCGGACAGCGCGGTCGACCGTGTCCAGTTGATCCAGCAGTTGTACGCCGCCGGGCTGCCGAGCAGGTCGATCACGGATCTGCTGCCGTATGTCGTGAACGGTGAGGCCACGCCCGAGCTGCTCGACCGGCTGTCGGCGGAACGGGACCGCATCGACAGCCGGATCGGCGATCTGGTGAGTACCCGGGACAGGCTGGGCACCGTCATCGCCGCCGCCACCGCGAACTGGCGAACGGGTCAACGCTGCCGAATCCAGTGATCAGGTGCGGGGCGGAACCGCCATGTCGGCCTGGGCGGTGGGTTGTTGACCACCACCCCGGTTCGCGTTGTCAGGAGGCGCCCATGTCCGGTGACACCCTCAGCCAGGATCCCCAAGAGCTGAGAAGGAGGATCGACGGCTGCAAGGCGCGGCACAACCGCGACTACTTGCGGCGCGCCGTCACCACGCTGGCCGAGGACGACGGCATCCGCCAGTTCCTCTACATCGGCACAGGCCTGCCGACCGCAGAGAACGTGCACCAGATCGCCCAACGCACCGCCCCCGAGACGCGGGTGGTCTACGTCGACAACGACCCGGTCGACCTCTCCCGCGCCCGCGCCCTGCTCACGAGCGGTCCCAAGGGACGTATTCGGGTGGCACGGACCCCCGCGGCTACCGCGGGCGGTGGGCCCAGGATCCACGCCCAGGGTCTCGACTCGCATGGCACTTCCCGAGCTGCACGGCGCACATCGACGACCTGGTGGTCGACCTCAGGCCGGTTTGCGCCACACGGAGATGTGCTTCGCTGAGTCCTCGGTGAACGGCACCCCGTCCCAGTCCGCGACGCGACGTTCCAGTTCGAGCCCGGCGATCCGTGCCATCAGGTCGAGCTCTGCCGGCCAGGCATACCGCTGCCGGGAGCTGCCGCGACGGTAGCGGCCGTCGTCGCCGTCGCGGGTGAAGTGGTGCGATACGAGAATCTGCTCGACCAGGTCGAAGGTGTCGAAGCCGAGATGCCGCTCGGAGACATCGAACGGCACCGCGACCTGGCCGGGTGGCAGCAACCGCAGCGGCGGCACGCCCAGCTCGATGACGAATCGGCCGCCGGGCTCCAGATGACGTGCGGCGTTGCGGAAGCACTCGACCTGCTCGTCCTGCGTGAGCAGGTTCGTGATGGTGTTGTAGACGAGATAGACCAGGGTGAACTCGCCGGGGACGACGGTGGTAGCCATGTCCCCGATGGATACCGGAAGCGTGCTCTCGTCGATCTTGCGCCGCAGCACCGCTGTCATGTGCTCGGACAGTTCGATGCCCACTACCGGCACGCCGCGTTCCCGGAGCGGTACACCCACTCGTCCGGTCCCGATCGCGAACTCCAGTGCCCGGCCGTCCCCGGCGAGCTCAGCCAGGAAGGCAAGAGTCGGTTCGAGAACGGCAGCCGAGGACGTTTCGGTCTCCTCGGCGTCGTAGCGGTCGGCGGTAGCACGGGTCCACAGTTCACTGCTCGTCACGGGCGGTCACTTTGCCGGGAACCGAGGGGTGCTGTCGACACATTTACCTTCCACCGGCCCCGACCGCACAAGGCTTCGCAGGTCGAGCACGGCGTCCAGCCTCGACTTCGAGTCGGCCAGGATGCCGCCCAGCGCCTCCGCCTGGGCAAGATTGCGGGGGAAGCCGTCCAGCAGGAGTCCCCGCTCGGTGTCCGGGCGGGCCGGGCGCTCGTTGACGGCCCCGATCGTGACGCCGTCCGGAACCAGAAGGCCGGCGCGTATGTGCGTGAGCGTTCAGCAGTTGATAGGCACCGTGATGTCGCCCCGTCGACAAGGGCACTGCTTCGGCCTCGGTACTGGACAAGACCGACCGGCGCTCTCGACGGTTGCTCGAGATGCAACGAGAACGGCAACAGGCCATCCGCCTCGGCGAACCCGTAGTCACAGAAGCTGCGCCATCTCGACGTGGCTGGACAGGGTGCTGGCGCGAGGCCGGTTCGGGGTGCTCGGGCTGGTCGTGGGCGGGGTCGGTGCGGAGTCCGGTGAGGATCCGCCAGTTCTTCAGGTGGGCGAAGTCAGCGACGGCCGGGGCGCATCCGGCGGCGAGGATGCGATTGGCTTCCTTCTCGGCGGGCGGGGCGGGTGGCGACGACGCGCGGGCAACGACGGTTCGGTCGGCCTCATGTCCGGCCTGGCATCGGCAAGTTCGGTCATTGGGCCTTACCGGGGGTTATCCCCACCACCGATCCGGATGATCTCTCCATCGCGGTGGCCGGCTCCGTTCGGGCACCGTGAGGTGGCACGGGAACGGCGGGCGTGAAGAGCTCTTCGTAGCCGGCCGCCGCAGCTGCAGTGATCTTGTTACTACGACGGAGGAAAACACGTGATCAAGCACAAGCGTGCGCTGGGTGGCGCACTCGCTCTGGCCATCGCGATCGGCGTCACGGTAGGCGCGCTGCCGGGTAACTCCGCCTTCGCGGGTACTGAGACAAAGACCACCGCCGTATGGTCCGCCAACACCTCCGGGGATCTGCGGCTACGTGACCTTCTGCACCGACTGACCACCGTCGACGGTGGGCCGGGAGCGCTCGTCGAGGTCCGGAACCGGCACGACAGCACGGCGCTGACCAGCGGAGTCGCGAACGCGACGAGCCAGGTGCCGATGCGCGGCGACAGCAGGTTCCGGATCGGCAGCATGACCAAGCCGTTCGTTGCCACCGTCGTACTCCAACTGGTGGGAGAGCACCGCGTCGCCCTCGACGCACCGGTGGAGCGCTACCTGCCCGGTGTCGTCCGTGGCCAGGGCCACGACGGGCGGAAAATCACCGTCCGCCAGCTGCTCCAGCACTCCAGCGGCCTGCCCGACTACCTCGACTACCTCAACCCGCAGCAGATTCTCGCGGACCCGCTCGCCCACCAGGGCACCCGTGACCTGGTAAACCTCGCGCTCGCCCACCCCCCGACCTTTGAGAAGCCCGGCTCCGAATGGCACTACTCCAACACCAACTACCTGCTGGCCGGCATGCTCATCGAGAAGGTGACCGGCCACCCCTACGACAAGGAGATCCGTCGGCGCATCATCACCCCGCTCGGCCTGCACGACACGTCTGTGCCGGGTGAGGACACGGCGATCCCCGGACCGCACCCACGCGGATATGTACGCCCCGGTGAGGACGCGCCGCTCATGGATCTCACCGTGATCAACCCGTCCATCGCGGGCGCATCCGGCGAGATGATCTCCAGCGCTTCCGACCTCAACCGGTTCCTGGGCGCACTCGTACGCGGCAGGCTGCTGCGTCCGGCCCAGCTCAACGCGATGATGAAGGCCCGGCCGACCGGCAGTGACGACGGCCGGGCCTACGGCCTGGGCCTCGAGAGCAGGCCCCTGCCCTGCGGCGGCCTCTACTGGGGGCACGGCGGCGACATCTTCGGCTTCCAGACCGCCGGCGGCGCTACGGTCGACGGCCGGCAGGCCACGGTCATGGTGAACCTCGACCCCGGTGGCACAGACGCGCAGGACGCCGACATGAAGGCCGCCGTCGAGACCGGGCTGTGCGAGGGCCGACCCGCACACCCCCAGTAGCGCAACTGCCGTTGGCGGCAGCAGTAGGCAGGGGCATCCCCCGGCCTGGGCTTCCTCGGCCTGGACGACGGCGGGGACGATCCCGTGGTCGTCACCGGCTTCAAGGGCGCCCGCGCCCGCAGGCTCGCATCCGCCGAGAAGGGGCAAACCGGGTCCTGGCCGCCGGAGCAGCCCCGTCGAACGCGGCTTCACCCACCTGTAGCACTGGCGGATCCTCACCAAGCTCCGTACTGACCCCACCCGCGCCGCCCACCTGTTCCACGCACTGCTCGTCCTGACGAACATCGAGGCCACTAACGGCAATTGACCTCTACCGCAGGCAGCCCACGATCAGCACATGTACCCGGAACGGCGTCACCGGGCCGGGATCGGCTGAGTGAGGTTCACCGGGTTGCCGTCGGGGTCCTGAATGTGGGCGACGCGCTGTCCCCACGGCATGTCGTTGGGGCCACCGCTGACCGAGCCGCCCAGCGCCGCCACCCGGCCGAGCGTCTCGTCGACGTCGTCGACACCGATGCTGAGCAGGATCCGCGACGCCGCCCCGGTCCCCGGGTCCTCCTTGGTCACCAGCCCCAGGTCGGTGTCGCCGATCCGCAAGCCGAGGTAGAAGGCCGGGCCATCCTCCGGTACCCGGAAGATTTCCTCAGCGCCGAACAATTCCGTATAGAAGCCGAGTAGAACGTCGTGGTCGGCGGTCACGATCACGGGCTGGATGGTGGACATGGCACTCCTGTCGAGAACGGTCGTGTCGCTGGGTAGACCGTTCGAGGACGGTGAACTCATCGGCAGAACCACCCCGCCGGACGATCTGCAACACAGTCTGCCGCCCACGACCAGCACGAGCCACTCGAAACGAGGTCACGCCGCCCCGCTGGCCAGCCACTTCAAGATGGCGGTGCTCAACAGCACCAGCCGTTGCTGCAACACGCTCCTGTCGCGTTCACTACGCCACGCGTGTCGAACGCCTTCGCGAGCGCAGCACAATGGCCTGACGAGGAAGTAGTCCCCAGGTGTCAGCCGGTCATGGCAGGCTCTTCGGCGCGTGCTCGGGCGCTTGCTCGCGCGCTGGCGAGGCGGTAGGAGCCGGTGCCGGTGTCGAGGACGCCGCCGCGATGGGCACCTCGGGTCGCCGCACGCGGCTCGACCTTCGTCATGAACAGCACCACTTGCGTGACCCACCCAGGAGTTGTACGAGACATGGAGCTACGAGCTGGCGGCCGAGCCGTAGCGGCTTGCCGACTCAACCGTCAGCCTTCGGCCCGTGGAGCCTCAACCGTTCCCGCCTTCGGCGCCTCCGGACCGTTCGCGTAGCCGCGCCGACCGTATCAGGGCCTCCCTGCCCGCGATGTCGACGGCCCGCTGGGCGAGGCGTTCCGCCCCGTCGAGGTCCCCAGACTCCCCGCGTCGCCAGGCCAGCTCGACCAGGGGCCCGTGTCTCCGGCGTGGACAGCCCGCTGGCACAGGAGTTCCGCGCCCTCGAGATCCCCGGCCCGCCGCGGCCAGCGCGGTCATTGCCTCTGACAGCTTAGTTGCCCTTTCTCCTGAGAGATCAGATCCGGCCCCGGGGGGACGTGCCGCACCGAACGCCTTCCCTGCGTCACTTCATCAGGCACGTGCCGCCGTTGTCCCTAATTCCGCCAAGAGACCACCTCAGCCGTGCGGGTTCTGCCTGTACGAAGCTCGTCGAGTTCCTCGATGCCGTCCGCAAGGCCGGTGAAGACCGCCCTCATCGCTCCGTCTCCGTCACGTCGCCCCGCTCCTCGAGCCCCCGAAGCCGGCAGGTAGCCTCCTCGGACTGCCGTTGGCGAGCGGGGAGTGAGGAGTCGCCCGGCCGCAGGGCCGCGAGGGTGACCGGGACAGACCCCGAGAGGAAAGGACGAGATGACGGACGAACCGGAGACCCCCGAGGCGGATGGGCCCGTACCTCCTCAGACCTCCACCCTGCAGTCCTCCGCGCCGAAGCTTCGGGGCCGCATGCGACGGTTCTCCCGTGGCCGGGGTGGTGTCGCTGTCATCGGCGGGCTTGTCGGGGCGCTGCTGGGTTGGGGCGTCATGGCGTGGCGCTCCGACGAACTGCCCCTCGTGGAGCGGGACGTGTGCTGGGGTTCGCTCTCGCCCGATGTAGCGCATGCGCTGTTCTCGGACACGGATGTCCGCAGCCGTGAGCTGCCGTTGCGCCGGGCCACGGAGGACCACATGCACACGGAGTGCAGCATGCAGGGGTTCGGAGCCGACGAACTGGAGTCGGAGGTCACGGCGTCGGTGCGGACGCTGGGGGAGTTGCGGGGCGCGCAGGCGTGGAGCTGGACGGAGGAGTACCTCTCCTCACGTATGACACCGCTCGGCGACGGGATCCCCGGCATGGCGTCCTCCACCCGTGCCTGGGTGAAGCTCCCGTCGAGCTGTGCGGAACGGTATTACGAGCCGGGCGAGAAACCGCCGTTGCGGGTGGTCAGCCTCGCCTCGGACGCGTCCGACCCCGAAGGCCAGAACGTGGTCGACGCGCGGCGGGGCCTCGACGCGATGTCCCGAGCGGTTGTGCGGCTGGCCAACGGGGTCATGGAACGGTACGGCTGCGACGCCCGGTACGACGACCCGCAGAAGCTCCCCCGCGCCCCGGAGGGCAACGAACTTCCGGACGTCGACGCCGACCGGCTCTGCGGAATCCGGGGTGTCCGGCTGCCGGAGTGGGCTCGTGAGTTCGAAGCGAAGGCCGTAGGCACCACGCCGGGCACTCCGGCGGCGGGCGGGGTCCGGGCGTGCGACGTGAGGCAGCCCTTCGGCCCGAGCAGGCTCCGGCTGTTGACCGTGGCGGACCCGGAGCTGGCCGGCGTCGTGTCCCGGGCGCTCGGAAACCGGGCCACGGGTCTCGGCGGTGACGGGCAGGGTGCCTATGCGGGCGGCCTGAGCGTCTACACGGCGGACTGCCGGTCCGGCCGGGTCGCGTTCGTGGCGTATGAGCCGGAGAAGGACGGCGGGTCGCACGACGACGAGTCGCTCGCCCTTGCCGTTCTGCCGTCGTACGTCAAGGAGGAGGCGAAGCGCGTCGGCTGCGGCGAGGTGAACGTGAAGGTGCCCGGTATCCCCGCGACGTGAGGGGTGCCGTGTCCGTACACCCGTGCAGCGCTAGGCGGCCTCACCCAGGACGGATTCGAGACGGTTCAGGACGTGGGGCCAGCCCTTGCCCATGCCGTCGTACGCCTGCCGGCCCATCGGGGGAGTCGAGGTCGACGTCCGCGTGGGTGAGGACGAGGCGGGTGCCCTTGCCCTCCGGGCGCAGCGTCCAGGTGATGGTTGTGTCGAGCGAGCCCTCGGCGAACCGATAGGCCAGCAGCCGCTGGTCGTCCGCCTCGGTCACCTCGCAGGGCTGGCTGCCGAAGTTTCCCATGTCGAGGGTGCAGCGGTGCCGGGCGACGGGCTTGATCTCGCCGGCTGCCCACCAACGGGCATGGAGGTCGGGTTCGGCCATGGCCTTCCAGACCGCCGCCGACGGGTGGGGCAGGAACTTCTCGCAGATGACCGTCGGCTGCGGATGCCCGGGCTGCGGATGCCCGGGCCGCGGATGCCCGGGCCGGCGCGCTCGGGCTGGGCGTCGGCCAGCATCTGGTGCTGTAGATGCTTGCCGAGGTCGGCCCTTGCTCGCAGCGCGTACTGAGTGACGAACTGCGCATCGACCGCACTGTGATGGTCGGCATCTGTGACGGACTTGAACAGCCGGGCCACGTACGCCGTGAGCGAGACGTCGCAGACCGCCCCCTCTGAGCCCGAGGGCCCCGTCAGCATGCAGGGTGATTCGAAAGAATCTCGAAACTTTCGATGTTTGGGCTCCTCGATCAGCTCCAGGAATCAGGCCACGCGGGCGCCTGAGCTTGATCTGGATGGCTCATGTCGCGCTGCACCTGCTGTTATTGATGATTGGTGACTCGCCGATGGGCGTCGGTACTTTCGCGATCCTTGCGGAAACAGTTGACTCTTGACGGGTACCGCTCAACACTGTCGGCATCGCCAGGCCACAAGCCCCGGCGCTGCCGGGCCGTCCCCACGATCCGGTCTCCTGGGCCTGCCGCGCGATGACCGGCCGGCCCGCCGCGCAGCACGACGCCTGTGCGCGGTCGGCGCCACCCCGGCCACCCCCAGAGGGTCGTCGGGCCCCCACGCGCCACCTGGCTCCCCGCAAGCCGTCACAAGGAGGAAGCATGAACATGGACAACACCCCCATCCGCCCGGTAAGCCGCAGAGGCTTCATCGGACGGGCCGGCGCCCTGGCGCTGGCGACGTCCGGACTGATGCTGCCTGGCACCGCTCACGCCGACACGGTCATCACCACGAATCAGACGGGCACCAACAACGGCTACTACTACTCGTTCTGGACCGACGGTGGCGGTTCGGTCTCCATGAACCTGGCGTCCGGCGGCAGTTACGGCACCTCATGGACCAACTGCGGCAACTTCGTCGCGGGCAAGGGCTGGGCCAACGGCTCACGCCGGACCGTGAACTACTCCGGCAGCTTCAACCCGGCCGGCAACTCGTACCTGACTCTCTACGGGTGGACGGCGAACCCGCTCGTGGAGTACTACATCGTCGACAACTGGGGCACCTACCGGCCCACCGGGACGTTCAAGGGCACGGTCACCAGCGACGGCGGTACGTACGACGTCTACCAGACGACGCGGGTCGACGCCCCGTCCGTCGAAGGCACGAAGACCTTCAACCAGTACTGGAGCGTCCGCCAGTCGAAGCGGACGGGCGGGAGCATCACCTCCGGCAACCACTTCGACGCCTGGGCCCGTTTCGGGATGCCCATGGGCAGCTTCAACTACTACATGATCATGGCGACAGAGGGCTACCAGAGCAGCGGGAGCTCCAACATCTCGGTGAGCTGACACCTCGTGCGGCACGGCCGGGGGGGGGGGGGGGGGGGGGCCCCCCGCCCCCCCGGGGGGGGGCGGGGGGGGGGGGGCCCCCCCCCCCCCCCCCCCGGGGGGCCCGGAGGCCCCCCCCCCCCGGGGCGGGCCCCCCCCCCCCCCCCCCCCCCCCCCCCCCCCCCCCCCCCCCCCCCCCCCCCCGGCCCCCCCCCCCCCCCCCCCCCCCCCCCCCCCCCCCCGGCCGGGTGCCTCCGGGTGGGCCGTCAGACGGGCGTGACCGTGCGGTCGGCGTCCGCCGGGCGGCTCTTCCCGTAGAGCTCCTTCTCGATCTCCTCAAGGCTCCGGTTCTTCGTCTCGGGTACGAGGGCGAAAGTGAAGAGCAGGGCGAGCAGGGAGATACCGGAGAAGATGAGGAAGGTGCTGGAGGAGCCGATGCCTTCGACGAGCATCGGGAAGAACTGGGAGACGAGGTAGTTGCCGCCCCAGAGCGCGAAGGTGGCGATGGAGGCAGCCACGCCGCGGATGTGCGTCGGGAAGATCTCGGAGATGATCACATAGGTGATGGTCCCGAAGGACACCGCGAAGAACGCCACATATCCGAGGATCAGGACCAGCAGCAGAGTCGCGTTCGGGTGCGGGCTGCGGAACACCAGGCCGATGCAGGCCAGCAGTACGGTCATCGCGGCCGCGCCGGTCAGAAGAAGCGTGCGACGTCCGACCCGGTCGATGAGCCACATCGACACGAGTGTGGCGGCCACGAGCGTCACGCCGATCAGGACGGTGCTCGACATCGCGTCGTTCGTCTCCAGGCCCGCCGATTTGAACACCTCGGGGGCGTAGTAGAAGATCGCGTTGATTCCGGTGATCTGCTGGAACAGGGCAACCCCGAAGCCGATGACGAGCATCTTGCGGAAACGCGGCGCGAGTACGTCCCTGACACCGGCCCGGCCGCCCTCGACGGCCATCGAGGCCTCGATTCCCGAGAGTTCGGCTTCCGCGTCCGCCCTCGTGGGAGTGATCCGCAGCAGCACGTCCAGGCCCTCGCCCCTCCGTCCCTGGCGTATCAGCCAGCGCGGGCTCTCGGGGACGAGGAAGAGCAGAGAGAAGAACACGATCGCCGGGACGATGCCGATGACGAAGACGTAGCGCCAGCCGTGCTCGATGTTCCACGCGTCGGTCGAGGCACGCGCGATCAGCGCGCTCGCAGAGAACACCACGAGGTTTCCGACGGTGTTGAAGAGCTGGTTGAAGGAGACGAGCCGTCCCCGCAGGTGAGCCGGTGCCACCTCGGCGATGTACAGCGGCGCGATCGTGGTCTCCGTACCGATGCCGATTCCGACGAGGATACGAGCGGCCACGAGCAGTTCCTCATTGGGCGCGAGCCCTTCACCGAGCGCCCCCACGAGGAAGACGACGGCGGTTCCCAGCATGACCTTCTTGCGTCCGACGGCATCACTGAGACGGCCCGCGACGACCACACCGATGATGCAGCCCACGATGATGCTCGACGTCACCCATCCGAGGCCGCCGGCGCTCAGGGCGAAACGGTCCTGGATGAATCCGGCCGTCCCGGATATCGCTCCGTTGTCGAAACCGAAGAGGAAGCCGCCGACGGCGGTGACGCAGGTGATGACGATGACGCTACGCATGTGACCGGCGGAGGGCCGGGTCGTGCTTTCCATCAGAACCTCCGTGGTAAATGGCCGGAACGGCGTTGTTCCGGGCCGGTTCCCGGTGTTCCGCGGAGCCCCGCGTCCGCGGAGCCCCGTCGGATGTCGGATCAGCCTCGTGTGTCGTCGGTCCGGGTGTCCGAGCGCCGGGTGGACCGGAGCGCGGATTCGCGCACGGTCACCCGGGACATGAGGGCGGCGGGGGAGTGGCTTCCGGTCAGACCGGCAGTGACGCCCGCCGCGTTCGACGCCCCGCATGCGGCGGCGATACGGAGATGTGTGGCCCAGCCGGCCGTCGGGACGCCGAGCAGGCTCCGTACGAGGCCCGCGCAGAAGGCATCACCGGAACCGACGGCACTGCGCACCGGGACATCGGGTGCCCGCACCTCGTACTCCGCGTCGGCGGTGAACGCATGGGCAGGACGGTCGCCGTCCGTGACGATGACGCAGCGGATTCCCGCGTCGAGCCAGTCCAGGGCCCTGGTCTCCGGATCGCCGGACCCGAGGGACATGAGCTCCTCGCGATTGACCTTGACGATGTCGGGCAGTGCTGCCGCGCCGAGGGCCAGGACCTCGCCGTGCGCGTCCAGAACCGACAGCACTCCCTCACGGCGCGCCTGGGCGATCCAGCGCGCGTACGCGTCGGCGGGCACGCCGGGCGGGATGCTGCCTGTGCACACCAGGGCCTCGCTCCGCGCCAGGACCTGTACGAACAGGTCGCCCAGAGCGTCGAGTTCGGGCTTCTCGACCATGGGCCCGTTCGCGTTGTAGACGGTTGCCCCAGCGGGGTCCGACAGATCGACGAGCACCTCGCAGACCCGGGTGGCCCCCGCTGTCGGGACCAGGGAGGAGGCCAGATCCTCTGCTCCGAGCAGGTCTTCGAAGAGCCTGCCGGTGGGACCGCCGGAGAAACCGAGGAGCAGAGGAGCGGGCACCGGGGTGTCCGTCTCATGGCTGCCGGCGGCGAGCTGGCTCAGGACCCGGGCCACGTTGACGCCCTTGCCTCCCGCGAAGGTGTCGCTACGGGCCAGGCGGTGGACCGAGCCGGGCCGGTGGGACTCCACGGCAAGGAGCCGTTCGACCGCGCTGTTGAGCGAGGTGATGGCGATACTCACGATGTCTCCTTGCCGTCGTGGGCGGGGCACGGTCCGCCGTCCCGTGTCAGGGCGTCCCGGGCGATGGCCGCCGCGCCGGAGGCGACGGGCTCGGCCAGCGGGCTGATGTGCAGGGGAAGATCCCAGCGCTCACGCCGGTGCGCCGCCATCTCGGGCCGCCTGAAGAGGGAGCCCATCAGCGCGACCTGCCCAGGCTGTCTCCCGGCCAGCTCACACATCTCGCCGATGGTGGTGCGCGCGAGGTCCGCGAGGTGATCGAGAGTGCCGCGCACCACCTCGGCCGGCCGGGCCCCGGCGGGCAGGCCGGCCAGTGTCAGAAGCCCGTCGGCGCCCACGGCCGGCCCGCCGGTGGAGCCGACCGTGACATGCAGCGACGGCAGGCCGCCGGATTCGGTAGCGGCGAGATCGGTGAACAGGCCGTCGAAGTCCCCGCCGTGGAAGAGCTCGGCGAGCAGCTGGACGACCTTGCCCGAGGGGATGGGGCAGCCGAGCAGGAACCCGTCGTCGTGCCACGCGCGCTCGTGGTCGAGGCCGAGTTCGTACGAGCGTGTCCGCGGGGTGAACGTCGGCGTGCCGACCATGAGGTATTCGGACGTGCCGATGGAGTCGAAGACCTCGGCCCCACTCATGGCGTGGACCTGGCGGGCGGCGACGACCTGGTCGTGGCCACCGATGACGACGCGGGCGCCGGGGACGAGGGCCACCCCCGGCAGGGACGCGGGAAGGATGTCCCCCGCGGTCGCCCCGGTGGGCAGCGCGGGAGCGAAATGTCCGGGGGTGAGCCCGAGCCTCTCCAGCGTCGGCGTGTGTGGAGCCAGAGTGGCCAGTTCGAAGCACTGGCTGTGGGTGATCTGGTTTGTCGCGCAGGCCCATTCGCCCGTCATCCGATGCGTGACGAACGTACAGAAGTCCACCCATCGGGCCGTCGAACGCCACACCTCCGGCTCCCGGAGGCGCACATGGGCCGTGCGCTCCGGAGTCTGGTCGAGCCGGTGGCGCAGCCCGGAGACCTGGAAGTGCTCGAAGGAATCGAGCCACCCGACCGTCTCCGCGTCCAGGGCGCGCACCGGGCGCCGCTCCCACCACGCCAGCGACGGGTGGAGCATCCGGCCCGCGCTGTCCATGGCGACGGACTCCTCCTGGCCGAAGGACGCCACGGCGGCTCCGCCGAGCGGTCCGTGCGGCGCGGCGGTCGTCCGCGCGTACTCGGCGATGAGCTCGGCGGTGGCGCGCCAGATGGCCTCGGCGTCGTGGAACACGAGCGTGCCGGCCTCGAGCGTGGGCGTGCGGATGCGGCCGGCGGGAAGCGGTGTGCCGTCCTCGTCGACGCCCGCCACCTTGATATGGGTGGTGCCGATGTCGATACCGAGAAACCACATGGTTCGGGGCCTTTCCTCGGAGCGGGTGGGATCAGAGGCCGAGCTTGCCGGGATTGAGTACGCCGTTCGGGTCGAGGGCGTTCTTCAGCCGGCGCAGCAGCAGGTGGGAGGAGCCGAGGGAACGCCTGGTGTACGGGGACCTGGCAAGGCCGCCACCGTGGTGATGGGAGAGCTCGGCGCCGTGTACGAGGGCCACCCCCATGGCGGTGGTCCACACCTGCTCGAGCCGGCGCACGGCTTCCTCGTCGTTCTCGGCCTTCCCGCGCAGGATCAGATAGAGAGAGGTGCCTTGGGTGTAGACGTGCGAGAAGTGAGCGAGCACCTCGTCCGCCAGTGGTGCGAGCGCCTCGGTGAGGGCGTGGTAGAGGGGAAGGATGCCGCTCCAGTTGTGGGCCACCTCGACCGTTTCGGCGTAGCCGCCGTCCTCGGCGAGCAGATTCTCCACGCCGGAGAAGTCGAAGCGCCTGGCCATCCACTTCTCCGTACCACCGGGGCCGGTGGCGGTTCCGCCGTGCTCGGCGACGATGGAGCCCAGTGCGTCGAACTCGGCGCGGGCGACGGCATCGAGTCCCTGGGTGCCCGCGAACATCACCGGGCTGTCGACCGTGTCGTCCTGGAGTGCGTGGCGTGCCTCGGCCGTGTCGTACAGGCGGAGCACGAACGGCCGCAGGCCGGCCGCGGCCTGCGCACGCATCACGGCTACGCCCGCCTCCACAGACGGCAGTCGGTAGGTCTCCAGGAGCCGGACGGGCGGCACGGGGAAGATCTTGAGGGTGACCGAGGTGATGACGCCGAGGGTGCCCTCCGAGCCGAGGAAGAGCTGACGCAGGTCCGGGCCCATCGCGGCGCGGGGCGATGCGGACAGGCGCAGCGTCTCGCCGGTCGCCAGGATCACGGTGTAGCCGACGACGAGGTCCTCGATGCCTCCGTAGTACGAGGAGAACTGGCCGGTGGCGAGCGTGGCGAGCCAGCCTCCGACGCTGGAGCGGTGCAGCGACTGCGGCGAGTGGCCGAGTGTCCAGCCCTGCTCGTGCAGTTCGGCCTCCAGGGCCCCGCCGTTGTAGCCGGCGGACGCCTCGACGGTCAGGTCCTCGGTGTTCACGGTGTACGTGGCAGGCAGGGCGGAGACGTCCAGCACGATGCCGCCGCGCACGGGAAGGGGCTGGCCGGTCACGGAGGAGGCGAGCGCGCGGACGGTGACGGGCACGTCGTGGTCCGCCGCCGCCGAGAGCACCGCGCGTATCCCCGCTTCCGAACCGACCGCGACCACGGCGTCGGCGCGATGGGTGTGACGGCCGAGCTTGTCGAGCTTGGTGGAGAGCGGCCAGGAATCATGGCTGGAGGCGGTGAGGGACGCCTCGTCCGTACGGACGGCGTCCGGCCCCAGCTCGTGCGACAGGGCGGTCAGTGCGGCGGGGAGGTCTGTCATGGGGTGCTCCACAAATTGCTGGTTCCGGGGGAGGCAGGGCGTACGCCGGGTGGGCGAGAGCCGGAGCCGGCCCGCCGGGGCGGCTCGATTGACAGCCGCTGTGGTGGGATCCTAGGGTCACAATGCAATTCTCTGCAAGCTGCATATTGGAGCGATTTTCATGGACGCGCGAACCGGTAAGAAGATCCGCCTCGGGCGGCTGGTCAGGCCTGCCAGCGGACGGGCGGTCGTGGTCGCCGCCTCCCACGGGGTGACGAGCGGCCCGCCCGCCGGACTGCGCAGTACGGCGGAGATCCGGTCCGTCTTCAGCAAGCTGACGACCGCCGACGGCGTCATGGTGACGCCCGGAATGGTCCCGCTCCTGGAGGACACGTTCACCGGGCGCGACAAGCCGGGGCTGATCCTCCATCTGGACTGGAAGAACCACGCCCGGGGCATCTACACGCCCGGCGCCGATGGCCGCGGAGAGGGCGTACTCGCCCAGCTCGCCGACCTGGAGGCGGTCGCTGCCGCCGGTGTCGACGCCGTCATGACGTACCTCTACCTGGGGCAGCGCGACACCCGGCTCGAGCGCGCCGAGGTGGAGCGCAACGCCCGAATCGCCCGCGACTGCGAGCGCCTCGGCCTCGGTCTGATCATCGAGCCGCGCTCCGCGCTGGAGGGCGACGACCCGGACGCCCTCAGCGCCAAGGTCATGAGCATGTACTGCCGGATCTCCGCCGACATCGGTGCCGACCTGGTGAAGGCGCTGTGGCCCGGCTCGCCGGAAGCCTTCGCCGAGGTGACCGAGAGCTGCTACGTGCCGATCCTGCTGGCCGGCGGCAAGGGAGGCGACGACCCGCTCGACACTCTCGCGCTGGCACACGACGCCGTCACCGCGGGCGGGGGCGGCGTCATGTTCGGCCGACGCGTCTTCCGGGCCGAGCAGCCGGAACGTGTGTTGTCGGCCCTGCACGCGGTCGTCCATGATGGTGACCCGGTCGACCGTGCCAAGGCGCTCCTGGCCTGAACACGCGTCAGCCCGCCGGCAGGCCGTTCAGCCGCACCACAGCATGTCCGCATATCCGCAACGGAGTCCGAAAGCACCGCGTGACCATGGCAGCCTTGAGTTCCACCACCCCAGTCGGTACCACGCCCAGGGAGGTCATCGCCCGGGACGTGCTCCGTGCGGGGGTCGGCGGACGCCTGCCGACCACCGTCCACTACCAGGAGTCGCTGGGGGTGGGCTCCGGTACGGTCCAGAAGGCGCTGAAGGACCTGCGGAACGAGGGGGCGATGTCCCTGGTCGCCCGAGGGCACCAGGGGACCTACATCACCGAGCTGGACGCGGCCCTGCTGTGGTCGGCGGCGCGGCTCAGCCCCGTACACCTGCTGCTCCCGCCGAACGCCCCGCCGGAGTCGATGCGCGTCGCCACGGCGGTGGCGGAGCGCTTCGCGGCTGTGGGGGCGTACACCACGGCCGGCCATCTGCGCGGCGCGGAGGCCAGGTTGCAGGCTATCGAGGCCAGTCGGGCGGACATCGCCCTCATGTCCGCCGGGGCCGCCGGGGACCTGCTCTCCGGGGGCCCGGCCGGACATCGCACGCTCACCCTCGGCAGCGGCACGTACTACGCGCCGGGAAGCCTCGTCGTCGTCACCCGCACGGCCGGGCCGGGGCCCGGTACGGACGGTGCGGAACTCCGGATCGGCATCGACCTGGATTCGGACGACCATCAGCGGCTCACGCACGCCGAGTTTCCCGAGGGCGCGGGCCGCTATGTGCCGACCGATTTCACCTCCGTGCCGCGGGCGGTCCTCCTCGGTGAGATCGACGCCGGCATCTGGCACACCGTCGACTCGCTGATCCCGCTCGACGCCGCCGGCCTGGCCGTCTCCCCGCTCACCCGCCCGGAAGCGGTGGATCTCGCCCGGGCCATCTCCGCCGCGGTCCTGGTCGCGACCCAGGGCAACATCCCGGGTGTCCTGCTCTCCCGCGCCACGGACGAGGGCGGCGAACTCCTGGCCGAGGGGCCCGGCGCGCCCAGGCCGGTCCTCCCCGGCGGGGACGACCCCCTGCGGCTCCGGGTGTGAGCGTACGGGGCGTGGCGTTCCCCCCTACGCCAGATGTGTCTCAGGCGAGAAAGGGGCGTACGAGGCGGAGGAGTTCCTCCGGGCGGTGCAGCGGAATGATGTGACCGCAGTCCTCGATGACGTGACCGGTGAGGTCGTCGGTGACGGGCCGCAGCTGCCGCTCGAGCGCGTCCCCCACCGGCCGGGCGCCGACGGCCAGCGTGGGCACCGACAGCCGGCCGGACTCCACGGCCTGCTGGATCTGCCGGGCGTTGGTGGGCATGGCGCGGTAGTGGGCGAAAGCGCAGCGCAGGGCCTCCTGGCCGGTGTAGGCGCTGACGAAGGCGTCCCGTATCTCCGGCGCGACGCCCTGGCCCAGGGTGCCCTGGGTCAGGAACCATTCGATGTAGGCCCCCTCGTTGCCCGGCAGCACGGTTTCCGCGAGGCCCGGGACCGAGTGGAAGCCGAACCACCAGGGTGGCCCTCCGGCCAGGAACCGTTCCGCGCCGGGCAGCGTGCCCAGCAGTGACTCCATGAGCACCAGGCGGCGGACGCGCTCGGGGCTGCGCATGGCCATGAGAAAGGCGGGCGGGGTACCGGCGTCGATGCCGATCACGGACGCCGACCTCTCCCCGAACGCGTCCAGGAGCGCCAGGGAGTCCTCGGCGACGCTCCCGGCGTCGTAGCCGTCCGGTGCGTGCGCACTCGCGCCGAGTCCCCGGAGATCGGGGGCGATCACCCGGTACTGTCCGGCGAGGCCGTCCATGACATGGGTCCACAGGCGCCAGGTGTGAGGGAACCCGTGGAGCAGCAGCACGGCGGGCCCCGTCCCGGCGGTCGCCACGTTGAGCTCGACGCCGTTGACGGTGACACGGTGCAGCAGGGGTCCCGGGGTCTGACCGGCCGGTGAGGGGATCGGAGCGACAGTCATGATGATCCTTCTGTAGTTACCAATGGTGACAACAGAACGATAGGTAACTACCCTGGAGCGGCCAAGACCGTACTTTCACGTCAGGTGGTGAGCTCCAGGTGACCCCTCGGACCACACGTGCGCCCGAAGAAGGCACCCGAGGTGATCTGTTCGACCCTCTCTGCCCGACCAGGCGGCTTCTCGACCGGATCGGCGGCAAGTGGACCTCGATGGCTGTCAAGGTGCTGGCGGAGGCGTCGCCGGGCGAGGTGCGCTTCGCCGAACTCCAGCGGCGCATGGCCGGCATCTCGCAGAAGATGCTCTCGGTGACGCTTCAGACACTGTGCCGCGACGGTCTCGTCAGCCGGCGTGTGGAGTCCAGCGTCCCGCCGCGTGTGTACTACGGGCTCACCGAACTCGGACTGTCCCTGGAGGACCCGCTGGCCGCCGTACGCCAGTGGGCCGAGGAACACATGGCCGAGATCGACCGCGCTCAGCAGCTCTCGGACGCGATGACGGAGGATACGTAGATCCGCTTCCGGATCCCCGACACCTGGAGCTCGTGTGAACACCCGCGCCCTTTCCCTCTCCTTCCGCCGCAGGCGCGCGGCGGGCCTTGCCACCGCCGTAGGGGCGGGCATGCTGGCAGGCTGTGCCGTCGCGGGCGGAGCGTCCGGCGACGCCGGGCCCGGGCAGCGGACCAAGGCCGCCGACGTGCTGCTTCCGACGGCCGGTACCCGGTTCGACTACCAGATCGGCGGGGCGTACACGCCACCCGACGGGGTGCGCGCGGTGTCCCGCGACCGCGAGGACGAGCCGGCCCCCGGCCTGTACAACGTCTGCTACGTCAACGCCTTCCAGACGCAGCCCGGCACACTGGAATGGTGGCAGGACACCCACCCCGACCTCCTGCTGCACGACGGCGACGGCGAGCTGATCATCGACGAGGGCTGGGACGAAGTGCTCCTGGACACCTCGACGGAGGCCCGGCGCACCCAGCTCGCCGAGATCGTCGGGAAGTGGATCGACGGCTGTGCGGAGAGCGGCTTCCAGGCGGTGGAGCCGGACAACCTCGACTCCTTCGAGCGCTCGAAGGGAAAGCTGACGAAGGATCACAACGCCGCCTTCGCCGAGGCGCTGGCAGCCCGGGCGCACACCGGCGGCCTCGCGGTCGGGCAGAAGAACACCACCGACCTGCTCGACCGGCACGCCGAAATCGGCTTCGACTTCGCGGTGACGGAGGAGTGCGCCCAGTTCGACGAATGCGACGCGTACGCCGACGCGTACGAAGGCCGGGTCCTCGCGATCGAGTACGAGGGCGAGGGCGACATCGACTTCGACGAGAGCTGCTCCACCTGGGGCGACCGGATCTCTCTCGTCCTGCGGGACCTGGATGTGCTCCCCGCGGGCGAGAAGGGGTACGTGTACCGGACCTGCTGAACTCCGGACGGTAAGAGAGGCATGGGCACCGTTCACGGCGGACTGATCCTGGTGAAACGGGCCCGGCCGGTATCCGGACCGCGCTGCTCCAGGCCTGTCAGCCGGTTGTGGGGCGACCCGCCGCACGGGCCCACAGATAGAGAGGGACCTGGAGCGGGAGCCGGCCGTAGGCGAGCGCCCGCGCCGGTGCGGGGCGGGCGCGCCAGTCGTACGCCATCTTGACGTTGGCGGGGAAGACGCCGACGAAGAAGAGCGCGGTGGCCCGGGCACTGAGGCGCCGGGTGCGCGGCACGGCGAGTCCCGCCGCGAGCGCCAGTTCCGCGACGCCACTGGCCCGGGTCCAGGTCCTGGGGCTGCCGGGGAGAGCTCGTGGCACGAGCGCGTCGAACGGCCCCGGAGCGGCGAAGTGCGCGGCCCCGGCCGCGGCCATGAGGCCGGCCAGCAGCAGGGGCGAGCTCGGAATGCGGGGGACGCGTGCCATGGGGGCTCCTGAAGGGGGACCGGGGGTGCGGGACACGAAGGTTACTCCAGGGTAAGGACCGTCGGCCGGCGTTCGCCTTCAACCGAGGGTGATGCGGCGGAACCTACTGAGCGCCAGCAGCATGAACGCGACGGTGATGAGGCAGGCGCAGAACGCCGCGTACGGCAGGGCGTGCACGACCGGCCAGGCGTCGCCCGCGGAATCGCCGCCCGGCGGCGGATTGCCGAAGAGCCGTCGTACGGCGGTCGCGGTGGCGGAGACCGGGTTCCACTCCGCGACCGTACGCAGCGGGCCCGGCATGGTGCGCGTCGAGACGAACGCCGAGGAGACGAACGTGACCGGGAACAGCCAGATCAGCCCCGCGCTCTGGGCCACTTCCACGCTGCGGGCCAGCAGCCCGATCGCCGCGCCGACCCAGGACATGGCGAACGCGAACAGCAGGATCAGGGCGTAGGCGAGCAGCGCATGGGCCGGGGACGTGGCGATCCGCCATCCCACGAGCAGTCCGCACAGCGAAGTGACGACCAGCGTCACCGCACTCATCGTCAGGTCGGACAGGGTCCGGCCCAGCAGCACGGCCATCGCGGGCATCGGCAGGGAACGGAAGCGGTCGACGATGCCCTTGTCCATGTCGTTGGCCAGGCCCAGCGCGGTGAACGCCGCGTTGAAGGTGACGGCCTGGGCGAAGATCCCGCCCATCAGGAACGTCCGGTACTCGGCACCGCCGAGGCTCCCGCCGAAGACGTAGGCCAGCAGGAGCACGAACATCACCGGTTGCACCAGGGCCGCGATGACGGACCCGGGTGTGCGGCGCAGGTTGAGCAGGTTGCGCCAGGCGATGATGGAGGAGTCCCGCCCCAAACGCTGGACGCCGCTCACCGGCCACCGCCCAGTGCACCGGCGCCGACGGCCTCGCCGGCCGGCGCCCCGGCCGAGGCCGGCTGCCCGGTGAGGGCGAGGAACGCGTCGTCGAGCGTCGGCGGTGCCAGTTCGACGTCCCGGACCGCGATGCCGGCCAGACGCAGGCAGCCCAGGGCGTACTCCAGGGTCTGCGCACCATGATCCGTGGTCACCGTGAAGCGTCCGGTGCGCGGATCGAGTTCGGGGCGGTGCGGCCCGAGGGAGGACAGGATGTCGGCGGCGGTCGGCCGGGACTGCGCCTCTGTGACCGTCAGCGAGAGACGTTCGCCGCCGACGCGTGCCTTGAGCTCGGAGGCGGATCCGCGCGCGACCACGCTGCCGTCCTCGATGACGATGATGGTGTCGGCCAACTGGTCCGCCTCCTCCAGGTACTGCGTGGTCAGCAGCACGGTCGTGCCTTCCGCCACCAGATCCCTGACGGCACGCCAGGTATCGGCCCTGCCGCGTGGATCGAGCCCGGTGGTGGGTTCGTCCAGCACGACGACGGGGGGCCGGGCCACGAGTGCCCCGGCCAGGTCGAGGCGGCGGCGCATCCCGCCTGAATAGGTGCCGCTCAGTCGGTCCGCCGCATCCTCCAGGTCGAAGTCGGCCAGCAGGTTCCCGGCCCTGCGGTGGGCGGCGCGCCGCCCGAGACCGTAGAGCCGGGCGACCAGGTAGAGGTTCTCCCTCCCGGTGAGCTTCTCGTCGACAGCCGCGTACTGACCGGACAGCCCGAGGTTGCGGCGTACGCCCGCGGGGTCCGCCAGTACGTCGCATCCGGCGACCCAGGCCCGCCCGCCGTCCGGCCGCAGCAGTGTGGACAGCACGCGCACGGTGGTCGTCTTCCCCGCGCCGTTGGGGCCGAGGACTCCCAGCACGGTGCCGGGAGCCGCTTCGAGGTCCACACCCGTCAGCGCCCGCTTCTTCCCGAATCTCTTGGTGAGCCCTTCGGCGCGTATCGCCGTCCGGGCCAGCGGTGTGCTCATGGGTGCCTTTCGTCGCGCGGGTGAGGGGCGGGCCGGTCGTGGTCAGGCGACCCGCACGCGTGCGCTCCTGGGGGTGATGTCGGTCCAGTTCAGCTCCACGTACTCCAGGCAGGCGCCGTGCCCGGCCGGGCCGAACACCTCGTCCCAGCCGGCCGGCACGGCGGCGAACGACGGCCACAGCGCGTGCTGTCCCTCGTCGTTGACCAGAACACGGTGCTGGGTCTGCGGGTCGTCGAACGGGTTCGTCATGAGAGATCTCCTTGTGCGGTGTGATGGGTGGCGCGCAGGGCGGCCGAGACGGTGGTGGCGATCTGTGCCCGCGCGGCGGGCGTCATCATCTGGGCGTGCGCGCACGCCACGTCGTGGTTCTCGATGTGTCCGTCGACGTACGGGTCCCAGAGGCCGTGCCCGAAGGTGTCGCGCGGGCGGCCCTCGGCAGCTGTGAAGAACAGGACCGGGCCGTGGAAAGTACGCGGAGTGTAGGTCCGCATCAGCCGGGCCTGACCGGAGAAGTTGTCCACCATCGCGTCGATGGTGGCCGGTTCCAGGGATCCGAGCGGACTGCCGGCGCGGCGGAACTCCTCCCTTACGGAAGCGGCTTCGACCTCGTCCGCCCCGGCCAGGGCCTCTTCGCCGACGCCCATGTTGGCCAGCAGCGCCCGGAACACGGTGTCGCGGCCCGCGCTGTCCAGGTCGTCCAGCGGGGCGAGGGGGAAGGCGTCCAGGATCGTCAGCAGGGCGACCTGCTCGCCCGCCTCCTGGAGCTGCACGGCCACCTCCTGGACTACGTTGCCGCCGAAGGACCAGCCGAAGAGGTGGTACGGCCCGTGCGGCTGGACACTCCGCAGCTCCGCCACGTATACGGCGGCCATCTCCTCGATGCTGTCGGGGAACGGCGCCGTGCCGTCCAGATTCGGCGTCTGCAGCCCGTACACCGGCTGGTCGTCGTCCAGATGCGGGAGCAGTCCGCCGTACGCCCATGCCAGGCCGCCCGCCGGGTGGACGCAGAACAGCGGTGGCCGGCTGCCGGTGGCGCGCAGCGGCAGGAGAGTCGCCAGCGGGTTGTCCTCGGCACCGTCGAGGAGCCGCTCCGCCAGTGCGGCGACGGTCGGGGCCTCGAAGAGGCTGCGGATGCTGACCTCCACACCGAGTGTGGTGCGGATACGGCCGATGAGCTGGGTGGCCAGGAGGGAGTGGCCGCCCAGCGCGAAGAAGCCGTCGTCGATCAGGACCTGTTCGCGGCCCAGTACCTCCGCGAACAGGGTGCAGAGCACGTCCTCGCGTGGATTGCGCGGGCTGCGCCCTGCGCCGGTGAGCGATGCGGCCGGCGAAGGGGCGGGCAGGGCCGCCCGGTCGAGCTTGCCGCTCGGCGAGAGCGGGATCCGGTCCACCACCTGCCATCCCGACGGCACCATGTACGCGGGCAGGTGAGCCGACACATGGTCCCGCAGTACGGGGAGCAGGCGTGCGGCGGCTGCGTCCTGAGCGTCCGTCTCGAGTCGTACGGCGGTCACCACGTAAGCCGCGAGCCGAGATCCCGCCGGGCCGTCCCCGTGGGACACCACCGCCGCCTGGGCGACGTCGGGGTGGGCTTCCAGGACGGCCGCGATCTCGTCCGGCTCGACCCGGAAGCCGCGTACCTTCACCTGGCTGTCGGCCCGCCCGGCGAACTCCAGCGCCCCGTCCGCCGCGCGCACGGCCCGGTCGCCGGTGCGGTACATCCGCGCTCCGGCCGGGCCGAACGGGTCGGGCAGGAAGGCACACGCGGTCTCGGCCGGGCGGCCGTGGTAGCCGAGCGCGGGGCTGTCACCGGCCAGGTACAGGTCGCCGGCCACCCCTACCGGCACCGGCCGCAGCCGGCCGTCGAGCAGATAGGCGCGGGTGCCGCCGACGGGCGTGCCGAGCACCGGGCGCGCGCAGTCCCGGATATCGGCGGTGAGAGTGTCGACCGTGGCCTCGGTCGGTCCGTAGAAGTTCCAGCTCCGCAAGCCCGGCTGATCACGCAGGGTGGTCCACAGAGCGGCCGGCACGGCCTCGCCACCGAGGACCAGGACGGCCGGACTGTGGGCGGGCGTACTGAACAGCCCCGCGTCCAGGAGCTGGCGGATGTGGGTGGGGGTGGATTCCAGAACGTCCAGACTCCGGGTGCGCACGGCGTCGGCCAGGGCCTCCGGGTCGCGCCTGGTGAGGTCGTCGAGCACATGGAGCGTGTGTCCGTCGATCATCCAGAGCACCGGGTCCCAGGCCGCGTCGAAGGACAGCGCCGCTGTCAGGGCGACCTGGAGCCGGGGCTTCCCGCTCGCCCGCACCGCCGGGCCGAAGACCTGGCGGCGATGGTGCTCCAGCAGCCGTGCCAGCGAGCCGTGCCCGACGAGCACTCCCTTGGGGCGGCCGGTGGAACCGGAGGTGTGCAGCAGGTAGGCGGGGCTCGTGGCACCCGGCCCGGCGGCCGGTCCGGAGCGAGCGACGCTGTCCAGCCGTGCGATCTGCGGGTCGTCGAGGTTCAGCCGGCGCCACTCGTCCGGAACGCGGGCCACGGTGGCGCCGGAGACGAGGACCCCGCTGGGGCGCGCGTCGGCCAGCACCGCGTCGATCCGGCCCGGCGGCAGGGAGTCGTCGACCGGGGCGTAGGCGCCCCCGGCCTTGAGTACGCCGAGCAGTGCAGCGATCGAGTCGACACTCCTCGGCAGCAGCACGGCCACCGGCTCACCGGCTCCGATGCCCGCCCTCCTGAGCAGCGCGGCGATCCGGTCGGAGCGGGCGTCGAGCTCCGCGAAGGAGACGCTGCCGTCCGGGGCCGTGACCGCGATGTCGCCGCTGCGCGCGGCGGCGACGGTCTCGGCGAACCGTCCCAGCACGCCGACCGGTTCCGACCCGGCTGCACCGCCGTCGCCGAGCGCCAGCAGCCTGCTGTGCTCCTCGGCGTCGATCAGCGGCAGGTCCGATATCCGGGTGCCGGGCTCGCGGACGGCGTGCGAGACGAGCCGGCCGAACCAGCCGGCGATCCGCTGGGCCGTTCCGGTGTCGAACAGGTCGCGGCTGAACTCCAGTACGCCATCGAGCGCCGTTCCCCCGCTCCCGGTGCCGGGCCGCTCGGTGAAGGAGAAGGAGAGGTCGAACTTCGCACCACCGGTGTCGACGCCCTGCACCTGGGCATGCAGCCCCGGCAGGTTCAGCTGGGGCGGGCGGTGGTTGTTGAGGCTGAGCATGACCTGGAACACCGGGTGCCTGACCAGTGAGCGGGTCGGCTGCACCGCCTCCACCAGCCGTTCGAAGGGCAGTTCCTGATGGGCGTACGCGGCCAGGTCGGTCTCGCGTACCCGGGCCAGCAGGGCGTCGAAGGAGTCCCCGGGGCGTACGGCGGTACGCAAGGGGAGCGTGTTCACGAAGAAGCCGATGAGCTGATCCAGCGCCTCGTCCGTCCGCCCGGCCACCGGTGTGCCGATGACGATGTCCGAGCCGCCGCCGATCCGGTGCAGCAGCCCGGCCAGCGCGGTGTGCAGCACCATGAAGGTGCTGGTGGCCGACGACCTCGCCAGCCGGGCCAGGCCCGCGGTGGTCTCCTCCGTGAGGCGCAGCGGTACCGTGCCGCCCCGGCCGCTCGACGTGGCCGCCCGGGGGCGGTCGGCGGGCAGCGGGGTCTCCTCCGGAGCGCCCGCCAGCTCGGCCTGCCAGTAGGCGAGTTGACCGGTGGCCAGCGAAGCGGGGTCGTCGGTGGAGCCCAGCAGACCGTTCTGCCAGAGTGTGTAGTCCGTGTACTGGACGGGCAACGGGGACCAGCTCGGGGCCCGGCCGGCCGTCCGCGCCGCGTACGCACCGGCCAGATCCTGCGCCAGCGGACCCAAAGACCATCCGTCAGCGGCTATGTGATGTGCCGTCACCAACAAGGTGTGCCGGTCCTCGGCGGTGCGGAACAGCGCGGTCCGTAGCGGTACCTCCCGCGCCAGGTCGAACGGGCCTGCCGCCGACTCCCGCAGCGCCGCGTCGAGTGCCGCGTCGCCCACCGGCGTGACCGGCAGCGGGATGCGCGCGTCGCCCGGCGACAGAACGGCCTGGTACGGATCCCCGTCGCCGGCCTTGATGAGTGTCCGCAGGCTCTCGTGCCGGGTCAGTACGTCGCCGATGGCTCGGTGCAGCGCACGGTGGTCCAGGCAGCCGCGCAGCCGCACGGCGAACGCGATGTGGTACGCGGCCGTCCCCGGGTCCAGTTGGTGCAGGAACCACAGGCGCTGCTGCGCCGGTGAGAGCGGCGGCCGGGCGGGCCGGGCAGCCGGGCGCAGGGCGGGCCTGGCCCGCCCTGCCTCGCCCAGCCGCCCGGCCAGAGAGGCGGGCGTGGTGGACTCGAAAAGGGCCCGCACGGGCAGCTCGACGCCGAACGCGGAGCGGATCCGGCCGATCAGCCGGGTCGCCAGCAGCGAGTGGCCCCCGAGTTCGAAGAAGTCGTCGTTGCGGGAGACCTGTTCGTGTCCCAGACTCTCCGCGAACAGGGCGCAGATGATCTCCTCAGGGGCGGAGCGCGGCGGATCGTCGTCCGTCGCCCCCGCGGCTGCCTCCTCCGTCAGGGGCAGGGCCGCGAAGTCCACCTTCCCGTGCGAGGTCAGCGGGAGCGCCGCGACCGGGACGACGGTGCCAGGCACCATGTGGGCCGGCAGACGGCCGGCGAGGAAAGTACGGAGCGCCCGGGCGCAGGGCTCGCGGCCGTCGGCGGCCACCACCCAGCCGATGAGCCGCCCCTCGCCCCCGGCACCGGCCCGCACGGCGACAGCCGACTGCGCGACGTCGGGATGGCCGGCCAGTACGGTCTCGATCTCGCCGGTCTCCACGCGGAAGCCCCGCACCTTGATCTGGCCGTCGGCCCGCCCCACGAACTCCAGCCGTCCTTCCTTGCGCCGCACCAGGTCACCGGTGCGGTACATCCGGGCGCCCGGTGCGCCGTACGGGTCGGGCAGGAAGCGGGCGGCGGTGGCGGCCGGCCGGTTCTCGTACCCACGGGCGACCCCGGGGCCCGACAGGTGCAGTTCGCCGGTGGCCCCCGGGGCGACCGGCTGGAGCCGGGCGTCGAGCACCCGGGCCCGGGTCCCGTTGACGGGGTGGCCCAGGTGCGGCCGGGAGCCGGGCATGACGCGGCCCATCACACTGTCGACAGTCGTCTCGGTGGGCCCGTAGAGGTTCCACACCGTGACATCGTTCAGCGTGGCCAGCTCCTGCCACAGCCCGTCGTTGAGCGCCTCGCCACCGAGAGCCAGGACCCGGGGACGAGGCCGCCCGGGGGCGAACAGCCCACAGGCGCGCAGCTGCTCCACGAAGGACGGGGTGGTCTCGACGACGTCGACCGCCCGCTCGTGCAGCAGCGCGGTGAGCGCCTCGGGGTCGCGGCGCGTCGCGTCGTCCACCAGGTGCAGCTCATGGCCCGCGATCATCCAGAGCAGCGGGTCCCACGACGCGTCGAACGTCATCGCCGCCGTGAGCGCGACCCGCAGCGGCAGACAGTTGTTGCCCGCCTCCGCGGGCTGCATCAGCCGCTCCTGGTGACCGGTCAGCAGGTTGGTCAGCGACCGGTGCTCCACGACGACGCCCTTGGGCGTTCCGGTGGAGCCGGAGGTGTAGAGCACATAGGCGGCGTCCCGGCCGCACGGCGGGGCCGGGAGCGTTCCCCCGGCGCCGCGCCACGGTGTCTCCCCGTCCAGGAGCAGGACGTCCGCCGTGTCGGGCAGCGACACTCGGGTCCCCGTTGTGGCCAGCACCAGGCGCGGGGCCGCCGTGTCCAGGATCAGCTGGTTGCGGGCGCGTGGGTGGGACGGGTCGACAGGGACGTACACCGCGCCGGCCCGCAGCACACCGAGCACGGCCACGATGTGCAGTGAGGTACGCGGCAGCGCCACCGCGACCCGGTCGCCCGCACCGATTCCGGCTTCCGTGAGCGCGGTGGCCAGCTGGTGGACGAGGCCGAGCAGTTCACCGAAGGTGAGTCGGCCGTCCGGCGCCACCACGGCAGTGCGGTCCGGCTGCGCGGCGGCTCGGATCTCCAGGGCGTCCACCACCGTCCAGTCGCCCTCGGGCGCGCCCGGGCGCGTCATGGACGCGCCGGTGAGCGGCTTGGCCGCGGGGCGGGGCAGCTCGTCCAGGCCGGCGGCACGCTGTTCCGGGGTGAGGAACCCAGCGTCGGCCACCGCACGGTCCGGATCGGCGAGGAGGGCGGCCAGCAGCCGGGAGAAGTGCTCGCAGAACCGCTCGGCCGTGCCCCGGTCGAAGAGGTCCTCGTCGAACTCCAGCTCACCGGAGATACCGGCCGGAGACCCCTGGTCGTCATGGTGCTCAGCCAGGTCCCAGGTCAGGTCGAACTTGGCGCCCGTCCGTCCCACGGAGGCCTCATGGGTGGCGGTCAGACCCGCGAGCGCGGGACGGGGCGGAGGGGTGTTGTTCAGGCTGAGCATCACCTGGAACAGCGGATGGCGCGACAGCGACCTGGCCGGGGCCAGCTCCTCCACGATCCGCTCGAAGGGGAGGTCCTGGTGGGCGTAGGCGGCCAGATCGTCCCGCGCCACCCGCCGTACCAGCTCTCGGAAGTCCGGCGCGCCGGAGGTGTCGGTCCGCAGCACGAGGGTGTTGACGAAGAAGCCGACCAGGTCGGTGAGGGCCTCGTCGGTCCGGCCCGCCACGGGGGTGCCGATGGCGATGTCGGTGCCCGCTCCGAGACGCGACATCAGGGCGGCCAGAGCTGCGTGCAGCACCATGAAGCCGCTGGCCCCGCACTCGCCGGCGAGCCCGACCAGCGCGCTGTGGTCCGCGGCGCCGATCCGCACCGGAACGCTGCCGCCGCGTCCTGAGGACCGCGTTGGACGCGGCCGGTCTGCGGGGAAGGAGGACTCCTCCGGCAGGCCGCCCAACGAGTCCGTCCAGTAAGTGAGCTGGCGTCCGGCAAGGCTGTCGGGTTCGGTGACGTCACCGAGCAGCCGTCGTTGCCACAGGGCGTAGTCGGCGTACTGCACCGGCAGAGCGCTCCACTGCGGTGCCCCTCCGGAGCGGCGCGCCCCGTAGGCAGCGGACAGGTCCTCCATCAGCGGCCCCATCGACCAGCCGTCCGCCGCGATGTGATGCAACGTCACGATCAGCAGATGCTCTTCGGGTCCTGCCGGGAACAGCTGGGCCCGCAGGGGAAGTTCGCGGCCCAGATCGAAGGGGGCAGGGTCCGGCCGTACCGGTTCGGCCGCCGCCATCACCCGCAGCGGCGGCCGCGCCGACGCCGTGGGCAGGATGTGCTGGCCGGGTCCGTCCGGGCCCTCGCTCACCACCGTACGCAGACTCTCGTGGCGCGCCACCAGGTCGGCCAGTGCGCACGCGAGCGCCTCCCGGTCGAGCTCGCCGCGCAGCCGCAGGGCGACCGGGAGATGGTACGAGGTGCCCGCATCGCCCAGCGTCTCCAGCAGCCAGAGCCGTTGCTGCCCGAAGGAGAGAGGCAGTCGGTCCGGGCGCGGCCGGACCGCCGCCAGGGCCGGGCGGGCCGGTGAGGCGTCGCCGAGCGCGGTCACCAGTCCGGCCGGGGTGGGAGAGGCGAACAGGGCGCGGATCGGCAGCTCCGCACCGAACTCGCCGCGAATCCGGCCGATCAGCCGCATCGCCAGCAGGGAGTGGCCGCCCAGCAGGAAGAAGTCGTCGTCCCGGCCCGCCCGAGTCAGACCCAGGCACTCCGCGAAGAGGGCGCACATGCGCGCCTCCTCGGGAGTGCGCGGCACACCCCCGTCGGAGGCCACGGGCCTCGCGTCCGGGAGACCTGCCAGGTCCAGCTTGCCGTTGGGGGTGACCGGGAGGCATGGCACCGTGGCCCAGGCGGCCGGCACCATGTGGCCGGGCAGCACCGCCGCGAGGGCGTCCCGTACCTCGGCGTGACCCGGTGCCGCGGCCATTGCGGGCGCGGTCACCAGATAGGCCGCCAGCCGGTCCGGCCCGTCCTGCGGAGAGGTCAGGGCGACCGCCGCGTCCGCCACGCCGGGCAGGGAGCGCAGGGCGGCCTCGATCTCGCCGGTCTCCACGCGGAAGCCCCGGACCTTGATCTGCCGGTCGCTACGGCCGAGGAACTCCAGCGTGCCGTCGTCGCCCCACCGTGCGAGGTCCCCGGTCCGGTACATCCGGCCGCCGGGTCGTCCGAACGGGTCCGGCATGAAGCGCTCCGCGGTCAGCCCCGGGCGGCCCGCGTAGCCGCGTGCCACACCCTCACCGGTGAGGTACAGCTCACCGACCCCGCCTTGGTGGAGCGGGTGCAGCGACGGGTCCAGGACGTACGCGCCCGCGCCCGCGACCGGCCGTCCGATGACCGGTGGTCCTGCGGTGATCCGGGCGGTGACCGCGTCGACGGTGGTCTCCGTCGGACCGTAGTAGTTGAAGACCAGCAGCCCGGGGCGGTCGGCCAGCTCGTCCCACAGGGCGTCGTCGACGGCCTCGCCGCCCAGAGCGATGACCGTGGGGCGGTGCCCCGGGCCGGCGAGCAGACCCGCCGTCAGCATCTGGCGCAGATAGGTGGGGGTCGTCTCGACGACGTCGATGCGCTGCCCGACGAGGAAGTCCACCAGCGCCTGCGGATCCCGGCGCACCTCTTCGTCGACGATGTGCAGCTCGTGGCCGCCGACCATCCACAGCACCGGGTCCCAGGAGGCGTCGAACGAGGTGGCCGCGCTCAGCGCGACCCGCAGCCGGCGGCCCAGGATCCCTACGGCCGGCCCGTGGGTCTCCTGCCGGTGGTGTTCGAGCAGATTGCTCAGGGAGCGGTGCTCGACCACGACGCCCTTGGGCCTGCCCGTGGAGCCGGAGGTGTAGATGACGTAGGCGGCGTCCTGAAGACCGGGCGGGACCGGTTCGCACCGCCGGGCTTCGGCTGCCGCCCCGGCCGGGTCCACCAGCGGCAGGGTGCCGTCGGGGTCCATCGTCCGGGCGGATCCCGACGTCGCGACCAGCACGGCAGGCCGGGAGTCCTCGATCATGAAGGCCAGCCGGTCGGCCGGGTAGGACGGGTCGAGGGGCAGATACGCGGCCCCCGTACGCATCACCGCGAGCATCGCCACCACGAGATCGGTGGACCGGGGCAGGCCGACAGCGACTCGGCTGTGGGGGCCGGCTCCCCGGGCGGCGAGAACCCCGGCGAGCACGTCGACCCGCCGGTCGAGTTCCTCGAACGTGAGGCGGGTGTCCGCGCAGACGACGGCCGTCCTGTCCGGGGTACTCCGGGCCTGCCTGGCGAGCTGCTCGGGCAGCGGGCAAAGACCGTCTTCGCCGTCTTCGCCGCGTTCGACGGAGAGCCGGGCGGCGCCCAGACCGAGGACGTGAAGGTGTTCGTCGTCGCCGACCAGGCGCAGCGAGCCGATCGTGCGGTACGGGTCGTCGATGAACGCGTCGACCACGCGGCAGAAGCGCGCATGGTGGTCCGCCAGCTCCTGTCGGGTGTACAGACCAGGGTTGCCGAGCAGGTCCACATGCATCCCGCCATCGGCGTAGGAGGCGTGGACGGCGACGGCCAGGTCCTCGACGGGGCCGATGGAGAGGTTGTGCAGTGTCGCGTGGCCGGCGCCGAAACGGAGGCCGTCGTCGAAGGCCAGGATGTTGACGGACGGACCGGTCAGCGGCGTCCGGCTCCCGGTCAGGCCGAGTTGGTGGCGCAGGCTCTCCGACGGGCGGCGCTGGTGCCGCAGGACATCGCGGGCCCCGGCAGAGGCACGCTTCGCCAGGTCGGCCACCCGGTCGGCGGGGGATATCGCGAGGCGCAGCGGCAGCACAGTGCTGAGCATCCCGGGGGTGGACCGGGCGACGGGGGTCCGCCGACCGGTGACCGGGAGTCCGAGGACGACCTCGCCGAGCCCCAGCCCCCGGTGCAGACAGACTCCCAGAGCCGCCATGAAGAACGTCGGCCAACCTGTTCCGGCACGCTTGGCGGCGGCTCGCAGCCGCGCCGCCTCGTCAGCCGTGAACTCCCGGCGCATCGACCGCGCTCCGTATCCGGGAGGTCCGCTCCTGTTCCCCAGACCGGTGGGCGTGGGGGCGTCGGCCAGGTGGTCCACCCAGAACTCGCGGTCCAGATCATGCTGTTGAGACGCTTTGTAGGCGTCCTCCTCGTCGAGGAGGGTGGCGAGCGATGCGACGGGCCGGACAGGCGGGACGGTGTTCGGCGCGTCGATGAGAGCGCTGTACACCTCGGCGATGCGGGCCAGCGCGAGCGCCGCCCCGTAGCCGTCGAGCGCCAGGTGGTGCACCTGCTGGTGAAAGAGATGGCGGGTTTCGGACAGGCGGTAGAGCGCCATCCGCACCAGCGGGCCTGCGGCGAGGTCCGCGGGCTCTGCCAGGCACTGTTCCATGCGCCGTACGGCTTCGGCATACGGGTCCTCGAATTCCGACAGGTCGACCAGGGGTACCTCGATACCGGCGTGCCGATGAACGACCTGGAAGGGAACTCCGTCCTGCTCGCCGAAGGTACTGCGCAGGGCTTCCATTTCGGACGTGGCGTGGCCGACGGCCGATCGCAGCACGTCCGGTTCCATTCGGCCGGGGATATCGGCGTACTCCGCGACGTTGTAGGACGGGTTCGCCGGATCGAGCCGCTGGGCGAACCAGAGTCCCCGCTGGGCGGCTGTCAGGCGCAGGGCGTCCGGCGGAGTCCCGTTGTGCGGTGCGTCGGTCACGCGATTTCACCTCGGTGGAAGACCTGCGGGAGCACGGCCGTGGTGGGCCGGTGCCGGAAGCAGGGCGGAACAGGACGAATGAGCCCGGTCGTGGGGGCGGTCTGTGTCACCGGGAGCTGTGGTGCGGCTCGGGGGCGGGTGATCGGGCCTGGCACCTTCGTACGTGCCCGCCCCGAGCGCGAGCCCGGGCCAGGCCGCGACCCCTGTGTCGCGATTGCGAACATCGTTCGTCAGTACACCCGCGCACGCCGGTGGCCTCCGATAAGCGGTTGGTCCCCAAATGGGCTCTCACACAAGTCGTTCGGAGTCGAACTGCTCCCGGATTGCCCATGTGACGCACATCACTGGGGGTGCGCCGGTTTTTGCACTTCGCTGCCGCGTACCGCCCAACTGGGCGATGAATTCGGGTCAGACACCCATCCGGGCGGCGCCCAGCACCGAACTACCCGCGTCAGGTCTTTCGTCTGCGCTCTCTGGAGAACCCATGAACCCAGTCCCCACTGCTCTGCGTTGGGCGGCCGCGTCCGCTGCCGCGGGTGCGCTGCTCCTGGTGGCGTCGCCCGGCGCCGGGGCGGCGACCACCCATCAGCCCTCGGCCCGGCAGGCGGAGTCCATACGGCCCGCCGGCGCGGACAGCCGGTCCGCCGCCGGGACCCACACACGGACCGATGCCGGATCGGCCGGACCGCTCAGTTCCTATCGAGGTGTCCAGGGCGGCAATCTCTGTCTCCTCGCGCGCTGCACGGTCGGAGATTCCGGGCCTGGGGGACATGCCGGGCCGAGTAACACCCAGGGATTCAATCTCTGCCTTCTCGCGGCCTGCACTGTCCGCCCCTGAACGCATTTCGCCGTGAGCCGTTCCGCTGCGCCTCCGGGCGCCGGAACGCCTCACGGCGGAGCCCTCGCTCAGGCTGCCGATCCACTTAACCGGGGTGTTGCGGTCGTAGGTGCAGGGCCCCACCCTCCGGCGATGTACACCAGGGCGTACAGAGGCCCCGCGTCCAGGCCGGTGCCCCGGTGAGCTCCAGCGCGAGCGGGAAGAGCGTGAGGGTCCGCCCGCCCGGCGGGTCTCGGTCAGCGCGAGAACGCGCTCACGACGCCGGGGGAGCCCGCCGCCACTCGTGGACGGGGGCAGGAGGGGTGCGGGAGGACATCGATGGGAATCCCCGCGCGCCTGTGGTGTTGAACCATGCGTGAGCCCTTCCATCGCATCGACCCGCATCTCCTTCCTCGACCGATCCCGCACGCGTGAGGGTCATGACGGCCCGCAGGCACTACGGGACACCGTCGCGCTGGCAGGCACCGCGGAGGCCCTCGGCTACCACCGCTTCTGGGTGTCCGAGCACCACGGCGTGCCCGGTGTGGCCGGCTCGGCGCCGACGGTGCTGGCCGCCGCCGTCGCCGCCGCGACCTCGACCATCAGGGTGGGCACCGGTGGCGTGATGCTCCCGAACCATCAGCCCTTCGTCGTGGCCGAGCAGTTCGGGGTGCTCGCCTCGCTCTTCCCCGGCCGGATCGACATGGGGCTCGGGCGTTCGGTCGGCTTCACCGACGGGATCCGCAGGGCCCTCGGCCGGGACAAGGAGGACGCCGACGCCTTCGCCACCCGGCTGGCCGAGCTCCTCGGATGGCTGGACGGCACTCAGCGGGCCCACCCCCAGGTCCACGCCCGTCCCGCCGAGGGGCTGCGCATCCCTCCCTACGTCCTGGCGACGGGCGAAGGCGCCGCCATCGCCGCGTCCGCCGGTCTGCCGCTGGTCGTCGGCGATCTCCGCGGCCGCGACAAGCTGATTCGGGCCGTCGAGGCCTATCGCAGTGGCTTCCGACCTTCCCCATGGGGTCAGGAGCCGTACGTGGTGGTGGCCGGCACCGTCGCGGTCGCCGGCACCGAGGAGGAGGCGCGGCGGCTGCTCGTCCCCGAAGCCTGGTCCATGGCGTACTCACGGACCCACGGAAGCTTCCCGCCGCTGGCACCGGCCGAGCGGATCGAGGGGCTGGCCATGACGGAGAAGGAGAGCGGGCTGTTCGAGAACGGACTGCGCGGACACCTGGCGGGTACGGAGGACATGGTTGCGGCCGGACTGGAACTGGTGATCAAGGAGACCGGTGCGGACGAGGTGCTGGTCACCACCAGCACGTACGACCGGGAGGCTCTGGTGGACTCGATGCGGCGTCTCGCGCGGATCGCGCGGCTCGGCTGAACGTCAGGCTCCGGAAGGGTGGCCGAACAAGAGGTCGTACCCCGGGGGGAGTTGCAGCAGTACACGCTGGAGCAGTTCCTCGCCGGAGGCCTCGGCCACCACGCTGAGCACGGCGCTCGTGTCCCAGGCCGCCGTCTCCTCGTTCGCGCCCTCGATCCAGGCGGAGACAGCACGCACGAAGCGCTCGGAGCTGAGCGGTTCGGCGGCCTGCAGAGGGTTGAGGAGGATGAGAGCGAAGGTCTCCGGCAGCCGGGCGGCCAGCTCGTTGCGCTCCTCGCCCACCAGATGGGCCCCCAGCAGGGCCAGCACCACGCGTGACGCCCGCTCGGCCTCCAGGCCCGATGGGTAATCGCCGCGTTCCTGGACGGCTTCCAGGAACGGCTGCCATCTCATGTACGTCACGGGTTCCCCTTCGCGGAGCGCGGGCGGAGAGCGGGGCGGGGGGAGGGGAAGCCCGTGCCCCGCCCTCCGCGCATCCACCGCATATGCCTACAATTCCGGTATTAACACCTCACACCGGCGACGGCAAGCGGAGCCCCGGTCCGCAGCCGCGGGAGCTGCGTCACCCGGGCTACTCCATGGGGTAGATGTCCCCGCTCGCCATGCCGCTGACCTGCACACTCCGGGATTCGAGCCGGTGCGCTTCGTCCTTCAGCCGCTGGCGTTCGGCGGGATCGGTGGCCTGCTCGGCGGCCTTCTCGAGATCCTCGGCCTGGCCGCGCATCTGCTGAAGACTGCCCCGTACGTCGTCTGACTCGCTCATGATCACTCCCTGGCGCTGGGCGGAGCGGACCGTTCCACCGAACCAGGCACCCGGGGGTGCGCGCATCTCAGCGGGGGTGCCGGAAGTGCGGAGTGACCGTGAGTGCGGTGCCCTACTCGAACCTGGACAGGTCTCCGGCTCCCCGGCGTACGACCTCCAGCTCGCCACCGGAGAAGTCGATGACGGTGGTCGGCTCCGTGCCGCAGTCGCCGGAGTCGAGCACGATGTCCACGACGTGGTCGAGGCGCTCCTTGATCTCCCAGCCCTGCGTCAGCGGCTCCTCCTCGTCCGGCAGGAGCAGCGTGCTGGACAGCAGCGGCTCGCCGAGCTCGGCCAGGAGTGCCTGCGTGACGGTGTGATCCGGGATCCGGACGCCGACGGTCTTCTTCTTGGGGTGCAACAGCTGCCGCGGCACCTCTTTGGTGGCGGGAAGGATGAAGGTGTAACTCCCGGGCGTCGCCGCCTTGATCGTGCGGAAGACGTCGTTGTCGACCTGGACGAACTGGCCGAGCTGCGCGAAGTTCTGGCACACCAGGGTGAAGTGGTGGCGGTCGTCGAGGTTCCGGATCGACCTGATGCGGTCGATCCCGTCGCGGCTGCCGAGCTGGCAGCCCAGGGCGTAACAGGAATCGGTGGGATACGCGACGAGGGCGCCGGACCGGATGCTCTCGGCCACGTTGGTGATGGTGCGGCGCTGGGGGTTCTCGGGGTGCACATCGAAGTACTTGGCCATTCGGCGAGTCTACGGCCTCGGGGCATCCACGTTCCGGTTACGGCGTGCGAGGTGCGGGGCGGCCGGGCGCCTTGTGGCAAGCCCTTGGAAAGCACCGCGCCCTGCCGCCCCTCGGAAGGGGTGGCAGGGCGCGGAGCGGCCGACGGGCCGTCAGGCTCCGGAAGCGTCCAGCATGGCCGCGCGCTCGACGACCTTGATGCGCTCACGGCCCTGTTCGGCGCCGAGCGCCTGCTCGTGGGCGTCCAGGCGGTACCAGCCCTCCTTGGTGGTGTACCGGATGCCGCGCTGCTCCAGGAAGTCGACGATCGCGTCCGGACCCGGCTGCGTGGGGGCGGGCAGCCGCCCTGCGGCGTGGTCCTCCAGCAGGCAGGCGACGGTCTCGTTGGCGTCGCCCTTGGTGTGCCCGATCAGGCCGATCGGACCGCGCTTGATCCACCCGGTGACGTACACCGAGGGCATCGGCTCGTCGCCGGCCAGTACACGGCCGGCCGCGTGCGGCACGGTGCCGGAGACCACGTCGAAGGGCAGCTTCGGGAGCTCCTCCGAGTAGTAACCGACCGCGCGGTAGACGCTCTGCACGTCCCAGTCCGTGTGGCGGCCCGTGCCCTTGACGTTGCCCGTGCCGTCCAGCTCCGTGCGCTCGGTGCGCAGACCGACGACGCGGCCGTCCTCGCCGACGACCTCCACGGGGGACTCGAAGAAGTGCAGGAACAGCTTGTGGGGGCGGTCGCCCACGTCCCGGATCGCCCAGTTCTCCAGCGTGGAGGCGACCATGTTGGCCTGCTTGTTCTCCCGTCGGGTGGCGATCGAACCCTCGTCGTAGTCGATGTCCTCGGGGTTGACGATGACCTCGATGTTCGGCGAGTGGTCCAGCTCGCGCAGCTCCATCGGGCTGAACTTCGCCTGCGCCGGCCCGCGCCGTCCGAAGACGTGCACCTCGAGCGCCTTGTTCGCCTTGAGCCCGTCGTGGACGTTCGCGGGGATCTCGGTCGGGAGCAGCTCGTCCGCCGTCTTCGCGAGGATGCGCGCGACGTCCAGGGCCACGTTGCCGACGCCGAGCACGGCGACCTTCTCGGCCTCCAGCGGCCAGGTGCGCGGGACCTCCGGGTGCCCGTCGTACCAGGCGACGAATTCGGCGGCACCGTAGGAGCCCTCGAGCTCGATCCCGGGTATGTCGAGGGCGCGGTCGGCGTCGGCGCCGGTGGAGAAGATCACGGCGTCGTAGAAGGACCGCAGGTCGTCCAGGCCGATGTCGTCGGGGTAGTCGATGTTGCCGAACAGCCGCAGTTGCGGCTTGTCCAGGACCTGGTGCAGCGCCTTGACGATGCCCTTGATCCGCGGGTGGTCCGGAGCCACGCCGTAACGGATCAGACCGAAGGGAGCCGGCATGCGCTCGAACAGGTCGATCAATACGCCCGGCTCCTGGGCGGCCTCGGACTTGAGAAGCGCGTCCGCTGCGTAGATTCCGGCAGGACCGGCTCCGACGATGGCGACGCGGACGGGGCGTGTCATGGAGTGTTGTTCCTTAGGGCGGACGAGCACGGGCAGAGTGCAGCGGGGTAAGGCTTGGCTTACTCCGCTGCCCCCACGGTACGGCCTGCGCCAGGAAGCCCCCGGGGCGGGGCGAGTGCATATATCGGAAATAAAGGTACGTATGGGTATGAAGAGACCCTGATTCTGTGAGTGGATCCGTCCTCAGCCGTCTCACGGGGTTCCAGAGAATGAGACGCCCGCCGACGGGCAGGCTGTACGCCGGTGTCCTTGCGCGCCGCCGGCCCACGGCGGAGCCATGATGGGCACAGGACCACAGCACTCCGACGAGAGGACATGTGTCATGCCGATCGAGGGCGAGTACGAGCCGAGCCCGACGACGTGGGTCCGTGAGCAGGTCGAGCTCATCGAGAGCTCCGGCGGAACACAGGGAACCACCATGCGCGGCATGTCCGTCATTCTCCTGACGACGCGCGGCGCCAAGAGCGGCAAGGTCCGCAAGACCCCGCTCATGCGGGTCGAGCACGACGGGGAGTACGCCGTGGTCGCCTCCCTGGGCGGAGCCCCCAAGCACCCCGTCTGGTACCACAACGTACAAGCCGACCCCGAGGTGGAGCTGAGGGACGGGACCGTACGGCAGGACATGGTCGCCCGCGAGGTCACGGGGGAGGAGAAGGCCCTGTGGTGGGAGCGCGCCGTCGAGGCGTTCCCCGACTACGCCGACTACCAGACGAAGACCGACCGGGAGATTCCCGTGTTCGTCCTCTCCCCGGCCGGGAAGAGCTGAGACGACAGCGGTGAGCGGGGCGGCCGGGATCCGGAGGGTGTGCAGGGCGGGCTGACCCGGTCCTGCCCACCCCGGATCCCGTACGCGCCTTCCTCCGAACGGCCGAGCACGCCGCGCGGGCGCTTCGCGGCCCCGGATCCAATGGGCAGGTGACCGCGCCCCCCGACGACTGCCTCGCGCGCAATGAGTGGATCTGCGGCGCCTACCTCACCAGTCGGCGTGAGATCCTCCTGGACGCCACGCTCCAGCACCTCCAGCTGACCGCCCTGTCCGTGCTGCTCGGACTCGTGATCGCCGTGCCACTCGCCCTGGCGGCCCGCCACCGGCGCTGGGCGGCCGGGCCGGTGCTCGGCGTGACCACGGTCCTGTACACGATTCCCTCGCTCGCGATGTTCTCGCTGCTGCTCCCCGTGTACGGACTGTCCGCCGCGCTCGTCGTCGCCGGCCTCGTGCTGTACTCGCTGACCCTCCTCGTACGGAACATCCTCGCCGGACTGCGCGCCGTCCCCGAAGAGACCCGGCAGGCCGCGCGCGGCATGGGCTACGGCCCCCTACGGCTGCTCCTCACGGTCGAGCTCCCACTCGCCCTGCCCGCCGCGATGGCCGGGCTGCGGGTCGCCGCCGTGTCCGCCGTCTCGCTCGTCACGGTCGGCGCGATCGTCGGGTTCGGCGGACTGGGCAACCTCATCTACTCCGGCATGAACACCTACTTCAAGGCGCAGGTGCTCACCGCATCCGTCCTCTGCGTGGTCATCGCCGTCGCCGCCGACCTGCTGCTCCTGGGAGCGCAACGGCTGCTGACGCCCTGGACCAGGAGGACCTCGTGAACACCCTCGCGGACGCCTGGTCCTGGCTCACCACCTCCGCCCACTGGTCCGGACCCGACGGCATCTGGAACCGGCTCGGCGAACACCTCTTCCTCACCGTGGTCTGCCTGCTGATCAGCTGCGCCATCGCCCTGCCGGTCGCCCTCTGGCTCGGCCACATCGGCAAGGGCGGCGCACTGGCCGTCAACCTCTCCAACATCGGACGCGCGGTCCCCACCTTCGCCGTACTCGTCCTGCTGCTGCTCACCCCGGTCGGCCGGTGGGACCAGGGGCCGACGATCATCGCGCTGGTCCTGTTCTCGATCCCGCCGCTCCTCACCAACGCCTACGTGGGGATGCGCGAGGTCGACCCCGACGTCGTGCGGGCGGCCCGGGGGATGGGGATGACCGGGCGGCAGATGCTGCGGCAGGTGGAGCTGCCCCTCGCCCTCCCGCTCGTCCTCACGGGCGTGCGCATCGCAGCCGTGCAACTCGTCGCCACCGCCACCCTGGCGGCACTCGTCGGCGGCGGGGGGCTCGGCCGGATCATCACGGCAGGATTCAACCTGGCGTCCACACCGCAGGTCGTCGCCGGAGCCGTGCTCGTCGCCGTGTTCGCCCTGCTGGTCGAGGGGCTCTTCGAGGCGGGACTGCGGCTGGCGTCCGGCCGGAACCGCGGACGGGAGGCGGCGTGAGAGTGTTGTGGGGATTCACCCGTCTCCTGTCCGTGCTCCTGCTCGCCGCCGCCTGCACCACGGGGCCCAGCCTGGAGAGCCAGGGCGACGTCACGGCGCCGCCCGGAGACAGCAAGCACCTGACCATCGGCTCGGCGGGCTTCACCGAGAGCGACCTGCTCGCCCAGATGTACGCGCTGCTGCTGGAGCAGGCCGGCTACTCGGCGCGCATCATCTCCGTCACCAACCGGGAGATCTACGAACCGGCCCTGGAGAGCGGCCAGATCGACGTCGTACCCGAATACGCCGCGACGTTCGCGGACTGGCTCAACGCCAAGGCGCACGGGCCCGATGCCGCACCGGTCGGCTCGCCCGACCTGAATACGACCATGAAAGCCCTGCGGCGTCTCGCCGCGCCCCGGGGTCTTACCGTCCTCGACCCCGGACGCGCCGTCGACCAGAACGCCTTCGCGGTCTCCCGGGCGTATGCCGCGAAGCACCGGCTGAAGACGCTCGGCGACCTCGGGCGATCGGGCCTGCCCGTCCGGCTGGCCGCGGGAGACGAATGTGTGCAGCGCCCGTACTGCGCTCCAGGCCTGAGGAAGACGTACGGCATCGACATCACCGCCGTCGACCCCAAGGGTGTCGGCACCACTCAGGCGAAACAGGCGGTCCAGCGTGGTCAGGACCAGATGGTCCTGACCACCACGACCGACGCCACTCTGGACGACTTCGGCCTCGTTCTGCTGGCCGACGACAAGCGCCTGCAGAACGCCGACTACCTGGTCCCGGTCGTGAACCGCGCCAGGGCGGGCAGCGCCGGGGTACGGGACGCCCTGGGAAAGCTCAACACCGCTCTGACGACCGCCGACCTGGCCCGGATGAACGAACAGGTCGACAGCTGGCGCAGGCTCCCCGAGGACGTCGCGCGGGCATACCTGGAGTCCGAGAAGCTGATCCCGAAGAGCTGAACGGCTACCAGGACAGTCCGCCGACCACGGAGGCGACGCGGTCGCGGTCCCAGGCGTCGTCGGCGACCGCATCCGGTAGCGGCGGGCCAGGGTCGCCCCCGGGCCCAGCACGTCGCGTGCCCGTCCGCCTCGTCGTGCTCACCGCAGTACGCGAGCCAGGGAGCCTGCCGGTCCGGTAGACGTGGCGCAGCAGTGCCACCCCGCTTCCCGCCGAGGCGACGGCGATGTCGTCGCCGTGCCGGTGGACCAGGCCCACTGGTCCCGCCAGGCGTCCGCGTCTTCGGATGCCACTCCGGGGGCCGGAGTGATCCGCCAGTCCGCGTTGCGATGCCCGTACAGATGGGTGAGCTCGACCGTCGCGCGTTCGCAGTCGATCCGGATCCGACTGACCTCGTCCGGGCTGAGCACGCTGTTCACCACGGTGGCCACCGCGCCGTTCTCGAAGCGGACGAGCGCCCTGGAGACATCCTCCGTCTCCACGGCGTGCACCAGCCGCCCCGCCATCGCGCGGATCTCCGCCCAGGGACCGAGCAGGTCGAGCAGCAGATCCATCGTGGGCCACCAGCGGCCGGCCCGTGGCCTGGCCCGCGAGCAGCTCCCGGACGAGCCGGGCGCCCGAGCCGAAGCGGTGCTGGAGCACGATCGCCGAGTACGGCCCGGCGCCACCGGAGCACTCCGCAGCCTCGATCGCGTCGAAGTCCTCCAACGACGGGCAGGGCGGCTTCTCGCACCACACCCACACCCCTGCGCGCAGCGCGGCCATAGTCTGGTCGCGGTGGAACCGGGGCGGGGTGGCGAGCGTGACCAGGTCCGGGCGCTGTTCGTCCAGCATCCGGTCGAGGCCGGTGTACGGGCGGGCGATCCCCGCGTCCTCGCAGAACGTCCCGACCGACGCCGCGTCGACATCGACCGCTGAGACGATCTCCAACGGCTGCCCGGCGGCGAGTGCGGTCAGCGCGGGCAGACGGCTGCCACGCGCACGCGCACCCGCACCGGCTTCCGACGCGAGGGATTGCTGGTCGTGACAGACACCCCTTCAGGCGATGAGAGAGGGCGCGCCCACCTGGCAGCAAGCGCTTTCTCCTCGGAAATCCAGGCTCCGCGTGCGAAGCGGGTCAAGGGGTTCGGGCCGCGTGCCCGGGTCAGGCCTTGAGGAGCGGCGGGAGCCGCGTGAGCTGCACGGCGTGCTGGAAGGGGCCGCCGCCCTCGTGGTCGTTGAAGTCGTACACCTCGATCTCCTTCTCGGCGTGGGCGTACGCGTTGAAGGCGGCGAACACCGTGGAGGGAGGGCAGGTCAGGTCCTCCATGGCCACGGAGAACAACGCGGGTGCCCGCCCCCGCGCGGCGAAGTGGACCCCGTCGAAGTAGGCGAGCGTCCTGTCGGTCTGCTCGGCCCGGCCCCGGTGCGTCTTGAGGTAGTCGCCGATCTCGCGGTACGGCTTGCGGTCGGTCATCCGGGTCGCCCGGGGAAAGTCGCAGAGGAACGGCACGTCCGGAGCGACGGCCGCCAGGTCCGGCACCAGCCCGCCGACCGCGAGGGCGAGACCGCCGCCCTGGCTCGCGCCGACCGCGGCGGTGCGGGACGCGTCGGCCAGGGGGTGCGAGCGGGCGGCCTCCACCGCGCGTACGGCGTCGGTGATCACCCTGCGGTAGTAGTACGTCGACGGGTCCTCGATGCCCTGGGTCATGAATCCGGGCAGGGACGGGCCGGAGCCCACCGGGTCGGCGGTGTCACCCGGGGCCCAGCCGCTGCCCTGGCCCCGGGTGTCCATCACGAAGTGGGCCATGCCGGCCGAGGCCCAGAGGAGGTGGGTGTGGGGCAGGCTCCGCCCCCCGCCGTACCCGATGAACTCCACGACCACCGGCAGGGGTTCGGTCGTCCCGGCCGGTATGACGAACCATCCCTTGACGGGATGGCCGCCGAACCCCGCGAACGTCACGTCGTAGACGTCGACCGTGACGAGACCGAGGCCGGTGCGCGGCTCGAAGCGGGCGTCCAGGTCGTGGGTTCTGGCCTCCTCGAGCGTGGCCGACCAGAACGCGTCGAAGTCCTCGGGCTCCACCGACCGGCTGCGATAGGAGTGCAGTTCGTCGAGGGGAAGATCGAACAGGGCCATGTGTGACCGCCTCATGCCGTGGGAGTGAATGAATGGTCACACCGTACGACGGTCGGCCCGAACGTCAACAAGCTCTCGAATGGTGGGAAAAGCCGTTGCCCGTCCGGCCTGTTCGCGCGGCCCGGGGGCGGCGGCAGTCGCCAACGAGGGTCAGTTGAGGGTGTCGGGGTCCGGGCCCGTGCGCATGCCACGGTCCAGGCCCGCGATCGCGTCCATGTCGGCGGCCGACAGCTCGAAGCCGAAGACGTCGAGGTTCTGCCGGATCCGCGAGGGCGTGACCGACTTGGGGATCACGACATTGCCGAGCTGGAGGTGCCAGCGCAGAACCACCTGGGCAGACGTCTTCCCGTGTCGTTCGGCGAGAGACGCGAGTGCCGGGTCGTCCAGCAGTGCGCCATGTGCCAGTGGGCTCCAGGCCTCGGTGGCGATGCCGTGCTCCGCGTGCACGGCTCGCAGCTCGCTCTGCTGGAGTCCGGGGTGCAGCTCGATCTGGTTGACGGCCGGGACCAGGGAGCTCTCCTCCCGCAGGCGGCGCAGGTGCGCCGGCTGGAAGTTGGAGACACCGGCGGCCCGGATCCGGCCGTCGGCAAGCAGCTTCTCCAGGGCGCGCCAGGTGTCGACGTAGAGGTCGCGGGCCGGGGTGGGCCAGTGGATGAGGTAGAGATCCACATGGTCGAGGCCGAGCTTGGCCAGGCTGGCTTCGAACGCGGCGAGAGTGGCGCCGTACCCCTGGTCCGCGTTCCAGAGCTTCGTCGTCACGAACAGCTCGTCGCGGGCGAGGCCGGACTCGGCGAGCGCGCGGCCCACGCCGGCCTCATTGCCGTACACGGCGGCGGTGTCGATGGAGCGGTAACCCGCTTCCAGTGCGGCGGTGACCGCGGCGGTGGTCTCGTCGTCGGGGACCTGGAATACGCCGAAGCCGAGCTGCGGAATCGTGACGCCGTTGTTGAGCGTGACGGTGGGGACCGTGGACATGGGTGGTGCCTCTCGTGGTGTCGGACCGGGCTGATCTGCGTACGATGGTTACGGGCGCCAACAATAATTGCATACGCGGGTTAAAGGCAAACGCCGGTAAAGCAGACGAGGCTCTTCAGGCATCGGCGATCGAGTCGAACCGCACCTGGTCGCGCCCCACCCCCTGCGCGTCCGCGTCCACCGACCGGCGTAGCGCTTCGTGGAGCTTCGCCGGGGTCAGGACGCCGAGGAACCTCGCCCCGTCCAGCACCGCGACCCACCCGGCGTCGTGCTGCAGCATCTCGCTGAACGCCTGCTTCAGCGGGGACCCGACCGGCACCCACGCGTCCATGCGCCGGGCCAGGCCGCCCACGGTGCTGTCCTGCCCGGCACCCCGCAGGGCATCCGCCGCCACCCAGCCGTGCAGCTCGCCGCCGCTGTTCAGGACGACCGCCCACCGTGCGCCCACGGAGTCCAGGCGCGCGGCCGCCGTATGCGCCGGTTCGCCGGTGCGGGCGACCGGAGGCTCCTCCAGGTCGTCCGGCTCGACCGCGGTGACCGACAGGCGTTTCAGGCCGCGGTCGGATCCCACGAACCGTGCCACGTACGGCGTCGCGGGGGTGCCGAGTACGGCGCCGGGGCTGTCGTACTGCTCGATGCGCCCCTCGCCGTACACCGCGATCCTGTCACCCATCCGCACCGCTTCCTCGATGTCGTGCGTCACGAGCAGAACGGTCTTCCTCACCGTCGACTGCAGCTTGAGGAACTCGTTCTGCAGGCGCTCGCGCACCACCGGGTCCACGGCGCCGAACGGCTCGTCCATCAGCAGCACCGGCGGGTCCGCCGCCAGAGCCCGGGCCACCCCCACCCGCTGGCGCTGACCGCCGGAGAGCTGGGCCGGATACCGCGGGCCGTACGTCTTCGGGTCGAGCCCCACCAGATCGAGCAGCTCGGCGGCACGCGCCCGCGCCCGGGCGCGCTTCCATCCGACCAGGGCCGGGACGGTCGCCGTGTTGTCCAGCACGGTCCGGTGCGGGAACAGCCCGACCTGCTGGATCACGTAACCGATCCGGCGGCGCAGTTTCACCGGGTCGATCGCCGAGATGTCCTCACCGCCCACCATGATCCGGCCGGAGGTCGGCTCGATCAGCCGGTTCACCATCATCATCGTGGTCGTCTTGCCGCAGCCGGAAGGCCCGACGAGTGTGACCAGTTCCCCCTCGCCGACCTCGAAGGACAGCCCGTCCACAGCAGTCGTGCCGTCCGGATAGACCTTGCTGACCTGCTCGAACCGGATCATGAGTGCACGGTAGGAGCCGCCGCGGCGGCACGCACACGGGCCGCGACCGACCGGGTCACGGCGATGTGCTGAACTGTCCGGGAAACACCGGATACAGGAGCTCCCTTGAACAGCTTTCGCCAGCCAGGCATCGTCCTCACCGACCGAAGCTTCACGGTCCCCCTCGACCACGACGATCCGGGCGGCGAGACGATCGAGATCTTCGGCCGTGAGGCCGTGGCGAGCGGGAAGGGCGCTGAGCAGCTGCCGTGGCTGGTCTACCTGGAAGGCGGCCCCGGCTTCGGCGCCCGCCGCTTCGTGGGCACCGAGGCCTGGCTGGGGCGGGCGGTGCGGGAGTTCCGTGTGCTGCTCCTGGACCAGCGGGGCACCGGCCTCTCCACCCCGGCCAACCGGCAGACCCTGCCCGTGCGCGGCGGCGCGCGCGAGCAGGCCGACTACCTCGCCCACTTCCGTGCCGACAGCATCGTCCGCGACTGCGAACTGATCCGCCCCCGGCTCACAGGCGGCGCGCCCTGGACCGTCCTGGGGCAGTCCTTCGGCGGCTTCTGCGCCGTCCGCTACCTGTCCGCCGCCCCGGAAGGGCTCGAGGCCGTCCTGATCACCGGCGGCCTGCCCTCCCTGGACGCGCACGCCGACGACGTCTACCGGGCCGGCTATCCGCGGATCGAGCGCAAGGTGGCGGCGCACTACGCCCGCTACCCGCAGGACATCGCCCGCGCCCGCGAGATCGCCGCATACCTCGCCGAGCACCGCCCGGACAGCGCCGGGCACACGCTGACCCCCGAGGGGTTCCAGTCCCTCGGCATCATGCTGGGCGGCGGCAACGGCAGCCACCAGCTGCACTACCTCCTGGAGAACGCCTTCGTCGAAGGCCCGCACGGCACCGAGCTGTCCGACGCCTTCCAGGAGGCCATGCGCACCTCCACCTCCTTCGCCGGCCACCCGCTGTACGCCCTGATGCACGAGGCGATCTACGGCCAGGGCGCGCGGCCCACGGACTGGGCCGCCGAACGCGTCCGCGCCGAGTTTCCGCAGTTCGACGCCGCCGCCGCGCTGGCGGGCGACGGCCCCGTGCTCTTCACCGGAGAGAGCATCCACCCCTGGCACTTCGACGTCGACCCCGCGCTGCGCCCCCTGCGCGAGACGGCGGAGCTGCTCGCCGCCCGTACCGACTGGCCCGTCCTGTACGACGCCGGGCGGCTCGCGGCCAACGAGGTGCCGGTGGCCGCCGCCGTCTACCACGACGACATGTACGTGGACACCGGCCACGCGCTGCGCACCGCATCCTCGATCCGCGGGCTGCGCACGTGGGTGACCAGCGAGTACGAGCACGACGGCGTGCGCGCGGGAGGCCCCCACGTACTGGACCGGCTGCTTGCCCTCGTGCGGGGAGAGAGCGACCGCTAGCGGTACGCGGTCACCCCTGGAGCGCGTCCAGCGTGGCGTCCAGGCCGGCCGCCGACTGCGGCGCCTGGTTGTACGGCAGCTTCGAGAGCGCGGCGGCCATGCCGCAGGTGTTGCTCACCGCGGAGTAGACGAGTCCGGCGCCGATGCCGGCCGAAAGCCACCGCGCCGCCGGGAAACGCCGGCCGGCCACCAGGCCGGCCACCACCAGCGAACCGGCGGCGAGACGCACCTGGCGCTCCATCGGCCAGGTCGTCCGGGCGCCGACAGGGCGGTCCAGCCCGTGCCCGTCGCCCTCCCAGGCGGAGGTCCCACCGGTCAGCGTGGCAGCGTCGATGTCGGCGTCGGCGAGGATCTCGCAGGCACGGGTGGACCGCACACCGGAGGCGCACACCACCAGCAGGGAGCCGCGGGCGGAGGCCGACTTCAGGGCGGGCACCGCCTCGGTCAGCCGGTCGAGCGGAATGTTCAGGGCGCCGGGCACGTGCCCGGAGGCGTATTCGCCGGGGGCCCGGACGTCGATGACGGTGAACTCCTCCAGCCGGGCTGCGGCCTCGGAGGGGGAGAGGGTGGCGGGGCTGATCACGGGCGGGGTTCCTTTCGGTCGCCGGAGCGGGGCGGGCCTGGGTCCTGCCCGCCTCTGTGCCCCGGACGGCAACAATACCCCCAGGGGTATTTCGAGCTCCGGCTCCACGCGGCCGGGCTTCGTACGCGTCCGACCGGAGCGGCTACTGGCCCCCTGCCCCGAACCGCCTCCGGAATGCACGCATCCGTTCCCTTCCGCTGGATAGCCTGCCGCGTATGACACAGCAGCTGGAACCCATGCCCACGGACTGGCGCCGCGCCCTGGCCGTGGTCGCCCACCCTGATGACCTGGAGTACGGCTGCGCCGCAGCCGTGGCCGGCTGGACCGACGAGGGGCGTGAGGTCACCTACCTTCTGGCGAGCCGGGGAGAGGCAGGGATCGACACGATCGCCCCTGACGAGTGTGCTCCACTGCGGGAACAGGAACAGCGCGAGAGCGCCGCGGCCGTCGGCGTCTCCGCCGTGGAGTTCCTCGACCACCGGGACGGTGTCATCGAATACGGCGCGGCTCTGCGCCGCGACATCGCCGCGGCCGTCCGCCGTCACCGGCCCGAACTGCTCATCACTCTCAACCACCGTGACACCTGGGGCGGCGTCGCCTGGAACACCCCGGATCACCGGGCGGTGGGCCGGGCCACCCTGGACGCCGCGGGTGACGCGGGCAACCGCTGGATCTTCCCCGAACTGGGTGAGCAGGGACTCGCGCCGTGGGACGGGGTGCGCTGGGTCGCCGTGGCGGGCACCGACCGGCCCACCCACGCGGTCGACGCGACACCCGGGTTCGAGCGCTCCGTCCGGTCGCTGCTGGCCCATCGCACCTATATCGAGGTGCTGACGGACGAGGATCCGGAGGCGTACTGCCGCACGTTCCTGACGAGTACCACCGGCGCGGCCGCCGAGCGCTTCGGCGGCCGTCCGGCCGTCACCTTCGAGGTCTTCCCCCGCTGACCGCATGGTGGGCCCGGCTCCCGCCGCGGGCGCTGATTGACAAAGAGGATTGCTGATTCTGCAATGGGGTCATGACGGAACAGAACCAGGGCGACCCTGAACTCGACGCTGTGCTCACCGGAGTCGGCCCACGTCTGAGGCGGCTGCGCAAGGACCGTGGTGTGACACTCGCAGGGCTCTCCGAGGCGACGGGAATCTCCGTCTCGACGCTGTCACGCCTCGAATCCGGTGGCCGGCGTCCCAGCCTGGAGCTGCTGCTTCCCATCGCCAGGGCCCACGAGGTGCCGCTCGATGATCTCGTCGGGGCGCCGCCGGTCGGTGATCCGAGGGTCAAGGCGAAACCGATCGTGCACGGCGCGAAGACCTCCCTGCCGCTCACGGCACGGCCGGGTGGTCTCCAGGCGTACAAGGTCATTCAGGAGGCGTCCTGCACCGAGGCGCCCGAGCAGCGCACCCACGAGGGTTACGAATGGCTGTACGTGCTCAACGGGCGGCTGCGGCTCAAGCTCGCCGAGCACGACCTGGTCCTGGCTCCTGGTGAGGCCGCCGAGTTCGACACCAGGCTCCCGCACTGGTTCGGCCCCGCGGGCGACGAGCCGGTCGAATTCCTCAGCCTGTTCGGGCCGCAGGGGGAGCGGATGCACGTAAGGGCAAAGCCCAAACAGTCGTGAACGGGTCCGGGCCGGGTGGGCGCGAGGTGTTCCCAGACTGGCAAGCGACCGCTTAGTATGCGGCGGAGCAGTGGTAATGCCGACAGTGTTGTGGAGGCCCCTCATGCAGGCATGGCGAGTGCACCGGAACGGCGAGCCGAGCGAGGTGATGGAGCTCGATGAGACGGACCGGCCGACCCCCGGGGACGGGCAGGTGCTGCTCGAGGTGCGGGCGGCGAACATCAACTTCCCCGACGCGCTGCTCTGCCGCGGCCAGTACCAGGTCAGGCCCCCGCTGCCTTTCACTCCCGGTGTGGAGGTCTGCGGCGAGACGGAGGACGGGCGCCGGGTGCTCGCCACCCCCGCCCTCCCGAGGGGCGGTTTCGCCGAGTACGTCGTGGCGGACGAGGCGGCCCTGCTGCCGGCCCCCGACGCACTTGACGACGCCGAGGCCGCCGCACTGCACATCGGCTACCAGACCGGCTGGTTCGGGCTGCACCGGCGCGCACGTCTGCAGGCCGGCGAGACACTGCTGGTGCATGCCGCCGCGGGTGGCGTCGGAAGCGCGGCCGTCCAGCTCGGCAAGGCCGCCGGCGCAACCGTCATCGGGGTCGTCGGCGGCCCTGACAAGGCCGCGACCGCCCGAGAGCTCGGCTGTGACCTGGTCATCGACCGGCGGAGCGAGGACATCGTCGCCGCGGTGAAGGAGGCCACGGGCGGACGCGGCGCGGACGTCGTCTACGACCCGGTCGGCGGGGACGCCTACGCCAAGTCCGTCAAGTGCATCGCCTTCGAGGGCCGTGTCGTGGTGGTCGGCTTCGCGAGCGGAGTCATCCCGACACCGGGCCTCAACCACGCCCTGGTGAAGAACTACTCCATCGCCGGACTCCACTGGGGTCTGTACAACACCAAGGACCCCGCCGCCGTCCGCTCCTGCCACGACGAGCTCACCAAGCTCGCGGCACAGGGAGTCATCAAGCCGCTGATCAGCGAGCGCGTCCCCATGGCCGACGCGGCGCGAGCCGTCCAGCGGGTCGCCGACGGCACCAGCACCGGCCGTATCGTCGTCCTGCCGTCAGGAGGCACCCGATGAGCGCCGTCATCGACGCGGCGGAGATCCGCCGCCTCACCCAGGAGCTGCTGGCGGCCCACCCGCCGGCCACCACCGGCCGCACCGACTTCCTCAAGGCGCGCTTCGACGCCGGTCTGGCCTGGGTGCACTATCCCGCCGGGCTGGGCGGACTCGACGCGTCACGCTCCCTGCAGCCCGTCGTCGACGCGGAACTGGCCGCCGCCGGTGCCCCGGACAACGACCCGCGCCGCATCGGTATCGGGCTCGGCATGGCCGCTCCGACCGTCCTCGGCTACGGCACCGAGGAGCAGAAACAGCGCTTCCTGCGCCCGCTGTGGGTCGGCGAGGAGGTGTGGTGCCAGCTCTTCAGCGAGCCCGGCGCCGGGTCCGACCTCGCCGCACTGGGCACCCGCGCCGTCCGCGACGGTGAGGACTGGGTGGTGGACGGGCAGAAGGTCTGGACGTCCAGCGCCCATGTGGCCCGCTGGGCGATCCTGATCGCCCGCACCGATCCGGACGTCCCCAAGCACCGTGGTATCAGCTACTTCATCTGCGACATGTCGGACCCCGGTGTCGAGGTGCGCCCGCTGCGTCAGATCACCGGCGAGGCGGAGTTCAACGAGGTCTTCCTCACCGGCGTACGCATCCCGGACAGCAGGCGCCTGGGCCCGGTCGGTGACGGGTGGAAGGTCGCCCGGACCACCTTGATGAATGAGCGCGTGTCCATCGGCGGAGCCCGCATCCCCCGCGAGGGCGGCATGATCGGCGCCGTCGCGAAGACCTGGCGCGCACAGCCCGGCCTGCGCACCCACGACCTCCACCAGCGGCTGCTCACGCTGTGGGTCGAGGCCGAGGTCGCCAGGCTCACCGGTGAACGCCTGCGTCAGCAGCTTGTCGCCGGACAGCCCGGGCCCGAGGGGTCCGGCATGAAGCTCGCCTTCGCCCGCCTCAACCAGGAGATCAGCGGCCTGGAGGTCGAACTCCTCGGTGACGAAGGCCTGCTGTACAGCGACTGGACCATGCGTCGCCCGGAGCTGGTCGACTTCACCGGACGCGACGCCGGCTACCGCTATCTGCGGTCCAAGGGCAATTCCATCGAGGGCGGTACGAGCGAGGTCCTGCTCAACATCGTCGCCGAGCGCGTCCTCGGTCTGCCCGTCGAGCCGCGCAACGACAAGGACGTCGCCTGGAAGGATCTTGCCCGATGACCGCACAGACCGAAGCCGCCCAGTCGCCCGGCCTGCTCTACTCGGAGGCCGAGGAAGACCTGCGGTCCGCCGTGCGTTCGCTGCTCGCCGACAGGGCCGACGCGCCGAAGGTGATCGCGGCGATCGAGTCCGACACGCCGTACGACCTGCGGCTGTGGGAATCGCTGGCCACGGGGATCGGGGCAGCGGGTCTGCTGGTCCCGGAGAAGCTCGGAGGCCAGGGTGCTACCCACCGTGAGGCCGCTGTGGTCCTGGAGGAGCTCGGGCGCAGTGTCGCCCCGGCGCCGTACCTGACGAGCGCTGTCGTCGCGACCGAGATCCTTCTCGCGCTGAGTGCCGAGGACGGCCCGGCCGCCGGACTCCTCGGTGAACTGGCGACGGGCAGCAAGGTCGCCGTGCTCGCGCTGCCGTTCGCCACGCCCCCCGCCGAGGGAGCGGCGGCGATGACCGGAGCCCTGGAGCGGACCGTGACCGGCGTCGCGGAGGCGGCGACGGCCGACGTGCTGCTGGTGCCCACCGAGAAGGGGCTCTACGCGGTGGAGACCGGCGGGGACGGCGTCGCCGCACAGCCGCTCGTCCCGCTCGACCTGACCCGGCCGCTCGCCACGGTCACCCTCACCGGCGCCACCGGCACCCTCATCGCGGACGCGGGCCCAGCGGCAGCGGCCCTGACCAGGGGCCTGCTGGCCGGTGCGGGGCTGCTCGCGTCCGAGCAGCTCGGCCTGGCCGAGTGGTGTCTGACCGAGACCGTCCGGTACACCCGTGAACGTCACCAGTTCAACAGGCCGGTGGGCTCGTTCCAGTCGCTCAAGCACCGGATGGCGGAGCTGTGGCTGGAGGTCGTCTCCGCGCGTGCCGCCGCCCGCAACGCCGCGGACGCGCTGGCGACCGGCAGTCCGGACGCTCCGCTCGCGGTCGCCGTGGCGCAGGCGTACTGCTCCGGGGTCGCGGTCCACGCGGCGGAGGAGTGCGTCCAGCTGCACGGCGGGATCGGCATGACCTGGGAGCACCCCGCGCATCTGTATCTGAAGCGGGCCAAGGCCGACTCGATCGCGTACGGCACGGCGGGACACCACCGTGAGGCCGTGGCCGGGCTGGTGGAGCTTCCGGCTCCGTGAAGCGGTGCGGGGCGGGGGTGCGTGATCACACGTGCCCCCGCCCCGTCATGCCCTGCGGTGTCCGGCGCGGTGAGCAGGAAAACAGCAGGCACAGCGCAACCGACGCGTGGACGACGGGCGTTCCAACTCTTGGCAGGTACCTGCCTTTCGTTCCGTCCGGGGCTCCATACTCATCGCGTCCCCCCGCCCGCTCTGCCCGCCCGACCGCTTCAGGGAGACCCCATGGCACACCTGACCCGTCGCAGAGTCGTCACCACCGCCCTCGCCACCGCCGCCGCGGGAGCTTTCATCCCCGCCCAGGCAGCCGCCGCGGCACCCACCGCGACCACCCGCCCCCGTGGCCCCCGACCTCTGGCGCGGGCCCACGCCCACAACGACTACCTGCACCCGCGCCCTCTCCACGACGCACTCGGGCACGGCTTCACCAGCGTCGAGGCGGACGTCTTCCTCGTCGACGGCGAACTGCTCGTCGCCCACGAGGCCGAGAGTCTCGACCCCGCGCGCACCCTCGCCTCGCTCTACCTCGACCCCCTGGTCGCACGGATCCGCGCCAACCACGGTTCCGTCCACGCCGGGCACCGGGACCCGCTGCAGCTGCTGATCGACATCAAGACCGACGGCGCCGCCACCTACCTACAGCTCGACAGGGTGCTCCGCCGTTACCGCCGGATCCTCACCCGCTCCGTCCATGGCCGGGTCCGGACCGGTGCGGTGACCGCCGTCATCTCGGGCGACCGGGCCGCCCGCGTCCCGATGGAGGCACAGGCCACCCGGTACGCCTTCTACGACGGCCGGCCCGAGGACCTCGGCACCGCGGCCCCCGCCTCCTTCATCCCTCTCATCAGCGGCAACTGGGCCACGAGCTTCAGCTGGCAGGGGACAGGGCCCTTCCCCGCCGCCGAGCGGGACAGGCTGGGCACGTTCGTCGCATCGGCCCACGCCGACGGACAGCGGGTCCGCTTCTGGGGCACGCCCGACCTCGCGGGCCCGGAACGCGATGCCGTCTGGACCGAGCTCGTCGCCGCGGGCGTCGACCACCTCAACACCGACGATCTGGCAGGGCTCGAGACGTTCCTGCGCCGACGCGGGGCCAGCAGTCGCAGGACCGGCTGACCGGCGCCGGCAGTCGCGTCCGGTCACCGTGCGTCAACACCCGTTCGGCGGACACGCCAGTTCGCCGAACGGCCCCTCCGCTGCGCCACACTGGCGGCCGAATGCCGCAATTCCGGCGCGGCGGAGGAGGTTGGCCATGGCCATTTCGATCTCAGTGGTGCTGCTTCTGCTGATCCTCGCAGTGATCTTCCTGCGCAACGGCGGACTCAAGGTCTCGCACGCGATCGTCTGCGCCCTGCTGGGATTCTTTCTCGCGGGTACGAGCATGGCTCCCACCATCCACGAAGGGATCACCGCCACCGCGAACGTCGTCAGTGGCCTGAGGCCCTGACCACACGCACCGTCCGGGTGCGGGAGAATGTCGACCGGATCGCGGCACAGTGCCGCACAGGACCCGACCGGGGCGATACCGTCGTCCGAGGGCCCCTGCGCGCGCTTCGTCGACATGGCTTGGACCTGACCGATCCTTGCCACGCACCTGGAGAACGCATTCCATGTCATTCCCGTCCCCCGGACGGCACTCGGGTGCCGCCCACCACGAGTACTGCAACAACGCACTGTGCTGTCGCTGCCAGCAGCGCCAGTGGACGACGAAACTCGGCGACGAGCGCCTCTGCGGCCCCTGCGCCGCCTGCTGCCGTGACTGCGGCCGGGCCCCCGCGCCCCACCTGGACGGGCTCGACGACGGGCTCTGCGCGGAATGCCGCGGCCGGTGCGGCCGATGCCAGCGTGCGCTGCCCGCCGACGGCCCCTGCACCTGCCGCAAGTGGCGCGAGCGCGCGGCCGGCGATCCGGTCGGCTACATCCTTCAGGCCCTTCCGCAACCGCTGGTCCAGGCACTCGGTCACCGCCACCCCCGTACGGTGCACGATCTGATCCACCAGGAACTCGCCCGGCGCACCCCGGACCAGCTTCTGGAGCGGCTCGAACGCCGGTGGAACGTCCGCTGGTCCCATGCCCTCCACGAGAAGGACGAGGACGGCCGGCGCCGCTGGGCGCCGCAGGAGATCGCCGAGGCGCTGGTGGGCCCCGCCCACTGCGCGAATCCCCAGTGCGAGGACGGCTACCTGATCACCACGGACACCCCGTGCGGCGAGTGTCTGCGCCCCACCCACCGTTTCGTCACCTCGGTGGCCGACCGGACGGCCACGTCGGAGCACGTCCGTGCCGCAGCCGCGCAGATCCGGCGAGCACTGGTGGAAGGCCGCTCCACGAAGCCGGGCAAGCGGCGGCCGACAGGCTGAGCGGGCTCAGCTCTTGTCCAGCGCACCCCGCACCAGCGCCGCGGCGAGTACAGCCGGGTCCTGGTCCTTCGCCAGCCGGATGAGCTTGCCCGGTGTCGTGGGCAGCCCCAGCTGTTCGGCTCCCTGGAGCGCCTTCGTGTCGAGGTAGGGCGCCGTCTCGGGCCATACCGTCTGCACCTCGCGAAGGAAGATGTCGGCGCCCGCCGGCCCTATGCCGGGAAAGCGGCGGAGCCCCGCGCGCAGTGCGTCCGTGTCCCCGTCGGCCTCCCGGCGCAGGCGTCGAAGGTCCCCGCCGTACGAGTCGAGCAGGAGGAGTGCACCGTCTCCCAGCTGGGTCGCCGTACGTTCGTCGTACCGGCGGTAGCCGCCCTCGCCCAGCGCGTCGACGCGCTCCTGCCACGTGGCGTCGGCCATGCGGCGCGGCGTGCGCAGCCGATGCGAGAAGAGTGCCTGCGCGGCGGCCACCGCCACCTGTGCACGGATCCGAGCGCTCAGCAGGTGGCTCAGGACGAGCAGTTGGTACAGGGGCTGAGGGGTGTCACGCAGCCGGATACCCGCCTCGGCGGCAAAGGTGGTGCCGTGCCGCTCCAGCAACGCGTCCAGAGTCCGGCGCGCGCTCATGTGAAGCCGAAGATTCGTGCGATGAAGTATCCGGCGACGACGGCTGAGCCCAGCAGCACCACGGTCGCCCAGAGGACGGGGTGTTCCCAGATGCCACCGTCGGCACGCTCGACGTGTGCTTCGCTTATGCAGCCCTCGGCGGGAGGCGTCTCCCCCGGGGGCGTGAGTGAGATAGCCATGTCTCCACCCTCTCTCCATGTGGCCAGGATCGCGAGACCGGCGCCGATGGGGGCACGCGTACGTCCGTACGGAGTCCGCCCGGCCCCCGAAGCACTGGGGGGCCGGGGAACGGGGCACCGTCAAGGAATGCCTGCCGTTTCCACGCCCGAGCCCGTCGTCAAACTCGTCCAGCGCACCACCGAACCGGTCGCGGCCCAGACGCTGCGGTCGACGGCAGCGGCCGTCATCGCCTTCGCCGTGGCCCAGGCAGTGCTGCCCGAACCGCACCCGGCCCCGCTCACCGCCCCCCTCACCGCCCTCCTCGTGGTGCAGGTGACGCTGTACGCCACACTCACCACCGGGATCAGGCGTGTGAACGCCGTCGTCGTCGGGGTCCTCATCGCCAGCGGGTTCAGCTCCCTGGTGGGCCTGAGCTGGTGGACTCTCGGGCTGACCATCTTCACCTCCCTGCTGGTCGGACGACTGGTCCGGGTCAACGAGTTCGTGCCGGAGGTGGCCATCAGCGCAATGCTCGTCCTCGGCGTCGCCCAGGTCGCCGACACAGCCTGGGAGCGCGTGCTGGAGACGCTGATCGGCGCGGGAGTCGGTCTGCTCTTCAACCTCCTCCTGGCACCGCCCGTCTGGGTCGAGTCGGCGGGCGCCTCCATCGGCGGCCTGGGGGCGCGGATGGGAAAGATGTTCCGGGCCCTCGGTGAGGAGATCGGCGGCAACCACCCCGTGCGGGAGGCCGCCGCCCGGCTGCACGAAGCCCGCCGTCTGGACCACGACATCGTGGAGGTCGACGGCTCCCTGAGGCAGGCCGAGGAGAGCCTGATGCTCAACCCACGCGTCAAGCAGGGGCTGCTCTACCGTGTCGTCCTGCGGACCGGGCTCGACACGCTGGAGATCTGCGCAGTGGTGCTGCGCGTCCTGACCCGCACACTGACCGACCTCGCCAAGGAGCGCACCGGTGAAGCGCTCTTCCCCGAGGACGTGGCCATGAACCTCAGGGAGCTGTTCGGGCACATGTCCGACGCCATCGAGGGCTTCGCGCTGATGATCACCACGCCGATGGCCGAGAGCGGAGAGGAGGCCGAGGAGCGCCTGGCCGACGCGCTCGCCCGCAGTCGCACGACTCGCGACCGCGTGGCGGACCTGCTGCTCGAAGACGTCCAGGAGCACCCGAGGCAGTGGCAGCTGCACGGCGCACTGCTCGCGGAGGTCGACCGCATCCTCGACGAGCTCGACATCGACAAGCGCACGGAGCGCCTGGCCGAGGAACTGGACCGCCGCTCCGCCCAGGCCCACGAACACCACCCACGGCTGCGGGAGGTGTCCCGCCGGCTGCGCGGCGTGACGCAGTTCCGTCCGAGGGCCGGTGAGTGAGGGACGTCAGCCCGCCGAACCGCGGGGCTCGTCGCCGGGCCGCGTCCGGCGCCGGTGGCTGGTGTCGCACCACGGGTACATCCGGCTGCGCCGGCACATGCAGACGGCCACGACGAACCGGTCGGAGACGGCCACGCTGCCGTCCGCGCAGGTGACTTCCACGGGCCCTTCGACCAGGAGAGGCCCCTCGTCTCCGAGGGTGATCCGGCACGGGTTTTCAGGCTTGTTCGGCACGGATGACCACCAGTTCCTCCGACGTCTCTCCCTGGTCCACCAGGCCCGCTTCCCGAAGCCACCGCAGTCTGGAGCGCAGCACGGGCCCGAGGGGAACCAGGGCGCGGTGACTGACACAGGCCCGCAGCCCGGCATCCGAGAGACGCCGGAGGGTGGCTTCGCTGTCGCACAGGCCGGAGTGCACGAGGAGGAGGCGGCCTCCGGGGCGCAGCGCGGCCGGGGCGGTCTCACACACCCTGTCCAGGATCGCCCGCCCGTCGCGCCCGGCCTCCCAGGCCCGCGCCGCACCGTGCCCGGGGAGCCGGCCCAGGGGGGACGGCACATAGGGCGGGTTGCAGATCACCAGGTCGTAGGACCGGCCGGGCAGTGCCGAGAGGAGATCGCTGCGCTGCACGGTGATATGCCGACGGTGCAGCAGTGCGTTCAGCCGGGCGGTCACCAGCGCCCGCCACGCGACGTCCACGGCCGTCACCCGCGCTCCCCGCCGCGCGGCGTGCAGAGCGAGGGCGCCGCTGCCCGTGCCGACATCCAGGACCTCGGTGTTCGGACCGATGTCCTCCCGGTTGAGTGCCGCCAGGAGCAGGAGAGTGTCGTGCTGGGGCGCGTACACCCCCGGAAGAGTCATCAAGCGGGCGTTACGGGTGCCCTCGGCCATGTCTGCGGACATCTGTGACTCCATTCGGTGCTTCGCCGACGGTACGGATCAGGGCGGTGGTTCAGGCCTGCCAGCCCGTGAGCAGCCGGTCGCCGAGCCGGTCCTCGAGGAACGAGGTGGCGGTGACGCCGAACGCGATGTCTGCCGCCAGTTCGGGTTCGTCGTCGAGCAGACCGCCGATCACGTCGCGGCGCACCACCTGCTCGTGCACCGCGTCCGCTTCGACGTGCTCGGTGTAGAAGAACTCCGCCGCGGGGCCCGCGCCGGTGCGTTTCATGGCGTCGGCGAGACGCCGCGACGCGGGGGAGGAGGTGATCTCCACAGCGCCGAAGTGACCCACCAGAGCCCCGCGCAGCCGACGGTGCAGACCGAACAGCGACATCAGGTTCACCAGGGCCAGCATGGGCGCGCAGCCCTCGTCCAGATAGCGTCCGTACGCGCTGTCGAGGCCCAGATCCGTCATGAGGTCGGCGAACAACCGGGCGTGGACGCGGTCCGCTCGCCCGGCGCCGAACTCGTCGTACTCGATCGCTGCCATGCCCGCCTTGGCCCGCCCACTGAGCCGTGGCAGCACCCAGGCATGCGGGTCGGCCTCCTTGAGGTGGTACAGCGAGCGCTGCACCGCGTATTCGCGCAGGTGGCGAAGCTCGCCACGGTCCTGGAGGAACCAGGAGACGCCGGATCCGCGGACCGGTTCCACCAGAAGCCTGTCCAGGACATCCTCAAGGCCGGCGTCCACGGGCGCGTCGAGCCGCAGCGCCGTCAGGAAACGGTCCTCCAACGCGGCGCGTACCGCGAGAAGGGGCGGATCCCACTCCAGTTCGGGGCGTACGCCGCTGAACCCGCGATAGTGCAGCTCGTAGCAGACGTAGAGCGAGAGTTGCAGGTCGTCGCCGTACGGCTCGGCGGCCCGCGCCCCTTCCGGATCCGGCAGAGGGCCGCTGTCCTGCAGGTAGCCGATCACACCTGCGGAGAGCGCGCCGCGTGCTCGCGGAAGGGCAGGTCCTGTGCGGTGACGTGACATGGCTTTCCTCCTGCCCCGGCATGCCCCGGAGTCACATGGACGACCGTGATCGACTCTACGCCGAACGCCCGCGACCAGCCTGTCCGCACCGGCGCACCCTGGCCCAGGGCACTACCGGCCGGGCTTCTCCGCCGTCCAGGACAGGAGCCGTTCCACGGGCCAGGTGGTGACGACACGGTCCACGGGCACTCCGCACTCCTCCGCCCGAGCGCACCCGTACGGCTGCCAGTCCAGCTGCCCCGGCGCGTGGGCGTCGGTGTCGATCGAGAGGAGAGCACCCGAAGCGACGGCCTGCCGGAGCAGGTCGCGTGGGGGATCGAGCCGCTCCGGGCGGCAGTTGATCTCCACCGCCGTCCCGGCCTCGGCGCACGCCGCGAAGACTCGGCCGGCGTCGAACTCCGACGGGGGCCGCTTCTTCCCGCCGAGGAGGCGCCCCGTGCAGTGCCCCAGGATGTCCGCGTGCGGATCGCGTACGGCGGCGAGCATTCGCTCGGTCATCGCCGCCGCGTCCATCCGCAGCTTCGAGTGGACCGAGACGACCACCACATCGAGCCGCTCCAGCACGTCAGGATCCTGGTCCAGCGAGCCGTCGTCGAGGATGTCGCACTCGATTCCGGTGAGCAGGCGAAAAGGCGCCCACCGCTCGTTGAGCTCCGCCACCACGGACAGCTGATCGAGGAGGCGCTCGGTCGAGAGCCCGTTGGCCACGGTGAGCCTGGGGGAGTGGTCGGTGAGCACTGCCCACTCATGGCCCAGCTCGGCAGCCGTCCGGCCCATCTCCGCGATGGGGCTGCCCCCGTCGGACCAGTCCGAGTGGAGATGGCAGTCCCCTCGCAGGGCGGCCAGCAGCGACTCGCCGCCCGAGGCCAACGGTGCGGACGCCTCTTCCTCCAGGGCTTCGAGATAGCCGGGCGTCGCCCCCTCCATCGCCTCATGGATCACCCTGGCCGTCTTCGGCCCGATGCCGCGCACCGTCTCCAGCGAACCGTGCGCCACCCGCTGGGCGACCTCCTCGCCGTCCATGGAACTGATCGCCTCCGCCGCCGTGCGGAAGGCCTTCACCCGGTACGTCGCTGCCTGGGACCGCTCCAGAAGGAACGCGATCCGCCGCAGTGCCTCTGCCGGATCCATCTCAGGGCCGCGCGGTGTGATGAGGGTGCCCGTGCGTACGGCGGGCTTCCTTCATCTCCGCCTCGTAGAGGTGGCGCCGCCCTCCCACGAGCTCCCGGCGCACCCGCTCCTCGACCGCGACGAACGGCCGGTAGTACGTGTCGTCGTACGCCTCGACGATCTGAAAGGTCCAGCAGCCGGGGATGACGTTGCGGCCCAGGATCTCCCGCTCCACAAGGTCCGCCTGCTCCGCGTGGCCACCCATCCGGAGGAGCTCGACGACCCGGTCCAGCGTCAGATCCGCACCGCCCGTGAGCTGATGGAATCCGTAGAGCTGCCCCCGGGCACGCTCCACCCCCTCCAGCGCCTGCGTCAGCGCTCCGAGCGCCTCGACGGTCGTGTCACCGGCCCCGAACGGCCGTACGTGCTCTTCATCGGGCCCGGCGGGGCCACGGCTCTCACTCATGCCTACGACTGTGCACGCGTCCAGGGCGATGCGTCCCGCCGGAACGGCGAAAGGGTGAGCATCCTGGCTCGCCCGCCCGTCGGCCGAGGTGCGCCGGAACCGATTCTGATCAGACTGGATCTCATGGCAGAGAACCGTCGCGCCCGATCCGGGGCCACAGCGAAAACGGCAGCCCCACGCTCCTCGTCCCGACGCGGGCCCGAGCACGCTGCACGTGCTGCCTGCGAGAGCCTGGAAAGACTGATCTGTCACCCCTCGGAGGGGGTGTCGGCCGTGCGGCGGAACGACGACGGATGGTGTGTCGTCGTCGACGTGCTCGAAGTCCCCCGCATCCCGGACACCACGAGCCTGCTGGCCTCCTACGAGGTGCAGATCGATGAGCGGGGCGAACTCATGGAGTACAGCCGAGTCCGCCGCTACCGGCGTGGCTCCGCCGACGAATGACCCGTTGTCGCCTCTCACCCGGAAGGACCCTCCATGACCACGACCATGTACGCCGATGAAGTCGCACCCTGCCCGCCCAGGGCCGGCACGCTCTATGACGTTCTGGAACTCATCCTCGACCGGGGCATGGTCATCGACATCTTCATCCGGGTGTCGCTGGTCGGCATCGAGATCCTCAAGATAGACGCGCGCATCGTCGTCGCGAGTGTGGACACCTACCTGCGCTTCGCCGAGGCGTGCAACCGGCTCGACCTGGAGCGCGACTCGGGCAGCACCACCATCCCCGAACTGCTCGGTGGACGCGCCGCCAAGTCGGTAGGCAAGCGCAAGGTGCGGAAGGCCGCGGAGTCCGTCGGTGACTCGGTCCGCAAGGCCGTGGGGAGCGGTGACGATGACGACGACGAGAAGGAAGAGCGGCCGAAGAAGCGCAGGGCGCCCGCCCGCGACGGGGCGAGCCGACGCCAACGCGCGGAGGCGTGAGCCGTGACCGAGAACCGTGTGTACGTGTACGCGATCATCCCGGCGGGAGCGAAGCTTCCGGCCGACGCGGTCGGCGTGGGCAGCCCTCCAGCCCCGCTGTGGCTGGTCGGCGACGGGCGCGTCACCGCCGTCGTGAGCGACGCGCCACAGCAACTGCGGGCGCGCCGCAGAGACCTGATGGCGCACCAGGAGCTGCTGCTGCGCCTCTCGGACAGCGGTCCCGTGCTGCCCATGCGGTTCGGCGTGATCGCACCGGACGAGGCGTCGGTCTGTGCCCAGCTGGACGGATCGCAGACCGAGCACCTCGCGGCCCTTCACCACCTCGACCGAAGCGTGGAGATCAACGTGAAGGCGCTCCCCGCCCAGGACGCGCTCGCCGCTGTCGTCGCCGAGGAGAAGAACGTACGGCGTCTGCGCGACGAGGTCCGCCGCCGCCCCGGCTACGAGGCCAACGTCCGGCTCGGTGAGGCCGTGGCGACCGCGCTGTCCCGCCGGGCGGCCGAGGCCGGGAAGAAGCTCCTTCACCAGCTCACTCCCATGGCCCGCGCGGTCGCTGCCGGTCCTGAGGTTCACGGATGTGCCCTCAACGTGTCGTTTCTCGTCGACCGGAAGGAGAGCGACGCCTTCCGGGCAACGGCGCGGCGGTTCGCCGACGCGCACAGGGAGCGCGTCGAGCTTCGCGTCGCAGGTCCGCTGCCCTGCTACAGCTTCGTCCCCTCCCGTGCTCCACGGCCGACGGTCTCGAGGGTCTGACATGGGACTGTTCACCGGCCTGCTCCTGCTGCCCCTCGCGCCGGTCCGCGGCGTGATCTGGGTGGCCGAGAAAGTGAATGACGCGGCCGACCGCGAGCTGCACGATCCGGGCGTGATCCGGGCCCAGCTCGCCGCGCTGAACCAGGAGCTCGAGGACGGCAACGTCGGCCTGGAGGAGTTCGAACGGGAAGAGGCGGAGCTGCTCGACCGGCTCTATGCCGGACAAGCCCGCCCCGCGCCGAGCCATCGAAGGTGACTTACTCATGGAAGATCAGACAAAGGTGACGCTCGCAGCAGCTGTTGTGGGCGGATACGTACTCGGTCGCACGAAGAAGGGGCGCGTGGCGCTCTCCGTCGCGACCTATCTGGCAGGCAGGCGCTTCGGCCTGGAGCCGCGCCAGCTCGCCGCCGAAGGTATGCGCCGACTGGGCGAGATGCCGCAGTTCGCCGAACTTCAGGACCAGTTGAAGGGCGAGGTCCTCGGCTCCGGCAGGAAGGCACTGACAGCGGCGGCGGACCGGGGCATGAACTCGCTGGCCGACGCCCTCAGTGACCGGACGGCGCGGCTCGGGGAGTCCGACGAGGAGGACGAGCCCGAGGACGAGGAGTACGAGGACGAGGAGTACGAGGACGAGGAAGAGCAACCGGAGGACGACGAGGAGGAAGACGAAGAAGAGGACGAGGACGACGAACCGGAAGAAGACGGGGAGGAAGAAGAAGGAGAAGAGGACGACGAGGAGGAGCCGGAGGAGCCGCGGCCGAGCCCTCGCCGGGACAAGCCCTCCGATGAGGCAGCCGACAGGAAAGCGGCGGCGAAGAAGCAGCCCGCTGCGAAGAAGGCCGCCGCCAAGAAGGCACCGGCGGAGAAGGCCGGAGCGAAGAAGGCTGCTGCCAAGAAGAGCGCAGCGAAGAAGCCGGCACCGGCCAAGAAGGCGGCGGCCAAGAAGGCGGCGGCGAAGAAGGCGGCGCCGGCCAAGAAGTCGACTCCGGCGAAGAAGGCGGCGCCGGCCAAGAAGTCGTCGGCCAAGAAGAGCGCTCCAGCCAAGAAGGCGACGTCATCGAAGCGAGCCGCGTCCCAGCGCGGCGCACGGCGAAGGTAGGCAGCAATGGCCAGCAAGGACAAGGACGGGCCCGAGTCGGAAGCATCGGGCATGGACCGCCTTCGCGAGGAGCTCTCGAACTTCGTCGGCGCACAGACCGGGAAGCTCGCGCAGAAGGCCGGCGACAAGCTGACCGGTCTCACGGGGCAGCTCACCGACGTCGCCGAGAACGGCGGCTCGCTGCCCTCGATCGCCTCTCGCGTCATGCAAGGCGAATCCCCGGTGAAGGCCTTTGTCTCCGAGAAGGCTGGAGACGCCAAGGACAAAGTCGTGGACAAAGCCAAGGACGCGTTCGGGGGCGGGAAGGGAAAGACCCAGTCCGGTGGAGGTAAATCGATGAACATCATCGAGGTCCTCGATGTGGGTGTGCCGCTGCGAGACGCGTATGACCACTGGACGCGTTATGACAAATTCGGCAGCTTCACCAAGGGCGTTCAGAGCGTCTCGATGGATGAGGAGATGTCGAGCGACTGGAAGGTCAAGATCGGTCCTTCCTCGCGCGGGTTCAAGGCGACGGTCCAGGAGCAGATTCCTGACGACCGCATCGTGTGGACATCCGAGGGAGCCAAGGGTTCCACGCGTGGTTGTGTCAGCTTCCATGAACTGGCACCGAGCCTCACCCGGATCGTCCTGGTGATCGAGTACTACCCCTCGGGATTCTTCGAGAAGACCGGCAACCTGTGGCGGGTACAGGGCCGGCGCATGCGACTCGACTTCAAACACTTCCAGCGGTTCGTCACGCTCACCGATGAGGAACCCGAGGGCTGGCGCGGCGAGATCCGCGACGGGGAAGTCGTCATGACGCACGAGGAGGCGGAGGAGAAGGAGGAAGCCGAGAACGAGGAGTCCGAGGACTCGGACTACGAGGACGAAGAGGAGCCGGAGGGGGAGGAAGAAGAAGAGGAGCCGGAGGACGAGGAGGAGTACGAGGACGACGAGGAACCCGAAGACGAAGAAGAGGAAGACGAAGAAGAGGAAGACGAAGAGCCCGAAGACGAGGACGAAGAAGAAGAGCCCGATGACGAGGAAGAGGAAGAAGAGGAGCCCGCCCCCAGGAAGCGACGCGGACGGAGGGCGTCGAGGTGACTGATCTCGACCTCGGGCGGGAGGCGTACCCCATTCCGGGGCCGCAGAACACCAATCTCGCTGACATCCTCGAACGTGTCCTCGACAAGGGAATCGTCATCGCGGGCGACATCAAGATCGACCTCCTCGACATCGAGCTGCTCACCATCCGTCTTCGCCTTTTCGTGGCCTCCGTCGATACCGCGAAGAAGGCCGGTATCGACTGGTGGGAGACGGATCCCGCGCTGAGTTCGCGCGCTGCCCGCGATTCCCTCTTGGACGAGAACCGTGAACTGCGCGAGCGTCTGGAAGCGCTCGAGTCCAAGACGGAGGAGACATCGGACAAACTGATGAGCAGGGAGAATCGAACCACATGACCGAGCGGGGACCCGGACAGCCTTCGGACAGAAGTGCCCTTTATGTATTCGCGGTGTGCGACGCACCGGATCCGGCAGTGTTCGCGGACCTGCCGGGTGTCGCGGCGGGCGAGCCGCTGCGCCTGCTGCGTTTCGGCGAGCTGACCGCGATCGTGCAGACCGTCCGGGCGGCCGATTTCACGGACGAGGTGTGGCAGGCCCGGATGTCGGACCGGGACGAGCTGGAGCGGTACGCACGCGCACACCACGACGTGGTGTCGGCGGCTGCCGCCTCGTGCCCCACCGTCCCTCTTCCGCTCGCCACGCTCTACCACGGAGAGGCCCGGGCCCGGCAGGCTCTCCTCGACGAGACCGTCCGCTTCAGCACCGCTCTGGAGCGCACGGCGGGGCACTCGGAATGGGGAGTGAAGGTCTACGTTACCGATTTCCCGGTGCCCGGCCCGAGCTCCGCTCCGCTCCAGCCGGAGACGCCGGCCGCACGTTCCCGCCCGGCCCCCGGAGCCGGTCTGGCCTATCTGGAACGCAAGCGAGGAGTGCAGGCGCGGCGCGAACAGCGGCATGAGGACGCCCTCCGGCTCGCCGAAACAGTGGATGCGGCATTCGGGAACGTGGCTGCCGCGGGACGCCGGCTGCGGTTGCACGCTCCCGAACTCGTGGGAAAGGGCAGCGTCCAGGTGCTCAACGCCACCTACCTCGTGGCGGAGCACCGCGGAGCCGAGCTTCGGACGCTCACCCGGACACTGCGGGACGCGACCGGTGCCCGGATCGACATCTCCGGACCATGGGTGCCGTACTCCTTCGTCGGTGAGGTGTAGAGATGGAACGCGACGTGGTCCCCTGGGACAACCCCGAGCCGCTGAGCGGCCCCATCGGGGTGCCCCTCGTCGACCTGCTTGACCGGGTCCTGGCGACAGGCGTGGTGATCAGCGGTGACCTGGTGATCGCGATCGCGGACGTACCGCTCGTGCGGTTGTCGCTCCATGCCCTGCTTTCCTCCGTCAACGAACGAGTTCCGGCTCCCTGGGCGGACGGAGGCCCGCTGTGACCACCTCACGACTCGACGTCGACTCGGACCAGCTGGGGCACGATCTCGTGGCACTGGTGCTGACAGTGGTGGAACTGCTGCGCCAGCTGATGGAGCGGCAGGCCATTCGCCGAATCGATCAGGGGGACCTCACCGACGGCCAGGTGGACGAGATCGGCACCACGCTCATGCTGCTCGACCAGCGGATGGCGGAGCTCTGCGAGCAGCACGGAGTGCGTCCCGAAGACCTCAACCTGGACCTCGGTCCGCTGGGATCCCTTCTGCCCCGCGATTGACGTGAGGGATATCACGTCGAGCATGTTTGAGGTGAGCTCGGCGGGGCAAAGCCCAAGTGGCGCGGGAGCGCTCCCACGTCGATGAATCCCCCTCCTCCCCACAGATGGAGATCGCATCCATGATATGTCATGATCGCGTCAATTTACGCGCCTGGGCGCTGCGCCTCGGCGGCGTGTTCGTCGCCGCCGTTCTCTGTCTCCTCCCGTGGACGGGCACCGCGAGCGCCCATGGCTCCGTCGTCGACCCGGCCTCCCGCAACTACGGCTGCTGGCTGCGCTGGGGCGATGACTTCCAGAACCCGGCCATGGAGCAGGAAGACCCCATGTGCTGGCAGGCGTGGCAGGCCGACCCCAATGCCATGTGGAACTGGAACGGGCTGTACCGCAACGGATCCGGCGGCAACTTCCCGGCCGCCGTGCCCGACGGTCAGCTGTGCAGCGGCGGCCGGGCGGAGAGCGGACGTTACAACGCTCTCGACACAGTGGGCGCGTGGAAGACCACGGACGTCACCGGTGACTTCACCGTGAAGCTGAACGACCAGGCCAGTCATGGTGCCGACTACTTCCAGGTGTACGTAACCCGGCAGGGCTTCGACCCCGCCACGGAGGCGCTGACCTGGGGTGACCTCCAGCTGGTCGCCGAGACCGGCAGCTATGCCCCCAGCCAGACCTATGAGATCCCGGTGAGCACCTCGGGCCTCAGTGGTCGTCATGTCGTCTACACGATCTGGCAGGCGTCGCACATGGACCAGACGTACTTCCTCTGCAGCGACGTCGACTTCACCTGATCCTGCTCCACTCTCCGCCGCCCGACCCCGCCGGAATCTCCCGTCCGGCGGGGTCCTCGAACGACCGCGTGTTCGAGCGTGTGTACGTCTGTCATGTGATCGATTGGCGATCCGGCCGGGTCCGTCCTAACGTCGACGAGTGAGCATTTTCGTTCACTTCTGACGTGTTTGGCACCTAAAGCTATGACCGGATCCCGAGCGAAGTCCGCGCCGATTGCCGGATCCCCGAAGCGGGGCCACGGCAATGGGGTCGCCCTGCTCGTCATCGCCTCCTGCCAGCTGATGGTGGTTCTCGACGTCACCATCGTGAACATCGCCCTGCCGCACATCCAGTCCTCCCTCGGGTTCTCGACCGAGAGCCTGTCGTGGGTGATCAACGCCTACACCCTGACCTTCGGCGGGCTGCTTCTGCTCGGCGGGCGGCTGGGCGACATTCTCGGGCGTCGCAGAGTCTTCATCTTCGGTGTGCTGCTCTTCGTGGTGGCCTCGCTGCTGGGCGGACTCTCCCAGGATTCCTGGCAACTCCTCGCAGCGCGTGCCCTCCAGGGCGTCGGCGGTGCGATCGCCTCACCGACCGCCCTGTCCCTCATCACCACGACCTTCCGCGAAGGACCCGAGCGGAACAGGGCGTTCGGTGTGTTCGCCGCGGTCTCGGCGGGCGGAAGCGCGATCGGACTGCTCGCCGGCGGCCTGCTGGTGGAGTGGCTCGACTGGCGCTGGGTGCTCTTCGTCAATGTGCCCATCGGCCTGCTGATCGCCTTCGGGACGCCTCGCCACATCAAGGAATCCGAGCGGCACCCAGGCCACTTCGACCTCCTCGGGGCGCTCACCTCCACGCTCGGCATGGTGCTGCTCGTCTACGGCTTCATCCGCGCATCGAAGGACGGCTGGAGCGACAGCGTGACCATCGCGTCCTTCGGCGGCGCGGTGGTGTTCCTGTTCGTCTTCCTCTTTGTCGAGCGCCGGTCGAGGCAGCCCATCACGCCCCTGCGTATGTTCCGCGACCGTAACCGCTCCGGCGCCTACGGGATGATGCTCTGCCTGGCCGCGGCGATGTTCGGCATGTTCTTCTTCCTGACCCTTTTCGTGCAGAACGTGCTCGACTTCAGTCCGCTTCGGGCAGGGCTGGCCTTCCTGCCGGTGAGCGCGATCATCGCGATCAGTGCGGGCCTTGCCTCGCGGCTGCTGCCCCGATGGGGTCCCAAACCCTTCATGGTGACGGGCGCGGTCCTGGCGGCGGCAGGGCTCGCCTGGCTCACGCGGACCGATGTTCACAGCACCTACCTCGGCAGCCTTCTCGGTCCCATACTGGTCTTCGGATTCGGTATGGGCATGCAGTTCGTGTCGCTGACGCTCATGGCGGTCTCGGGAGTGGCGCCGAGAGAGGCGGGCGCCGCGTCCGGAGTTCTCAACGCGACTCAGCAGGTCGGCGGTTCGCTGGGCCTTTCCATCCTGGTCACGGTGTTCGGAACGGCCAGCCGCAACGAGGCGACGGATCAGGTGCCCCGCTTCCTGTCCGAGGCGACCCCCGCCCAGCAGCTGGAGTTCCGCAGGACGGGTGAACTTCCCCCGCCTTGGGGCGACCAGGTACTGGCTTCCGGTGTCTCCAGCGCGTTCATCGCCGCAGCCGTCTTCTCCGTCGTCGCCGCGCTGATCGCGCTGCTGGTCATCCAGGTCCGTGCCTCCGACCTCGAACGGCTCCGCGGCGGCGGGGCCATGGGGCCGCCCGTGGCGGAGCAGGACGCGTCGGGGCAGGACGCGTCGGGGCAGGACGCGTCGGAGGAGGACGATGCCGGAGGCGACCGGGAGACGGACCGCGCCGGCGACGCGCGTGACGCCGGACGCCCGACACGGGAACGAGGTGGAGGCGAAGGTTCCCCTCCACTTGGATAGGGTGCCGTTCGCCATCATTGTCCTTCGGGGGAGAAGCAAGCAGATGAGTGGTCAGCAGCAGGACCGGGGCAACGGCTCCCAGATCTTCCAGCCACTGGCGGAGGAGGACCCGTCCACGATCGCCGGGTACCGCATCGCGGCCAAGCTCGGCGCCGGCGGTATGGGCAAGGTCTATCTGTCCTACACACCCGGCGGGCGGCCCGTAGCGATCAAGGTGATTCGCCCCGAATTCGGCGAGGACCCGGAATTCCGGCGCCGCTTCGCGCAGGAAGTGCAGTCCGCGCAGCGGGTGCAGGGGCTGTTCACGGCGCCTGTGATCGACGCCGACACCGAGGGCACACAGCCCTGGCTGGCGACCGCGTATGTGCCCGGCCCCTCACTGGCCGGCGCGGTCTGCGAGCACGGCGCCCTGCCCGTGCAGGCGGTGCTCCTGCTGATCGCCGGCATGGCGGAGGCGCTGCACGTCATCCACGGCGCGGGCATCGTCCACCGCGACCTGAAACCCTCCAACGTGCTGCTCGCCGCGGACGGGCCCCGGGTCATCGACTTCGGGATCGCCTACGCGGCCGACGCGACCTCTCTCACCGGCAGCGGGGTCACCATCGGGACCCCCTCGTTCATGGCGCCCGAACAGGCCGCCGGGCGCAAGGTGACACCGGCCACCGACATCTTCGCCCTCGGCCAGGTGGCGGCGTACGCGGCGACGGGAATCCCGGCCTTCGGCGAGGGGACATCGCACGGAGTGCTCTATCGCATCGTGCACGAGGAACCGGACCTCACCGGGATTCCGGAGCGGCTGACCGAGCTCGTCACCCGTTGCCTCACCAAGGATCCCGCGGGCAGGCCGTCGATCGCCGAGATCATCGAACTCTGCCGGACCGCGAACGCGGAGACGGTCCTGCGCCGCCCCGAGGACTGGCTTCCCGCACCGGTGGCCGCCGACATCACCGTACGCGCGGCAGCTCCTGCCCCCGTCCAGACCCCGCCGCCGGCTGTGGCCTACGCTCCCACCGAGCCGGCACCGGTGGCGCAAACCCCGGCCACACCGCCCCCGGGATTCGGGCCGCCGCAGCCCTACCAGCCGCACCACCCCACGCAGCCTGCGGGTGCGCAGGGCCATCCCTACGCGCCCACCCAGCATCCCTCGCAGGCGTACCCCGGGCCGGGGCGCACCGTGCCCACCCCTGCGAACCAGGCCCCCGCGCCGAAGAAGAACACGGGCAGGCGTGCGCTGTTCGTCGCTCTGGCGGCCGCGCTGGTCTTCGGCATCGCGGGTGGCGGAACGGCGTACCTGCTCAGCAAGGACGACGAAAAGCAGACGCAGGGCGGGAGTTCGCCCCAGGGCGGGCAGAAGGAAGAGACGAGCGGGACGCCGGGCGGGCCCCCGGACGCGAAGCCCGCGGACACGTCGGCCGACGACGCGGGGGAGAAGGCCGACCCCGAGCCCGCCGAGTACAACGGCATCAACCTCACCGCCGGCTACCACCTGACCCTCGCGGACGAGGACGTACGGCCCCAGGAAGGCGAGGACGCCGGTTACGAACTCTCCTACGACACGGGCGGATACCTCGACGCGGAGAGCACCGACGGAAAGCTGGTGCTGCTCGACCCGTCCCAGGAGGGTTCGCTCGAAGCCTGCCGGGCGGACACCCGGTTCACGGAGAACATCGCCACAGAGAAGCTGTCGAAGGGCCGTCAGGTCTGCGTGTTCACAGGCACGGGCCACATCGGTCTCGTGACGGTGCAGGGCTTCTCGGCCGAGGATTCACCGAGCAAGTACATGGCGCTGGATCTGACGGTCTGGCGCAACGCGGGGGCCTGACACGCGGCGGGTGGTGAGGGCGTTCCGCCCCGCACCACCCGCCTGCCGCAGGGGCAGGTCTCAGAGCAGGTTGACGAGACGGATGTAGCGCACCCAGTCCCAGTGGACCCCGGGGTCGGTGTGGTCGCTGCCCGGTACCTCGTGATGGCCGATGATGTGCGCGCGGTCCTTGGCCAGGCCGTAGCGATCGCAGATGTCCGCGGTGAGCCTCGCCGAGCGCTCGTACATCGTGTGGGTGAAGTACGACGGCTGATCGACCCAGCCCTCGTGCTCGATGCCGATACTGCGCGTGTTGTAGTCCCAGTTCCCGGCGTGCCAGGCGACGTCCCGCTCCCGCACGCACTGGGCCACGAATCCGTCCCCCGAGCGCACCACGTAGTGGGCGGACACCTTGCCGGCCGCGTTCCGGAAGATGCCGATCGTCTCGGTGAACGTCTGCTGGGCGACATGGATGATGACACGGTCGACCGGATGCTCCGAAGGGCGGCTCGAAGCCGTGTAGTTGGCAGCGGCCGCCGGAGACCACTGTGCTCCGGGGTAGTCCGTGTCCGCCGTCGACGCGGCCACAGCGCGGTCAGAGGCGGGCACGAGCGCCGCGGCTGCCATGACCGCGGCGCCGTGGAGAATCCGTCTGCGCTGCATCAAGCACTCCTGTGCGTAAGGCGTGGTCCGGTCTACGGCACAACACGCGCCGCCCCCACCGTACGGTTCCGCACCGGGGAGGTGCCGCGCCCTCAGGTGCCGGACAGCAGCGCGGCCAGGGCGGCCGCCGGATCGTCCTCCGCCGGGCCGGCCGGCACCCACCGGCCCCGCTCCTTGGCGTACGGCCACCACCTCCCGTCGCGTCCGTACCGCAGTTGCGCGCCGGAGCCGACCGCGGTCCAGCGATTGCAGGCGGCACGGAGCTGCGGACCCTCGCCCTCCTCCCACGCCGAGGCGAGCTGTGCCCGGGCCCGGGCGAGTTCGTCCGGGCCGGGCAGCCACTCCTCGTCGCACACCGCCAGCGCGGCCGTCCCGCCGTACCGCCAGGCCCGCACCGCGACATCGAGCCCTGCCTGCCCGCGTCCGGCCGCCACACCGAGGCGCGCCGCGAGACGGGCGTCGGGCCGGCCGTCCGCGGCCAGCCGCACGGCGTCCTGCTCCGGCGTCAGCGCGGCTGCCGGGGGCCGCTGTCCGTGGCCCGCGGCGAGCGCCTCCGTCAGCATCGCGAACGCCCGCACGGCGCTGTCCGTGGCCAGGAACTCCAGGGCCGTGGGATCGACGCCCGCGGCCGGATCCGTCTCCGTGCCCAGTGACGGCGGCAGGCCCGGCTCCTCGGGCAGGGGCGGGAGAGGGGGCAGCGGGGGCAATATGTCCCGCGCCGCGTACGCCTCGTCGGCCGGCACCCCGCGCGGTGCCGGACCGCCGGACGGAGACTCCGCCGACGCCCCGTCACCCGTCCCCCGGACCGCCCGGGCGGCGCTGCGCACCTGCAACTCGTCGAGGAGCCGCCGCTCGTCGCGCCCCCGCAACAGCAGCAGCACGAAGGGGTCCTGGTCGAGCAGCCGCGCCACCTGGTAACAGAGGGCACCCGAATGCGGACAGTGGTCCCAGGCCTCACAGCTGCACTCCGGCTCCAGGTCCCCGATTCCCGGCAGCAGTTCGAGACCGGCAGCAGCCGCGTCCTCCACCAGGTGCGGTGGCATCTCACGGTCGAGCAGGGCAGCGATGTGCCCGGACCGTTCGGACGCCATGTCCAGGATGCGGTCCCACTCATCCTCGGTCAGCTCCTGGAGCAGGACATCACTGCGGTACGCCGTCGAGTCGCGGTCCTGCACGACCGCGGTGAGCCGTCCCGGCCGGACGGAAACTGCGCCGACCCTGCCCTCCCTGGCCAGCCGCCGCCCCTTCTTGAGCTGCTGACCGTCGAGTGCGGTGTCCTCCAAGGCCTTCAGCCACGCCTGCCCCCACCAGGAAGCGGCGAATCCGCGGCCCTGCGCGGGCGGCAGCGTGGCAAACGTGCGCACCGGCTCGTAACCCTCGTTCATCGTGTGCCCCCTCGCAGTTCGACCAGCTCGGCCAGCTCCGCATCGCTCAGTTCCGTCAACGCGGCCTCGCCGCCACCGAGTACCGCGTCCGCGAGCCCTTGCTTCCGGGCCAGCATGGCGGCGATCCGGTCCTCGATGGTGCCCTCGGCGATCAGCCGGTGTACCTGCACCGGCTGGGTCTGCCCGATCCTGTACGCACGGTCGGTGGCCTGTGCCTCGACCGCCGGATTCCACCAGCGGTCGAAGTGCACGACATGACCGGCCCTGGTGAGATTCAGCCCCGTGCCGGCGGCCTTGAGCGACAGCAGGAACACCGGTTCCTCGCCTGCCTGGAAGCGGTTCACCATGGCCTCCCTCTCGGCGACCGGCGTGCCACCGTGCAGGAACTGGGTGCGGACCCCCCGCGCCGCCAGATGCTGTTCCAGGAGCCGGGCCATCCGCACGTACTGGGTGAACACCAGCACGCCGGCGCCTTCGGCGAGGATCGTGTCGAGCAGCTCGTCCAGCAGCTCCACCTTCCCGGAACGGTCCACGATCCGCGGCTGTTCCTCCTTGAGGTACTGCGCCGGGTGGTTGCAGATCTGCTTGAGTGCCGTCAGCAGCTTCATGACCAGCCCGCGCCGTGCGAAGCCGTCCGCGCCGGAGATCGCCTCGAGGGTCTCGCGTACCACCGCCTCGTACAGGCCGGTCTGCTCCGCCGTGAGCGACACGGCACGGTCGGTCTCCGTCTTCGGCGGGAGCTCCGGTGCGATGCCGGGGTCGGACTTGCGGCGCCGCAGGAGGAACGGGCGGACCAACGACGCGAGCCGCTCGGCCGCGGCGGGATCGTTGCCTCCCTCCACCGCGCTCGCGTAGCGGGTACGGAAGGCGCCGAGCCGCCCCAGCAGTCCGGGGGTCGTCCAGTCGAGGATGGCCCACAGTTCGGAGAGGTTGTTCTCCACCGGGGTGCCGGTGAGGGCGATGCGGGCCCGACCGCCGATGGTGCGCAGCTTCCTGGCTGTCGCCGAGTGAGGGTTCTTGACGTGCTGCGCCTCGTCGGCGACGACCATGCCCCACGACGCCTGCGCCAGCCGTGCCGCGTCGAGACGCATGGTGCCGTAGGTGGTGAGCACGAACTCGCCGTCCGCCAGGTTCTCCAGCGAGCGCGACCCGCCGTGGAAACGGCGTACCGGTGTGCCCGGGGCGAATTTCTCGATCTCCCGCTGCCAGTTGCCCATCAGGGAGGTCGGGCACACCACGAGCGTGGGTCCGGCAGCGGACTCGATGCCCTGTCTGTGCAGATGCAGAGCGATCAGCGTGATCGTCTTGCCGAGTCCCATGTCGTCGGCGAGGCAGCAGCCGAGGCCGAGCGAGGTCATCGTGTGCAGCCAGTTCAGCCCACGCAGCTGGTAGTCACGCAGACTCGCGTCGAGCGCGTCCGGCTGACCGACCGTCCGGTGGTTTTCCGACTCGGGGTCGGCGATCCTCTCGCGCAGCTGCTCGAGCCAGCCCGTGGCCGCCACTTCCACCCGGTGCCCGTCGACATCGGTGGTCCCGGTCAGCACGGCCCCCAGCGCGTCGATGGGGGCCACCTCACGGTCCTGGGTCTCGCGGGCCCGGCGGGCGTCCTCCGGGTCGATGAGCACCCATTGGTCGCGCAGTCTGACGAGTGGTCTGCCGGCCTCCGCCAGCTGGTCGAGCTCCGCCCTGCTCAGATTCCTGTCACCCAGCGCGAACCGCCAGTCGAACGCCAGCAGTGCGTCGGCCGACATGAAGGACGGTGTGTCCGCTCCGGTCCGTACCGCCGTCGCGGCTCCGTCGCCCCGCGGGCCGATCACCGCTCGCGCGGTGAGCTTCCCCGCCAGCTCCTTGGGCCAGTGCACCTGGACACCCGTTGCGGCAAGGGCCCTGGCAGCCGGGCCCAGCAGCTCCGCGATCTCTTCGTCGGCGGGCTCGACCGCGTCCGGGACCGCGGCCGACAGAAGGGGCGTCAGCGGCGGCCAGGCCCGGGCGGCTTGCCGCAGAGCGAGCAGGGCGTCCATGCGGGCGCGCGGACCGAACAGGGACGCGGCGGGGGAGCGGTCGGCCCACACATCCGCCGCGTCGGCGACGAGGGCCGGGTCCTGGACGCTGTGGATCTGCAGGACAGCACGGAACGAGGGCACGCGTCCGGGACCGTCCTCGCCGTCCTCCGTGCGGGCCGCGTCGCCGAGTCCCGAGACCTCGACACGGAGCGAGAGCCGCACGCCCGCGTCGTGGCCGGCCGCCACATCGGCCGCCCACGGCCGCAGTCCCGGCAGATGCTGCGCCGCCGGCACCGCGAACGCCGGTGTGCCCGTGACGAATTCAGCCGCCGGTGTACGAGGCAGTCCGTCGACGACCGCGTCGAGGAACGACCGGAGCAGCGAGGCCGGTTCGGCCAGCATCATGGGAACGGCCGATGGGTCGAGCGGCACCGCGTGAGCATCGGGCGGCATGGAAGCCGCCAGTACCCGGATCCGCGCGAGGTCGTCCGCGCTCAGCGGGCCGGCCCGCCAGGCATCGCGGTCCGTGGGGCTCAGCCCGGGCAGCAGTAGCCCGCGCGCGACGAGTTGGAGCGCGAGGACTCCCGCGGCGCCCCAGAAGGCCGCAGAAGGGGACGCGTGGGAGCCCACCCGCGCCCGTGTCAGGACCGGCAGCGCGTCCCGCACAGGCATCAGCAACGCCGGGACCGCGTAAGGGCGGACGTCACTTCCGACGACCGTCAGCTCCGTCGGACTCCCGTGTTCGCCGGGAGGGGTGCTACCGTCCGCATTCCAGAACGCGATCAGGCCGGTACGGGCCGGATCTGCGGGGAGGAAGACTGCGGAGCAGCGGGACAGTTCAGAGATCTCGTTGAGATTTGCCGCAGGGAGCCTGTGCACAGCGATGTCAGATTCCTCAAATTTGACTAGTGAGCCCGGGGTTCGCCGAGGGTACTCCACCCACGGCCCGTTCCGGGAGAAATGCCCAGTGATCCACCTCACTCATTTCTGCCTTCTGAAGCTTGGGGTACAGCCCGCCCCACTACCGGTCACGGGGGATTCCCCCCCGCACGACCGGGGTGATGGCGCCATGGCTGCCGCAAGCCCGCCCTCCGTACGTTTGACGAGGTCAGCGCAGATGCCCAGAAACCGGAGACGTCATGCCCCAGGCGGTAGCAGCCACCGATGCGCAGCACATCGGCGACGGAACGGGGGTCCCGGCGGCCCCGCCGGCCCCCGGAAGTGATTTCGCGCCGCTCCTGAAGACCGTCAGGGGGCAAGGGCTCCTGGAGCGGCGTACGGGATGGTACGCGGCAGGGATCGCCGCCAACCTGGCCGCTCTCGGAGCCGTGATCACCGGCATGGTGCTCCTCGGTGACACCTGGTGGAACCTGTTCCTCGCCCTGCCGCTGGCCGTCCTGTGGACCCGCACGGCCTTCTTCGGGCACGACGCGGGCCACTCCCAGATAACCGGCGACCGCAAGGCCGGCCGGATCGTCGGCCTCGTCCATGCCAATCTGCTCCTCGGAATGAACGAGGCCTGGTGGAACGACAAGCACGTACGCCACCACGCCAACCCGAACCACATAGACAAGGACCCCGACGTCGGGGTGGGGGCCCTGGTCTGGACCCAGAAGCAGGCCGCCCAGCGCGAGGGCTTCTCCCGCTGGCTCACCCGCAACCAGGCGCGGCTCTTCTTTCCGATGCTGCTTCTCGAAGGCATCGCGCTCAAGATCTACGGCTTCCAGTTCCTGCGGCGCCAGCCCGCCCGTGAACGCGTGCTGTCGGGCCTTCTGCTGACCGGCCACCTCGCGCTGTACGCCACGCTGCTCCTGACCGTCATGTCCCCGGGCAAGGCCGTCGTCTTCGCTCTCGTCCACCACGCGCTCTTCGGCCTCCACCTGGGCATGGCCTTCGCCCCGAACCACAAGGGCATGGAGATGCCCGACCCCGACGGTGACCGCTGGGGTCACCTCCAGCGCCAGGTCCTCACCTCGCGCAACGTACGGGGCGCCGTGCTCACCGACTGGTTCCTCGGTGGCCTCAACTACCAGATCGAGCACCACCTCTTCCCGAGCATGCCCCGCCCCCACCTCCGCCTGGCGCAGCCGCTGGTCAAGGCGCACTGCGCTTCGATCGGGATGTCGTACGCGGAGACGGGCATCATCGAGTCCTACCGGCAGGCGCTGCAGCACATGCACGAGGTCGGGGAGCCGCTCCGGTAGGCCGTCGCGGGACTTGTTCCGCGGAGCAGGAACCGATGGGGGCGCGCAGGCGTTCTCCCACCAGAAGCGGCTCAGGCCGCGAAGGAGGCATGGATCATGTCGAACGGTGCAAAGATCGCCATCGGGGGAGTCGTCGCAGCAGTCGTCCTGATTCCGTTCATCGGATTCTGGTGGTCGCTGCTGGTCCTCATCGGCGTACCCACGGTGGGCTATCTGATGCTTGACCCGTCGCAGCGGCGCAGGCTCCGGAGGATCGGGCGTAAGGAGATAGGCCGCTGAAGAGCGTGGTCACCGCCGTGAGCAGCAACGGCGAGTACACCTTCACCAAGCCCAACAGGGAGAGCGTCACCCTCCTGGCCGGGCTCGGCGTGGAGGGAGACATCCACGCGGGTGTGACGGTGAAACACCGTTCGCGGGTCGCCCAGGACCCGACGCAGCCCAATCTGCGGCAGGTCCACCTCATCCACCAGGAGCTCTTCGCCGAGCTCAGGGAGGCGGGATTCGAGGTCGGCCCGGGAGACCTCGGGGAGAACGTCACGACCAGCGGCATCGATCTTCTCTCCCTCCCGGTGGGCACCCTGCTCCACCTCGGCGACGAAGCGGTCGTCGAGGTGACCGGGCTGCGGAACCCGTGCCTGCAGATCGACAACTTCCAGGACGGCCTGCTCAAGCAGGTCGTCGGCCGCGCGGACGACGGTACGGTCGTCCGCAGGGCCGGAATCATGGGCGTCGTCACGACGGGCGGGGTCGTGCGGCCCGGTGACGCGGTCGAGGCGGAGCTGCCCGTGGAGCCGCACCGCCCCCTACGTCGCGTGTAGCATACACGCGTCGTGTTGGAGGAGCCGCGCGGGGCCCCGCGGCGCGGGGCTGGGTCAGGACGGCCGGACGGCCAGTGCGTCGAGAGACTTCAGCAGGCCCGGCAGCTCCGGGCCACGGCCTACCGGCATGATCTCGCCCGGTTCCTCATCCAGCAGGACGAACGCGATGTCGTCGGTCCTCGCCACCAGGGACCAGCCGGGGCCGTCGACCCGCAGCGTACGTGCCCCGCCAGGGGCGAACGAGGAACGGATCCGGCCGGGCGGGGGCGGCGAGCCGACATACGCCCGGGCGGCTTCGAGTGCCTTGCGTATGCCGGGGTGCTGACCGGCCCCGGCGGGCTCCTCCGCGTTCCTCTCCTCCTCGGCCGGGCTTTCGTCCTCGGCCGGGATCCTGTCGGCCGAGGCGTCACCGTCCGGCCCGGACTCCTCGGACGGGCCGAAGGCGGTCTCGTCATCGATCTGCTCGCGCCACGCGGCCCACTGCAGGGCGATCTCGTCCGCCCCGAGGCGTCGCTGCGGAGCGCCCCAGACCTCGGTGTCCGGCGGAGTCAGAGGCGTCAGGCCCACATCGTCCGGCCCGGGCGCCGGATCGTGCGGCTCGGGGACGTCCGGCGCGGCGACCGCCAGTGCGAGCGGCCACCCCGGGAGCGCGCATACCACCGAGCGGTCGTCGGGGGAGAGGTCGTACTCCATTCCGCAGTCCCACGAGGCGATGGCGACAGCCACCAGCGAGACGTCCTCGACGACCACCGTCCACCGGGCTCCGTCGCTGTCCTGGCCGAGCACGAGTCCGTACCCCTCGGCGTACGGCTCGAGTCCGAGCGCGGCGCACGCTGCCACGTAGTCGTCGCCGAGCACGCTGGGGAACTGTGCGGGGGTCAGCAGCACCGCGGTCAGCACAAACAACGCGTCGTCGTCGGCGACCGTGTCGTCCGTCGCAGTCACAGCACACACCCTCATCCCTGATCGCTTGTTCCGTCGGCGCACCCTAACCAGTCGGTAACCCTGTCGTCGAGGCCCTGACAAGCGGCAACGGCCACTCACCAGGAGCGCACAACCGGCTGCCGGAGCACGCCACAGCATCCCTCGTGCCGTGGCGCCGGCCCGCAGGGCACACGTAGGGTTGTGCCTCCGGCCGACGAGGGGGACAGCATGACGGAGCGGTTCGAACGCCTGAAGGAGATCCAGCGGCTCGACCCGGAGCGGGACTTCCTCGAGATCTACCGGCTCACCGTGTCGTACGAGTTCCCCTGGGACATCACCCGCGCTCTCGAACTCGCCCTGTACCGCACGTACGCCGTACCCAGCATCGGCCGACTGCTCGCCGAGACAGGCGAACTGACGGAACGTTCACAGAAGAGGTACGACGACACCGCACTTCTCCTCGATACCGTCGTCGAACACGGCTTCGACAGCGAAGAGGGGCGTACGGCTGTCCGTCGGATCAACCGGATGCACCGCAGTTACGACATCAGCAACGACGACATGCGCTATGTGCTGTGCACGTTCGTCGTCACCCCCAAACGCTGGCTCGACACATACGGCTGGCGCAGGCTGTCCGGCCACGAGCTGCGCGCCTTCGCCGCTTACTACCGCACGCTCGGCGCCCGCATGGGCATCCAGGACCTGCCGCAGACGTACGAGGACTTCGAACGCGCCCTGGACTCCTACGAGGAGGAGCACTTCGGCTGGGACGAGGGCGCACGAGCGGTCTCCGACGCCACCCTGGCCCTGATGGGCTCCTGGTACCCGCGCCCGATTGCCCCCGTCGTCCGCAAGGCCAGCATGGCTCTGCTCGACGACTCCCTGCTGCGGACGTTCCGGTACCGGCGACCCGGCCGCGTGGCCCGGGGACTGACCCGCGGCGCCCTGCGTCTGAGGGCCCGCGCCGTACGGCTGATGCCACCGCGTTCCACCCCGCATTTCGCGCGGCAGAACCCCGAGATCAAGGGCTACCCGGACGGCTACGAGGTGGCCGGGCTCGGCACGTTCCCCACGCCGGGCGTACGCGGTTGTCCCGTGCCGCACGGACGGCCATCGGACGCACCGGCCGAGTGATGCCTCAGCCGGCCCGCACGGCCAGCGCCAGGAACCGGCTGTCCTTGTCGGTGTAGGCGTCCAGCCGCCAGCCGGTGTCGGCGAGCAGGGGCGTGAGGCGGGGCTCGGCCCTGAGGTCGTCGTCAGAGGATGCCCTGCCGTGCCGTGCGGCCAGCGCGGCACGCCCGATGGGGTGGAACAGAGCAAGCCGGCCGCCCGGGCGCACCACCCGCGCCAGCTCCGACAACCCCTGCCCGGGATGCGGGAGATGCGAGATCAGCCCGGCGGCGAAGACGGCGTCGAGCGCGCCGGCACGCAGTGGGAGCCGCGCGACATCGGCCAGCAGCAGGGTGCCGCTCGCTTCCCTGCCGGCCCGCAGGGCCTCATCCAGCATCTCGCCCGTCAGATCGGCCCCGAGCACCGTGCCGCCGGGCCCGACGGCGTTGCGCAGGGCCGGCAGCGCCCGCCCCGTACCGCACCCCGCGTCGAGCACGGCGTCGCCAGGACGCAGGCCGAGTTCGCCCACGGCGGCGGCATGGGCGGGGCCGTCATCGGGAAAACGGCGGTCCCAGTCCGCCGCCCGCGCGGAGAAGAAGTCCTGGACGTGTGTGTGGTCGTCGGCCATACGGACATGATCGCGCAGTCCGCACCCGAGCGAAACGACACGAAGCGGTGCACATGTTCGAACGTTGCCGGATCGTTCGGGAACATTGTGCTTCGAGGGCTCCGCCAGTTGTCGTGCGCACCGCCTACTCAGGACGGATTGCGATCCCATCCGGGCATTGAACGAACCAGTCCGGACACATAAGTCAAAATCCGTTCACTCTCCTCAGCGAGGCAGGACGGTCCGTCGATGACACCGGTGGGGTCGATCAGAAGACCACCACGACGGTCGCCATGGACTTCGGCCGGATCACGATTCGTTCGGGGGTCGCTCTATCTCTTCGGCACGCCGGGGCAGGACCGGTTCTGGTTCCTGTGGGACGAGCTGTCCCAGGGTGCGATCGGAGCCGTCGTCCTGGCCGACACCCGGCGTCTCGAGGACTGCTTCCCGGCCGTCGACTACTTCGAACACCGCCGCATCCCGTTCGTCATCGCCGTCAACTGCTTCAGCGGCGCGAGAACCCACGCCGAGGACGACGTCTCGCGCGCACTGGATCTGGACCGGGGCACGCCCGTCGTCCTGTGCGACGCACGTGACCGTGCCTCCGGAAAGGAAGTCCTGATCCGTATGGTCGAGTACGCCGGAAGGATGCACACCGCCCGGCTCCTGGAGTCGGTCGGCCAGGCCGCCGGCCCCGGGTGAGACAAGGGTGCCGGCAAGGTCATCCAGGCCCCGAACCGTGCGCCGGAGACCCGCCTTCGACAGCGGGCGGCCGGTGGCGCGAAGCAACGCCCCCGGAGTGGGGAGGCGCTTGCCCGCAGGGAAGCCGTACGCAAGGCTTGCGCGAAACGCGGGGAACGGATGAACGGGGAGGACGAGCACATGGCGCTGGACCGGGGACTCGATTGGCTACTTGACGATCTCACCAGCCGGGTGGAACACATCCAGCACGCGCTGGTGCTCTCGAACGACGGACTGGTGACCGGTGCCAGCACCAGCCTGGCCCGGGAGGACGCGGAGCACCTGGCGGCGGTCTCGTCCGGGCTGCAGAGCCTGGCCCGCGGATCGGGGCGTCACTTCGGTGCGGGAAGAGCACGCCAGACCATGGTGGAGTTCGACGAGGCGTTGCTCTTCGTGACGGCGGCCGGGGACGGCAGCTGCTTGTGCGTACTGACCGCCGCTGAAGCCGATGTCGGCCAGGTCGCGTACGAGATGACCTTGATGGTCAATCGGGTGGGCGAACACCTCGGCGTGACCGCGCGATAGGGAGACGAACGTATCGACCCCCTCTGAACTGCACTTTCTGTGGAGATCCAGGAGTTGTCCACAGGCTCTGCGGGCGGCTTCCCCCCGGGCTACCGTGGTCACACAGAGTATTTGACCTCACGGGGGAGGACGGTCATGACCGTTACGGAAGCCGTCGGCACGCACACGGCGGGCGCGCGAGCAGCCATGTGCGTGTCCGCGGGACGAGCTGCTCAGGAACTGGCGTTGAAGCGCGGTGAATTCGATCTCGCCGTTCATCTTGGACTGATCGGTGCGGAGCCCGCTGCGGGCGGGGCGCGGCCGCGGATCCGGCAGCAGGAGATCGACAGGCTGCGCCGACTGCCGGGGTTTCCCGGATCGCTGCGGGACCAGGTGCGTACAGCAGGCACGGCGGAGGGCGCCACGCTCCTCGGAGTCAGGCCCGAGCGCTTCACGGGGCTGGCTCGGATCGGCTGCGTCTCCCCGGTGGCGTTCTGCCTGAACCGTTATCGCGCGGTGGTCTGGCTCTATCTGGTGGACGACCTCCTCGCCTTCGCCGTGAGGGAGCCCGATCTGATCGAGGGGAAGAGCCCGGCAGGGATGCGGACGATGCTGGAGGGCGGCACCGACTGGCGTGCGCGTAACTGGCGTTCACGCAGGATCGACCGCCTGCTGAGCCGCACGGAGGACCCGTGGAGGCGCGCGGCTCTGCACGCATCCTCTCTGGATCCCGTCCAGCTCGCGGAGGTGGTGGAGGACCCCTACGAGCGGGCCTACCTGGCCCGCATGCAGCCGGACTCCGTCTTCGGGCGCCCGGGGTCCGTATCCGGGAGGGAGGCCATGACGCGGCTGATGCTGGCGGATGATCCGGACGAGATTCTCTGGCGCCGGGTGAATCTGACGCTGGAACTGGAACAGGCGCGTGAACTCCGCCCCGCTCCGCGACCCGGATACGATCCCCTGTCCTGCCTGGTTCCGAGCCGCCCGGTTCCGGACCGGCCGGCGAGCGTTCGACCCTTGCCGGACGGCGCGGGATCGGCATTCGGGCGGACAGGGAGAGCCTCCCGCGGCCCCGGTCGAAGGCCCGGCGCCGGGCGAGGGCTGCTCGTGCGGATCGGCCTGCGCAGGCCAGGGCGCTGAAAGGTCGCCAAATCGATTGCGTGGGGCCGCTCGTCCCGGGCATCTTGACTCCCATGCTGATCAGAGAAGCCACCGAGAAGGACTGGCCCGGAATCTGGCCGTTCTTCCACGCCATCGTCGCCGCGGGCGAGACGTTCACCTACCCCGTGGAGCTCGGCGAGGACGCGGCGCTGCGCTGGTGGCTCCTTCCGGAGCCGGGCCGCACCGTCGTCGCGGTGGACGATGCCGGGGCCGTCCTCGGCACGGCCAAGATGAACGCGAACCACATGGGCAACGGCTCGCACATCGCCGGCGCCAGCTACATGGTCGCCCCCGAGCACTCCGGACGCGGCGTGGGCAGGGCTCTGTGTGCGTACACCGTGGACTGGGCGCGAACGGCGGGGTATCGGGCCATGCAGTTCAACGCCGTGGTGGAGACGAACATCCACGCCGTCCGGCTGTACCGCTCGCTCGGTTTCGAGGTCATCGGGACCCTGCCCGAAGGGTTCAACCACCCCGCGCAGGGCTATGTGGGCCTGCACATCATGTACAAGCCTCTCTGAAATCACCCTCACAGGACGCGGGAACGTCTGTGAGGACAGTGGCTTCCGGCCATACTGATGTGTCCGGCATGTCACAAGTAGCGGTGATTCGGGCGTGGTTGATGCCTCGCTGAGGCATGGGGCGGGTGCGCCCTCCGGGACGGGGAGCAGTACTGTGCGCCCCACCGCCATCCCAGCGGTGAACTCATATGGAGGAAGAATCCATGACCATACCCAGGAGATCGTGGCGCGGCGCAGGAGCATTCGCGGCCGCCGCGGTAGTCGGCCTGGCCGGCGGAGTTCTCTCCGCAGGTCCGGCCGCAGCTCACACTCCCACCTGGGCCGTGACCTGCTCCGAAGTGACGCTCAACCTCACGGCCTACTCGGGTGACGCCACCAACGAGGTGACCGTCTCCGTCGTGGGTGGGGACGATCTGCTTGCCACGACCAAGTTCGGCCGGGACTTCAGCACGAAGACGCCGCTCCAGCTCCCGGATCACGACAAGGAGCTGACCGTCCGCCTGGTCGTCAAGGCGGGGGACAGCGACAAGTACTCCGTCGAAGACACGAAGACCGCTCCGGTGTGTGAGGACGACACCCCGTCGCCCACCCCGACCGAGGCGACGCCTTCGGAGGCCCCGAGCACGAAGCCGCCGGCCTCGGAGACCCCCGAGCCGAGTGCGACGCCGAGCGAGACCGCCTCGGAGGCCGCGCCTGCCCCCGTGGAGCCGAGCAACAGCGCGCCGGACCTGGCCGAGACCGGTTCGTCGTCCGCCACGCCCGTCATCGGCGGAGCCGCTCTCGCGGTTCTGCTCGCCGGCGGCGGCATCCTCTGGTCCGTCCGTAAGCGTCGCAGCGCACAGCACTGACGTACTCGAGGCTTCCCGGCGCGGCGGTGGCAGATCACCGGCGGACCGGGTGGGGGCGCACCGCAACTCCGTTGCGGTGCGCCCCTCGGCGTCAGGATCGGTCAGTGGGACCGATCTCGCACCAGACGGCCTTGCCCTCCCCTCGGGGCTCGATACCCCAGCGTTCGGCGACCGCGTCGAGAAGCAGCAGACCACGCCCCGAGGTCGACGTCTCGCCCGGTGTGCGGCGTCGCGGCCAGACACTGGAGCGGTCCTGGACCGACAGCCTGATGCGCCGTACGGGCTCCGGCAGTACCTCCAGCGTCAGTACCGCCCCGCCCTCCGTATGCAGCAGCACATTGACCAGCAACTCCCCGGTGACCAGCTCCGCGTCGTCCGCCAGGCCGGCGAGTTCCCAGTCCGTCAGCGCCTGGCGGACGATGGACCGGGCCTCCGACAGCCCCTGGGGGTCCGCCTGATGGATGTACTGGTGCAGCCGAGGAGCACGCGGAGACCCGAGATCCGGACTGCGCCGCAGGACGAGGAGCGCCACGTCGTCGCCCGAACCCCACCGCTCCCACAGCCGGTCCGACAGATGGTCGGCCAGGGCCTCGGCACCGTCGGGCCCGCCGCTCACCTCGTGGATCAGTGCCGCGACTCCGGTGTCGACATCGGCACCCGGTTCCTCGACCAGCCCATCGGTGTACAGGACGAACGTCTCGCCCGGCACCAGGTCCAGGCGGGTCTCCGGATACTCCTCGTCCCGGAAATCCGTGGAGATTCCGAGCGGCAGCCCCCCGCGTACCTGAGGGACGCCGACCCGCCCGTCGGTATGCCTGATCAGCGGCCCGAAGTGTCCGGCGCGCGCCACACGTACCGCTCCCGTGGCGAGGTCCACCTGGGCGTACGTCGATGTGGCGAACCGGTCGGTGTCCAGCTCGGCGAGGAAGCGGGAGGCCCGCGCCAGTACGGTCGCCGGGGGGTGGCCCTCGGCGGCGTACGCGCGCAGGGCGATACGCAGCTGGCCCATGATCGCTGCGGCGTGTGTGTCGTGTCCCTGGACATCGCCCACCACGACACCGATACGGCCTCTCGGGAGGGTGATCACGTCGTACCAGTCGCCGCCGACCTCGCGCCCGCTCCACGCCGCGTGGTAGCGCACCGCGATCTCGCCGCCCGCGATCTCCTGGATCCGGCGCGGAAGCATGGCCGACTGGAGCCCGGTGGCGAATTCGCGCTCCTCGTCGAAGAGGATCGCGCGCTGCAGCGACTGGGCCACGATGGCGGCCAGCCCCAGACACAGGATCCTCTCGTCGGCGCTGAAGGCCGTGCGTTCACGGTAGAAGAGAGCCAGTCCGCCCAGCGAGCGGGCCTGGGCTACCAGCGGCAGGTAGGCGACGGCCTGGAAGTTGAGCTCGCCCATGTGCGGTTCGAGCGCCGGATAGCGCCGGATCAGCGAACCGAGTGAGGTGATGAACCGGGGCCGCCCACTGAGGACGGTGTCTCCGAGGGGAAGCGTCGCGTCGAGCTGCCCGGAACCCAGGCCTTCGAGGACCTCCACCGAGTCACCGCTCAGCGCGATGATCTTGAGTGCGGTGTTCTCCACGAGCCCGAGCGCCAGCCCGTCCGTACCGATCCCGACCAGGCCACCCGGGCCGGTGAGCGCGGCGGTGACGTCGTCCACGGTCACCGCACGTGACATCGCGGTGGTGGTGCGTTCGACGATGGCCGTCTGGCGGCGGCGGCGCTTTTCCAGATCCAGTACGAAGGCCGAATGGGTGACCTCGGCCGTCGCGTCCCGCACCACACCGATGACACGGTGTGCCCGGCCGTCCTCGGACCGCAGGATCCGCGCCTGGACGTGCGTCCACTGCCGGGTCCCGTCCTCCAGGGGCACCTGGAAGTGGACGCTGTAGGAACTGCTCCCGCCGGATATCGCCTCGTCGACGGTGGCTTCCAGGCGGGCGCGGTCCGCTGCGTCAAGGCGGTCGATCACGGCCGCCGGCGACGCCTCGAACGTCGCGGAATCGAGGCCGAAGACCATCAGTCCGGCTTCGTCCACGTCCACGGTACGGGCGTCCAGATCCCATTCGAAGCTGCCGGTCCGGTTCAGGGCGAGCCGCTCCGCGATCCCTGTCTCACCGGCGTGGCGCCGTTCGAGCCGGAACCGTGAAGCTGCTTCGTCATCTGCTCGCCGTGAAGAGTCGGTCATGCCTGCTCCGGAGATCGTCCGGCGGGGCTGCTGGACGTCGCGGCCCGTCGGTCTCAATTGTCGAGCCCGCGATGCGGGAGTGCCACAGCGCCATCGTGGGAGACCCGGCGACGGACCGCTGCGACGGCCGTCGCAGAATGGCACCCGGAGATCGTCCACGGCTGACCGGAGCGCACACATGAACGACGACGAGCCCGTCCTGCTGCACACCGAGGGTCACATCCTGCACATCACCCTCAACCGGCCCCGGGCCCTGAACGCGCTCACCCACACCATGGTGCGTGGAATCAGCGAAGCGCTCACTCTGGCCGCGCAGGACGACGCGGTGACCGGCGTCGTGATCCGTGGGGCCGGCGGGCGGGGCCTCTGCGCCGGCGGCGACATCCGGTCGATCTACGAGGACGCCCGTGCGGGCCGACGCGCGTCCGTGGACTTCTGGCGTGACGAGTACCGCCTGAACGCCCGGATCGCCAGGTTCCCCAAACCGTACGTGGCGCTCATGGACGGCATCGTCATGGGCGGAGGGGTGGGCGTATCGGCACACGGGGACGTGCGCGTCGTCACCGAGCGTTCACGCGTCGCGATGCCCGAGACCGGGATCGGCTTCGTTCCCGACGTCGGGGGCACCTATCTGCTGGCCGCCGCGCCGGGCGAGCTCGGTACCCACCTCGCGCTCACCGGCCGCGCCGTCGGCGCGGCCGACGCCATCCTGTGCGGTCTGGCGGATCACTTCGTCCCGTCGCATCATCTCGACGACCTCACCACGGCGCTCGCCCGGAGCGCGACACCCGCCGAGGTGACGGAAACCGTGCGGCGGTACGCGGCCGAGGCGCCGGAAGGGGAACTGGCCGCTCACCGGGAGTGGATCGACGACTGCTACGCCGCGGACACCGTCGAGGAGATCATCGACCGGCTGGTCGACAGCGGACTGCCCGACGCCAAGGAGACCGCTGACGCGCTTCTCGCCGCATCACCGACCTCGCTCAAGGTCACTCTTGCCGCCGTACGCAGGACCGGACGGCTCGGCAGTCTCGAAGCCGCTCTCGACCAGGAGTTCCGGGTCTCCTGCCGGGCCTTCACCGGACATGACCTGGTGGAGGGCGTACGCGCCCGGATCATCGACAAGGACCGCGCCCCGCGATGGAGCCCCGCCGAGGCCCGCGATGTCACCTCCGCCGAGGTCGCCCGCCACTTCGAGCCGCTCGGGGACCAGGAACTGGGCCTGTCCTCGGTCTGACGCGCCGCCCGCCGCCCGTGCATGGATGCCCCGCCCACCGTCCGTGCATGGCCGATCCGCCCGCCTCCCGAGCAGGCAGAGGGGCAGGAGAGGGCAGGGGACCGCTCACACGCGTGCCGTCAGCCGGTCGGCTGCCGGGTCCCAGGCCCCCGGGTCACCCCGCGGGGTGTAGTGGCGCAGTTCCTGCGTGCGCGCGACCAGCCTCCGCATGTCCGCAAGCCCGCCCACCAGCCCGTACGCCCTTGCCTGGAGCAGCACGTTGCCGAGCGCGGTGGCCTCGGCGGGCCCCGCGGTGACCGGCAGCCCCGTCGCGTCGGCGGTCCACTGGCACAGCAGCTCGTTGCGCGAACCGCCGCCCACCAGATGGATCCGTGTCAGCTCGCGGCCGGCGAGTCGGGCGGCCTCGCGCAGAGTCCTGCGGTGGGCCAGTGCCAGGCTCTCCAGCACGCACCGCACATAGCCGCCCGGGCCGTCCGGCGTGGGCTGTCCGGTCCGGGCGAGAGCGGCGTCGATCCGCGACGGCATGTCACCGGGCGTCAGGAAGACCGGATCATCCGGGTCGATCACAGAGGCGAACGGCCGGGCACGCGCCGCGTCCGCGAGAAGGGCAGTGAGGTCCGTCGGTGTGCCGTCGCGCTCCCACGTACGACGGCATTCCTCCAGCAGCCACATCCCCATGATGTTGCGGAGATAGCGCACCGTGCCGTCCACACCGCGTTCGTTGGTGAAATTCGCCGCCCTCGACTCCTCGGTCAGCACCGGAGCGTCCAGCTCGAGCCCCGCCAACGACCAGGTGCCGCACGACACATAGGCGAATCCCGGTTCCGTGGCGGGAACAGCGGCCACAGCTGACGCCGTGTCGTGCGAGGCGACGGTCGTCACCGGTGTGTCCGTGGACAGACCGGTGTACCCGGCCACATGCGGCAACAGCGTGCCCGCACGCTCGCCCGGCTGCCGCAGGGCGGGGAACAGCGAACGTTCCAGCCCCAGCTGCCCGATCAGCGCATCGGACCAGTCGCCGGTCCGCGCGTCGAACAGAGCCGTCGTCGACGCGTTGGTCACTTCCGCACCCACCGACCCCGTCAGCCAGTACACCAGGAGGTCGGGCATCAGCAGCATCGTCCGGGCCGCCGGCCACTGAGCCGTCGCACGGTGGGCGGCCAGCTGGAAGACCGTGTTGAACGGCAGGTGCTGCAGTCCGCCGACGCCGTACAGCTCCTGCGCGCCGAAACGGGCCAGGACCTCCTCGGCGGCTGCGGTGTTACGCCCGTCGCGGTAGTGGAAAGGGAGGCCGAGGAGCGATCCGTCGGAGTCCAGGAGCCCGTAGTCCACGGCCCAGGTGTCGATGCCCACCGAGGCCACGGGACCCCCGCGCGCCGCCGCGCGCAGTCCGTCCAGCACTCCCTGGTACAGGGCGAGCACGTCCCAGTGGAGCCCGTCGGGGAGCTGGACCGGCGTATTGGCGAAGCGGTGAGCCTCGGTGAGCTCCAGCTCGTCGGGGCCGACCCGGCCGGTGATGACCCGGCCGCTGGTGGCACCCAGGTCCACCGCGGCGAACACCGGGTCGTGCCGTGAAGTCGCAGACATGGAACATCTCATCCGATCAGGGCGGAGCCGCGCCCCGGGTCGCGCACGAACAGCACCCGGGGAACGGCAGGGTTGCACATGGTCAGCGCAGGAACGCCGCCGCCACACCGGCGTCGACGGGAATGTGGAGGCCGGTGGTGTGGGTGAGGTCGCCGCCCGTCAGCGCGAAGACGGCGTTGGCGACATGCTCGGGGAGAACCTCGCGCTTGAGGATCGTGCGCTGGGCGTAGAACTCGCCGAGCTTCTCCTCCTCGATGCCGTAGGTCGCCGCACGCTGGGCGCCCCAGCCCGCCGCGAAGATTCCGGAGCCACGTACCACCCCGTCCGGGTTGACCCCGTTGACGCGGATGCCGTGCTCACCCAGCTCGGCCGCCAACAGGCGCACCTGGTGCGCCTGGTCGGCCTTGGTGGCCGAGTACGCGATGTTGTTCGGGCCCGCGAACACGGCGTTCTTGGACGCGATGTAGATGATGTCGCCACCGAGATTCTGGGCCCGCATCACCCGCGCAGCCTCGCGGGACACCAGGAACGAACCGCGCGCCATGATGTCGTGCTGCAGGTCCCAGTCCCGGGCCGTGGTCTCCAGCAGCGGCTTGGAGATGGAGATCCCCGCGTTGTTCACGACCAGGTCCACACCGCCGAAGGCGAGTGCGGCGGCCTTGAACGCATCGGTGATCTGCTCCTCGGACGTGACGTCCACGGTCACCGCGACGGCCTTGTCCGGACCGCCCAGCTCCTCGGCGACAGCCGCCGCGTTCACGGCGTTCAGGTCCGCGACGACGACACAGGCCCCCTCCGCGACGAGCCGGTGCGCGATGGCCTTGCCGATGCCCGATCCCGCCCCGGTGACGACCGCGACCCGGGTGGCGAGCGCCTTCGGCTTCGGCATCCGGCGGAGCTTGGCCTCCTCCAGCTCCCAGTACTCGATCCGGAACTTCTCGGACTCCTCGATCGGCGCGTACGTGGAGACGGCCTCGGCACCCCGCATCACATTGATGGCGTTGAGGTAGAACTCCCCGGCGACCCGGGCGGTCTGCTTGTCCTTGCCGAACGAGAACATGCCGACGCCGGGCACCAGCACGATCGCCGGGTCGGCTCCACGCATCGCGGGGGAGTCGGACGCGGCATGGCGTTCGTAGTACGCGCGGTACGCCTCCCGGTACTCCCCGTGGAGCACCTCGAGCCGGGCGACAGCCTCCTCCAGCGGCGCGTCGGCGGGCAGGTCGAGGACCAGCGGGCTGACCTTCGTACGGAGGAAGTGGTCCGGGCAGGACGTGCCGAGAGAGGCGAGGCGGGGGTGCTCGGCGCGCGAGAGGAAGTCCAGCACCGGTGCCGTGTCGGTGAAGTGCCCCACCTGGGGCCGGTCGGTGGACGCGAGCCCGCGGATCACCGGGGCCAGCGCCGCGGCGCGTTCCCGGCGCGCTGCCTCGTCCAGTGCCTCCCGGCCGGGGAGCACCGGACCGAACGGCTCGGCCCTGCCGTTGTCCTCGAGGAAGGTCTCGGCGGTCCGGATCATCCAGAGGGCGTTGCGCTCACACTCCGCGGAGGTGTCGCCCCACGCCGTGATGCCGTGACCGCCGAGGACGACACCGACCGCCTGCGGATTGGCCTCCTTGACCGCCGCGATGTCCAGACCCAGCTGGAAGCCGGGCCGGCGCCAGCCCACCCACGCGACCTTGTCACCGAAGCACTCGGCCGTCAGCTTCTCGCCGTCGGCCGCGCAGGCCAGTGCGATCCCGGAGTCCGGGTGCAGATGATCCACGTGTGCGGCCTCGACCAGTGCGTGCATCGCGGTGTCGATCGAGGGGGCGGCGCCTCCCTTGCCGTGCAGGCAGTAGTCGAACGCCGGGACCATCTCGTCCTCGCGCTCCACCCCCGGATACACGTCCTTGAGCGCTCGCACCCGGTCCAGCCGGAGCACGGCGAGACCCGCCTCGGTCAGCGTGCCGAGGTCACCGCCCGAGCCCTTGACCCAGAGGAGTTCGGCCTCGCCGCCGGTGACCGGGTCGGTCTCCGTCGCCTTGGCCGAGGCGTTGCCACCGGCGTAGTTGGTGTTACGGGGATCGGATCCGATCCGGTGGGCGCGCTCCAGGAGCGCGGCGACTTCGGCGTGCGTCGCGGACGTCATGAGGGTTCCTTCGGGAAGAGGGTCTGGCGGGTGCGGCTGGACGTGCGGCGGGGGAGCGGGGCTCAGGCGCCCCAGCCCGCCTGCTCGCCGCCGACGCGGTCGGCGGCGATGCGCTCCTGGTTGCCGGAGGCGAGGTAGGCCGCGAACGGGTCGCGAGCCAGACCGAGCTCTTCCCGTACCTCGGCGAGAAGCGGCCGTACGTCCGTGTTGAACGCGTCCATCAGTACCCCGTTGGAGGCGAGGACATCGCCGGAGCGCTGCGCGTCGGCCAGCGCCTCGGCATCGATCAGCAGGGCCTTCGCGGTCGCTTCCTGGACATTGGTCACCGAGCGGATGACGGCCGGGATCTTGGCCTCGATGTTGTGGCACTGGTCGAGCATGAAGTTGACGTTGGTCGCGGCTTCGAGGCCGCTGTTCTTGACCACCTCGTGCATGATCCTGAACAGCTGGAACGGGTCGGCGGCACCTGCCATCAGGTCGTCGTCGGCGTAGAAACGGGAGTTGAAGTCGAACGCGCCGAGCTTCCCCTCGCGCAGCAGGAACGCCACGATGAACTCGATATTGGTGCCCGGCGCGTGATGGCCGGTGTCGACGACGACCTGGGCCTTCGGCCCGAGCTTGAGGCAGTGGGCGTAGGAGGTGCCCCAGTCCGGGACGTCCGTGGTGTAGAAGGCGGGCTCGAAGAGCTTGTACTCCAGCAGCATCCGCTGGTCGTCGCCGAGCCGCTCGTAGACCTCGGCAAGCGCCTCGGCCAGGCGGTCCTGGCGGCCCGTGATGTCGTCCTGGCCCGGGTAGTTGGTGCCGTCCGAGAACCACAGCTTGAGGTCGGGGGAGCCGGTGGCGTCCATGATGTCGACGCATTCGAGCAGGTGGTCGGTGGCCTTGCGGCGGACCTTCGGGTCCGGGTGGGTGACCGAGCCGAGCTTGAAGTCGTCGTCCTGGAAGACATTGGAGTTGATCGCACCGATCCGCAGCCCGAGCCCCTCGGCGTAGCGGGTCAGCGCCGGGTAATCGTCGACCCTGTCCCACGGAATGTGCAGCGACACCTTCGGGGCTACCCCGGTATGGGCGTGCACCTGAGCCGCGTCCGCCAGCTTCTCGAAAGGATCGCGCGGCACGCCGGGCTGGGCGAAGACCTTGAATCGGGTCCCGGAGTTGCCGTAACCCCAGGAGGGCGTCTCGATGACCTGAGACTTCAGAGCTGCCTTGACGGCCGACACATCAGACATGAACACCTCGTAAGCAGAGTCATCCGGCGACCTGTCAGGATCGGGGATGTGAATCGTTTCATCCGGAACGTACGCTAGGTTTTGGCACTGTCACTAGTCAAGCGGCCAGTCAAGTTTCTTCGGGGTTTGAATCAATTCATCGACGGCTTGCGTGGCAGGTGACCAAATGGTCACGTATGTTTGCCGTATGGACGCGGTGTTCAAAGCTCTGGCCGACCCGACGAGGCGCAGCCTGCTCGACGAGCTGTTCCGTCAGGACGGGCAGACACTGAGTGCGCTGGAGGCCCGCTTCGAGATCACGCGGTTCGCGGTGATGAAGCACCTCAAGCTGCTGGAGGCGGCGGGCATGGTCGTCACGCGACGACGCGGACGGGAGAAACTGCACTTCCTGAACCCGGTGCCCATCCGGCTCGTCCACGACCGGTGGGTGAGCAAGTACGCGGAGCCCTGGGCAGCCGGGCTCGGCGCTCTCAAGAGCCGACTGGAGAGTCCCACGGAGAGGGTCTTCGAGATCTACATCCGTACCACTCCTGAACGCCTCTGGGAGGCGATCACCGCTCCCGAGATCAGAAGCAGATACAACTTCGGCGCCCGGATCACCTCGGACTGGACCGAGGGCTCACGCCTCGAGATGGGTGCCCCCGGCGCTCCGGGCTCGCTCGGAGAGGGGCGGAACCTCGAGGTCGACCCGCCGCGCAAGCTCGTCCAGAGCATGGTGGCGCTCTGGAGCGACGAGGCGCGGAGCGAGGGCCCGACCCGCGTCACCTGGGAGATCGAGCCCGTCGGCGACTCCTGCCGGCTGACCGTAACCCACGACGAGCTGCGCGAGGGCGCCAGCGAGGAGCTGTACGGCGGTTGGCCGATGATCCTCTCCGGCCTGAAGACCTGGCTGGAGACGGGGAAGCTCCTCACCACCCCCGGCTCGCTCCTGTACGGCGAGCGCTAACCGGCCACCGCGCGAGCGCCCGCCTCTCGGGACGGGACACGAGGGTGGCCGGCCGGGGCACGGTCAGCGACCGGAACCGGTCAGACTCGGCTGGAGCTTCCGTACGAGAGCGAAGAGCCGGTCCTCGTTCCCCGTGAGGCCCGCGCTCCGCAGGGCCTCGTCCGCCTCCTCGATCGGGGCGGCGAGCAACGGCATGTACAGCGGGGCTTCGGCCGGGTCGGCGAGCGCGGCGCGCGTGGCAGCCAGTAGACGGACGTACGCCTGGGCCGCGGCGATTTCGGCTTCGTGCATCTCAGCATCTCCCGGTCAGAGGTGTCGGACCGTCAAGCATTCCTCATGGGTCTGACAACGGCTCTGACAACGCCCCCCGCGCCCATGCTGAAGGTGCTTCAGGGCCGGGCCGCAGGCGGTGGTTCGACCTCGAGGAATCGCCGCCGGCGCGGCCCGCGGTACAGCAAGGCCGTCCACCCCAGGCGCCGCAGCACCGTGGCACACCGGGCCAGCGCCTCCTCCTCGTCGTGAGCCGCCCCACTGCCCGGCGGGCCTGCCCACTCGACGCGCACCGAGCCGGTCATCTCGCCCTCGCACACGCGATAGCCCGTGGCGGACCGCTCCCCGGACGGGCCGACGGCCGACGCGGGTATCCCTGCGGCCTCCAGGGCCAACGCCACCGCCCGCAGCGGACGGTGCAGCTCCCAGGGGGCGGGCGCACTCTCAGGATCCGAACGCCCCTCACCGGTCAGCCGCCTGATCTGAAGCATGCCTTCGAAGGCGGCCCGCACCTCCCCGGCCCGCACCTCCCCGGCGCGTCCGCCCGGGGGGCCGAGGATCTCGCGACCGTCGCCGGTGGCGGGCTCGAAGCCTCTCTCCTGCTCCTGCGACGTGCTCACGTCCTGTCCCCTCGCCGGTGCCGAGCCCTCTTGCCAAGTGTGCCTCCGTGCACTGACAGAGGCCTCGCCGCCGGATTTTCTGATGCCCGTAAGCTTGACGGAAACCGCATCTCGGAGGAACCACCTACGTGCCCGACGACGACCCCACGGCCGAACCCTTCACGGAACGAGCCGCCCTGCGCGCCGACTGCGCGAACTGTTTCGGGCTCTGCTGCGTCGCACTGACGCTGACCGCGTCGGCGGACTTCGCGATCGACAAGGCGGCGGGGACCCCCTGCCCCAATCTGGCGGACGACTTCCGATGCGGCATCCACACCCGGCTTCGGCCCGAAGGCTTCTCCGGCTGCACCGTGTACGACTGCTTCGGTGCGGGCCAGAAGGTCTCCCAGGAGACCTATGCCGGCCGGGACTGGCGGACGGCCGCCGATACCGCCCAGCAGATGTTCCAGGTCTTCCCGGTGATGAGGCAGCTTCATGAACTGCTCTGGTATCTGACCGAAGCCCTCACCCTGCCGGCGGCCACGGACCTGCACGCCGATCTCCGCGAAGCCCTCGAAGTGACGGAACGCCTCACTCATCTGCCCGCCGAGGAGCTCACGGAGCTGGATGTGTCCGCACACCGGGACACGACAGCGGCCCTGCTCCTGCGCGCCGGAGAACTCGAACGCGCCACCGTTCCCCGGCGTGGCACACGGAGCCGACGAGGTGCTGACCTCATCGGAGCCCGGCTCAGAGGTGCCGACCTGCGCGGGGCCGAACTCCGAGGGGCGTACCTCATCGCGGCTGACCTGCGCGGAGCCGACCTGCGCCGGGCGGAGCTCATCGGCGCCGACTTCCGTGACGCCGATCTGTCCGACGCCGACCTCACCGGTGCCCTCTTCCTCACCCAGGCGCAGCTGAACGCGGCGAGGGGCAACGCCGCCACGAAGCTGCCTGACTCCCTGGCCCGTCCTTCGCACTGGACGGCGAGCGGCACCGAGACCGCCTGAACACCCGGTGCGTGCCGCGGAGGCATGTCACAGGTGTGAAACTCGTGGTGGACCGGCGCACCGTCGAACCCCTGCTGCCCGGAAAGATCTTCGCCGACCGCACGCGGGCCGGAGCCTTCGTGGACCTCCTGCTCCTCGCGGCGGTTCTCACCGGCTTCCTGATCTACCTGGTGCGGTACCTCCGGAACGTCGTCGGCTTCAACGCCCTGGAGGGCGGGCTCGCGATCCTGCCGTTCGGCGCGGCCCTGCTGTTGACCACCCAGGTGGGTGCTGACGAAGTTCATCACCACCGTCGACCTCGAACTCCGGGCGATCGGCTTCGATATGGTCATCCTCACCAACGCCTCGCCCGAGCACGCCGGCATGCTCGCCATCCTGACGGCCCTGGTGTTCTGGTACGGCCCCGGGGCGAGGAGGGCGGCCTCCGCGGCGGCGTCCCCGACGGCCGGGGAGTGAGGCAGGCGGCCTGCCCGGCCGCGCCGGTGGACCGTTCACGGGACCACCGGCGCGGCCGGGGGCTGGGCGCGAAATCCCGGTGGAGCTTGAGCCGAACTGCCGCGTCGGGTGGCCTCGGCGACGAGGGTGCCGCGCACGCGTCGAGTCGAGAGATGGCCTGCGGCAGCGCGACCCGGCCGGCCCGGTGGCATTCCGCGGGGGCGGGACGGCTGAGCGGTGCGGGGCGTGGACGGATCAGGCGATCAGGCGAGCATGCCGTCGCGGAGCTTGCCCAGCGTGCGTGTGAGGAGGCGGGAGACGTGCATCTGGGAGACGTCCAGTTCGGCGCCTATCTGTGACTGCGTCATCTCCTGCCCGAAGCGCATCTCGATGATGCGGCGCTCGCGCTCGTCGAGTTCCCCGAGGAGCGGGGCCAGGGCGTGAAGATTCTCCACCGTCTCCATGGCGGAGTCCGGCTCGCCCAGGATGTCGGCGAAGGTGCGCGACGCCTTGCCCGTGCTCTCGCTGCCGTCGGTCGGCAGGTCGAGGGATCCCGCGGTGTAACCGTTCGAGGCGATGACGCCCTCGATGACCTCGTCCTCCGTGAGGTCCAGGAAGTCGGCCAGTTCCTTCGCCGTCGGGTCGCGGTCCATGCGAGTGGAGAGTTCGTCCTTCGCCTTCGCCAGATCGACCCGGAGTTCCTGCAGCCGCCGGGGGACATGGACGGCCCACGTGGTGTCCCGGAAGAAGCGCTTGATCTCGCCGACGATGTAGGGGACGGCGAAGGTGGCGAACTCCACCTCCCGAGAGAGCTCGAAGCGGTCGATGGCCTTGATGAGACCGATCGTTCCGACCTGGGTGATGTCCTCCATGTCGCCACTGCCACGGTTGCGGAAGCGGCGCGCGGCGAACCGGACCAGGGAGATGTTCATCTCGATGAGGGTGTTGCGCGCGTACTGGTACTCGTGCGTGCCCTCCTCCAGGACCTGCAACTGCTCGAAGAACAGCATCGACAGAGCGCGAGCGTCCTTCGGGGCCACCTTGCCCGCATCCTCGATCCAGGGCAGCTCACCGACGTGCCCCGGCGAGGCCTCCGTAGCCGACCCCTCGTCAGCCGACACGGTTCCGGCAGTCTGTTCAGGAATCACTGGGTTCCCACCCTCCCTTGTGCTGAGCGCGCTTCGTCTCCAGCCCCTGCCCCGCACTGGTGGGCCTATGTGCGCTGAGGCGAATTTTCTTGCTGCGTGGAAACAGTTGCTCCTGGGCATCGTAAGATGAGTTCACCGGCCGCTGGTGCGACCTCTCGGGCGCGCCGCGCTGGATCGGGTACAGGACCCGTACGCTGGAGGCCGGTGGCCGGGGCGGTCCGGGGTTCGGCGCAACACGATGAGAAACAGGATCACGTGGACAGATTCGCTGCCGTCGAGCGGGAGCTGCGCAAGGCCGCACCCCATCTGCTCCTCGATGTCGTCAGGGCGGCTCTGCGGGAGCAGTGCGACGTACAGAGTGTGGAATTGCGGCTCGCCGACTACGGCATGACCACGCTACAGGTGGTGTCCGAGGCGCCGCTCGCCGAACCGGTGCCCGTCCATGACAGCCCGCAGGGGCGGGCCTTCGGAGCCCAGGAGCCGTTCGTGGAGCCTGTGACCGCGCCGGGGCCGGCCACCGCGCACCTGCCCGTCACTGTTCGGGGTGACCGGCTCGGCGTCCTCAGCGTCACGGCACCGGAGAGCAGTTGCACCCCGGCGGGCCTCGCGGGGATGCAGTACATCTGCGAAGCGCTCGGTCACGAGATCCTGGTCGCCGAACGGGACACCGACCTCTACCTCCTGGCCCGCCGCGCCACGCGGCTGACCCTGGCCGCGGAGATGCAGTGGGAGCTGCTGCCCGGCCGCTCCGTGTCCCGCCCCGAGTTCTCACTGGGCGCCCATCTGGAGCCCGCGTACGCGATTTTCGGCGACAACTTCGACTGGTCTGTGTCGGCCCATCACCTCACGCTCACCGTCACCAACGGAATGGGCAAGGGGATGGAGGCGGCCCTGCTGACCAACCTCGTCGTCAACGCGCTGCGCAACGCCCGGCGCGCCGGCCTCGACCTCGCCGGCCAGGCCAGCCTCGCCGATCAGGCCGTCTACGCCCAGCACCGCGGCGCGCTGCACGCGTCGGTCCTGCTGCTGCGCATCGATCTGGCATCGGGGGAGATGGAGGCCGTGGACGCGGGATCCCCCCGCGTGTGGCGGCTCAGGGGGCGTGCCGTCGAGACCCTCGACTTCGACGCGCAGCTTCCGCTGGGCATGTTCGAAGAGACGGAGTACGTCGCGGAGCGCCTGCGGGTGGAGCCGGGCGACCGGCTGCTGATCGGCAGTGACGGTGTCTACGACAGCGCTTCGGCGGCGGGCGAGCGCTATGGGCAGCGCGCTCTGGCGCGGTCGTTGTCCGCGCACCGCTTGCTGCCGTCCGAGCAGGTGCCGATGGCGATCCTCCGCGATCTGCGGGAATACCAAGGTGCGGCGCCGCTGGACGACGATGCCCTGGTGGTCTGCCTCGACTGGTTCGGCCGACGGGCCGCCGCCGGTGAGGCGCTCGAGTGACCGTCGGCGGGGGGAAGGGCGGTCGACCGGCCTCTATCCGGTCGACCGCAGGGGTCTCGCGCCGCTGCCGTCCTGCCCCGAGGCGGCTTCGCGGAAGGCCCTGAGTCCTTCGAGGAAGGAACGCCGCGCCTTGGCCGGCATGGCGTCGATCGTGGACATCAACACCTCCTCCCTGCGCGTACGCAGGTCGACGAGGTAGGCCTTGCCGTGGCTGGTCAGCCGGAGCTCCAGCTCCCGGCGGCTCACAGGGCTGGGGGCGCGTTCCACGAACCCCGTGGCCTGGAGGCGGTCGCACAGCCTGCTGACCGAGGGGGAGGCTGATCCGAGGGATTCGGCGAGCATTCGCAGATTGATGCCCTCCTCGCGGTCCAGCGTGTACAGCACGCGAAGCTGGGAAGGGGAGACCGGGCCCGTCGGCGGGGCCTCGCGTCCGTGCTCCCAGAGGACTTCGAGGAGCTCGACGAACTCGGAACCCTCGCGGGCCGCGTCCCGGGACCGGCGGTCGGGTTCGGGGCTCAGGCCCATATTGATGACACTCCGATCCGGCATCGCCTCACTCGTCCGTCTGGCCACCGGACTGAGCAAAAAACGAGCCGGGCATTCGTCGCGCTCGTATGGAAAGCCAGGGCAAAAGGTTCAGGGGCGCGCGCGTGGCCCTGAATATCGTACCCCCCTCTGCAGCAGGCTTCCGAAATTACGGCCGGCACTCCAGTATGTTTCCCCATGACAATAGTTGTCGTGGGGTATGTTTCTGTGGTTGACATCTGAATCTGTGATCTTCCAGCGGGCCGTCGCCTCCGCCGCGATGGGAACCCGCTCCCGGCTTGGAGTACTGACACCCATGACGCACAGCCAGACCCTCGAGCTCACCGTCCGGTACCCGGCGGAGGCCGTGGCAGTCCTCACCGTCGCCGGAGAGATCGATGCGGACAGCGCTCCGGTGCTGCGGACCAGAGCCCTGGAACTGATCAGACAGGGCAGACCTCACGTGGTTCTCGATCTGGCATCCGTGGAGTTCTGCGACTCCTCCGGTCTCAACACGATGATCGGCATCCTGCGGTACGCGAAGGACCGGCACGGGTCCCTGTGCCTGGCCGCCGCGCCGTCACACCTCGCGAGACTGCTGGACATCACGGGCGTCGCTGTCCTCATACCCACGGTCCTCACCACGGCCGAGGCCCTGACCCGCGTCGTGATGCCCGGCGAAGCCCTCTGAGGGCTGCCGCCGGGCTCCGCGAACACGATCCGGCCGCCGGCAGCCGGTGTGCGGCTTTCACCGGACCGCGCCGGACGTCTCACCCCTGGTGCGGGCCGTTCTGCACCAGACCGGCCTCTTCCGGGCCGTCGTGCTCCAGCGCGGTCTTGAGGCGCTCCAAGGTCGTACGGATGTTTCCGCGCTGGAACTCCGCGAACGTATGCCCACGCGTCGCGACCCGGTCGAAGGCGTTGGCGAGGAAGTCGGGCCACGCCCGACGGTTGTCGGTCCAGGTCTCCGTGACCCGGGTGGAGCCTTCGACCGCCTCGAAGCGGTACTCCCACAGAGCGATGGCACCCGGCAGCCGCGGACGCCGCGCCCCGATCGCGTGCACGCGGAAGGCGAACCGCTCGCCCGGGTCGGCGGCCGTCACCGTGCACCGGGTCGTCCAGCGGAAGGAGCCGCGTTTGTTGCGGCCCTCGAAGACCATGCCGACATGAGCTCCCTGGCGGTCCCCCAGTATCCGCGCGCCCTGGTTCTCCGGACTCCACCGGCCCATCGCCGTGGGGTCGCTCACCTGTGCGTACACGGCTGACGGCGCCGCCCGGATCAGGATGCTGTCCGATACGGACATGGTGCGGGGCATGAGAGGTACTCCTCGTCCTCGGCCGGCCGGGGCATCTCGCGTAAGCCGGAGGGATCATCTGCGAACGCTGGGCGGTTCTGGTTCGTTGGACAGTGTGGCGTACACGCAACAGCGTCCAGCACACCGGACCCGAGGAGCCCGCACATGCCGGGCACCAGCCGACCCGGCCCCACCGGCATCGTGCCCGGGCAAGGAACGCTATGTGGGACGCGACGAGTGGCACCGCCGCATCCTCGACTCCGCCGACGTCTTCGGCGCGCGCAACGTGATTCCCAACTTCGTCGCCGGTGTCGAGATGGCGGAGCCCTTCGGCTTCACGACCGTCGACGAGGCCATCGCCTCGACCACCGAAGGCCTTCGCTTCTTCATGTCGCACGGCATCACCCCGTGCTTCACGACCTGGTGCCCCGAGCCCACGACGCCCCCGGGCAAGACCAACCCCGACGGCGCGCCCCTCGAATACCACATCAGGCTGCTCGCCGCCTATCGCTCGGCCATGGAGGAGTGCGGGCTGTCCTCACCGCCCGGCTACGGCCCCGCGGGCCCCGGCCGGGCCGTGTTCTCGGTCAGTTCGTTCATGGAGAGTCTCCCTGCCCAGGAGTGAGCCGCGTCAGGCTGACCGATGACCACGCCCCGGCCACAGCGGCCGAGGTGCGGTCCGGCGCGGTGACGGGCTTGCCGCCGGTCAGGCGCGCCACTCCGCGGTGCGTTCCGGGGAGGCGTCGGCCAATGCCTTCGCGATGGCGTCGGCGTCGCCCCGGTTCCCGTACACGGGCGTTCCTGGCTGCTGGCGCCAGGACTCGTCGAGGCCGCCCGTGTCGACGGTGTCGAAGCCCAGCTGGTCGATCAGGATCCGGACCGCCTGCTTGGCCGCAGTGTTGTCGCCGGACACGGGGAGAGCCTGGCGGCCAGGTGTGCCCTGGGGGCGCCCCTTGTCGAGGATGTCCTGGGCGTATGTGCCGTTGAACGCCTTGATCACCGGGTGGCCGATCTGCTTCTCGGTCCACCGGCTCTCCGTCAGCCCGTCCTCGATGGCCGCGATACGTCCATCACGCTGCTGCGGGTAGTAGTTACCCGTGTCGATGACGGCGACATCGTCGGTCGCTCCGTCGAGGATGCCCGAGGGCAGGTCCGGGACCGACTTGAGCGGAACGGTCACCACGACGATCTGTGCTCCCCGCGCCGCCTCCGCCGCCGTGACCGCCGTGGCGCCCGTTTCCTCGGCGAGGTCCTTGAGCGTCTCGGGCCCGCGGGAATTGGCGACGGACACGTCGTGTCCGAGCGCGGTGAGACGCCGGGTGAGGTTGCCGCCGATGTTGCCTGCCCCGATGATGCCGATCTTCATGAAAATCCGACCTTCCGATGCCGCGTGCCTGGAGTGAAAGGGTCTCGACGGATCACCAACCCCGGGGGTGCGGACACTATTCCGGGTGTGCCGAATCGGTTCAGCACCCGGGCGGCGGATGAGAGGGCTCCGCGTGGGCACGTATGGAAGAGAGAAACGGAACCGCAACGCCCCACTTGGAGGTGGTGCCCGTGCTGCACGGCGTAGATGTCAGCGCCTTTCAGACGGACTACGACACTGACGGATCGGACTTCGTCTTCGTCAAGTCGACCGAAGGCCGCTCCTATGTCAATCCGAGACTGAAGAGCCAGGTGAAGCGCGCGAGGGACGCCGATTGTGTCGTCGGCTTCTACCATTTCCTCTGGCCCGGAAACGCGAAGGAGCAGGCGGACTACTTCCTCGACAAGACGCCGGAGAAGGAGGGCGACCTCCTCGCCGTCGACTGGGAACAGACCGGGGAGGGGACGCGTGCGAGCAATGCGGACAAGGACCGCTTCATCCGGGAGGTGAAGAAGCTGAGGCCTCATCACCGGGTCCTGCTCTACTGCAATCGCTCCTTCTGGATCAACCACGACACGACCTCGTACGCCGGTGACGGACTCTGGATCGCCGACTACGGCAAGGCGGCCGCACCACGGATCGAGGCGGACTGGCGAATCCACCAGTACACCGACGATCCGCTCGACAAGAACGTGGCCGACTTCCCCTCGCGGAAGGCGATGCGCGACTGGGCCACGGCCTGAGGCCGGACCGCGGAGGTGCGATGCGGTCGTCAACACCGAGTTGATGACCATCGGCCAGTGGAGTGCCCTTTGCCAGCCACCGGTGCAGTGCGCACGGAGATGACCTGCGGCGGCGCCGCGGGGAGTCCATTCTGGTCGCCGAGTCCGCAATCGGCCGTCGACCGAAGGAGTGCCGCAGTGACGACGAGGGTTCCCTCAGCATCGGCGGAAGCCGATGCCGCCTACCAGGACGAACTGCCTGTACGGCGTCGGCAGCCGGGGAACGTGGTCATCAGGTGGCTGACCACCACCGACCACAAGACGATCGGCACGATGTATCTGATCACGTCGTTCGCCTTCTTCATCGTCGGTGGCATCCTGGCGCTCGTCATGCGTGCCGAGCTGGCCCGTCCGGGTGACCAGATCGTCTCGAACGAGCAGTTCAACCAGGCGTTCACGATTCACGGCACGATCATGCTGCTGATGTTCGCGACGCCGCTGTTCAACGGATTCGCGAACTGGATCATGCCGCTGCAGATCGGCGCGCCCGATGTGGCGTTCCCACGGCTGAACATGTTCGCCTACTGGCTGTACCTCTTCGGCTCGCTGATCGTCGTGGCCGGCTTCCTCACCCCGCAGGGCGCGGCCGACTTCGGCTGGTTCGCCTACTCCCCGCTCACCGACGCGGTCCGCTCGCCAGGGGTCGGCGGAGACATGTGGATCATGGGCCTGGCCTTCTCCGGCTTCGGCACGATCCTCGGTACGGTCAACTTCATCACCACGATCATCTGCATGCGCGCCCCCGGCATGACGATGTTCCGCATGCCGATCTTCACCTGGAACGTCCTGCTGACCGGCGTCCTGGTCCTGCTGGCCTTCCCGGTCCTCGCCGCCGCGCTGCTCGCGCTGGAGGCCGACCGGAAATTCGGCGCACATGTCTTCGACGCGGCCAACGGTGGCGCACTGCTCTGGCAGCACCTCTTCTGGTTCTTCGGCCACCCGGAGGTGTACATCATCGCGCTGCCGTTCTTCGGAATCGTCTCCGAGATCATTCCGGTGTTCAGCCGCAAGCCGATCTTCGGATACGTCGGTCTGATCGCGGCGACGATCGCCATCGCCGGTCTCTCGGCGACGGTGTGGGCGCACCACATGTACGTCACCGGCGGTGTGCTGTTGCCGTTCTTCTCGTTCATGACATTCCTCATCGCGGTGCCGACCGGTGTGAAGTTCTTCAACTGGATCGGCACGATGTGGAAGGGGTCGTTGTCCTTCGAGACACCGATGCTCTGGTCCGTCGGCTTTCTGGTCACCTTCCTCTTCGGTGGTCTGACCGGCGTGATCCTGGCCTCACCGCCGCTGGACTTCCACGTCTCCGACTCGTACTTCGTCGTGGCGCACTTCCACTACGTCGTCTTCGGCACCGTGGTCTTCGCGATGTTCGCCGGGTTCCACTTCTGGTGGCCGAAGTTCACCGGCAAGATGCTGGACGAGCGGCTCGGGAAGATGACCTTCTGGACGCTGTTCATCGGCTTCCACGGCACTTTCCTGGTGCAGCACTGGCTCGGTGCCGAGGGCATGCCGCGACGCTACGCGGACTACCTCGCCGCCGACGGCTTCACCGCCCTGAACACGATCTCGTCGATCTCCTCGTTCCTGCTGGGGCTGTCGATGCTTCCGTTCATGTACAACGTCTGGAAGACCGCCAAGTACGGCAGGAAGATCGAGGTCGACGACCCCTGGGGCTACGGCCGTTCGCTCGAATGGGCGACATCCTGCCCGCCCCCGCGGCACAACTTCCTGACACTTCCCCGGATCCGCTCCGAATCGCCGGCGTTCGACCTGCACTACCCCGCGATCCGTGCCCTCGAGGACGTGGCGAACCAGCCTCACGCCTCCGTCACCGTGGCTCCCGGGGACAAGCAGGAATAGGAACCCGGAGCGACAGGCCGAGGAGAGGAGGACCGCGTGAAACCGGACAAGGAGAGCGCCCGTGGCCTGGCTCAGGTCGAGGGCTACCTGCTCTGGAACGCCGAGGTCGAGGAGGCCCGCAGACAGGCCCGCTCCTTCACCGACGCGCTGCCGTGGCTCACCACCGCCCAGCGTGAGGACGTCGAGCGCGTCTTCACGGCAGACAGGATCGAGGTCTGCCGGGAGACGCTCACAAGGATCGCCGGCCGTGCCGTGGAGCTCCGGGGCGAGTACACGGCGCGTTACGAACGGCTCAGGGCCCGTTGCGTGGCCTTGTCCGTCCTGGCCATCGGCACGGTGGGCGGTACCTGCGCCGCCCTGACGTCGATCAGCCGCTGACCCCCGCCCCGGGTGCCTGTTCCTGTGTCCAGGCACCCGGGGTCAGTGGAGCAGCAGACAGAACGGATGCCCGGCCGGATCCGCGAACACCCGCCAGCCGCGCGTGTCGTCGCCTCGGTCCAGCAGAGTCGCCCCGAGCGCGAGCACCTGCTCCTGGGCACGGTCCAGATCCGGGACACCGAAGTCAAGGTGGGACTGTTGCGGGCCGGCGGGGTCCGGCCACCTCGGAGGCAGATAATCCTCGACCCGCTGGAAGCAGAACACGAGTCCGGCCGGGGTGTGCACCGTCGCCCAGTCGTCACCGAGAGCCCACCGCTTGTCGGGCCGTCCGGCCTCCCCTCCGAGCACGGCCGCGTAGAACCCGGCCAGTCGCGCCGGGTCAGGACAGTCCAGCACCACACACTGCAGTTCAGCGATCATGTGCAGCATCCTAGAAGCAGCTCACCGGACCGGGACCGCCCACGCCCTGTCGAGCTCGGAGAGGTGCGCGGCGAGCAGTTCGGAGTGCGGCGAGGGCAGTTCGGCGGAGGGGTGGTCCAGCTGAACCGCACAGGCCGTGGTGGTGTCGACGAGTCGTTCCAGCGCCCCCGCGACCCCCTCGGAACCAGCCGAGTGCCTGGCCACCGGAGGGAGTTCGGCCGCCGACAGGTCGATCGCCGCACGGGCCGCCGACAGCGAGCGGTAGGCGTCCCGGCGCAGCGCCGCCCTTCCGGTGTGGTCCTCCCGGGCATCCAGGACGTGCCCCAGATAGCGGTGGGCCGCCGCCACCGCCGTGTCGAGGGCGGCCCGTACGGCCTGGCCCCGCCGGCCCGGCAGCGGCAGGTGCCCGACGAGCAGCACCGTCGCGCAGGCGAGGAGGGATTCCACCACGCGCCCCCAGGAGGCCGGCGGCTCACCCCCCAGCACGACGAGGGACAGCACGAGCACGGTGACCACCGCTGTCTGCACCGCGAAGTGACGGGTGGCCACAGGAAGAAGCGCACCGCAGAGCGCCACCGTCGCGACCAGCGGGAAGGGGCCTGACGCCAGGGCCAGGCCACCGAAGACCACGGCGCCCACGACCGTACCCACGGCCCGGCACACCACTCGTGAGACCAGTGGCCCCAGATCGGGCTTGACGAGGAACACGGTGGTGGCGGGCAGCCAGTACCAGTGGTCGTGATGCAGCCACTGCGCGACGACCGTACTCGTCGCACAGCACACCGCGACCCGAAGGCCGTACTCGCGCCCCGCCGCACTCCACGCCCGGCACAGTACGGACGCGTACGAGCGCGCTTCGCGCCCGCCCGGCGGCGCGTCGGCGGGGCGGTCGAAGGCCGCCGCGGCTCGCAGCAGGGCATCGTCCAGGGCCCGCAGCCCGGCATCGGTCCTGGACGGAGCCGCCAGCGGTCCGCACGGCCCGCCGATCCGGACCGCGGCCGCCAGCCTCCGGGGGCCTTCCACGATCCGTGCGGGCAACGGGGCCCCTGCCCATGCCAGTGCGGTCGCCGCCTCAGCCAGCGGAAACGCCGCCGTGTACCGGGCGTGCAGCCGACGCTCGGCCGCGGAGCTCGCGTACCGGCGCAGGCGTGGGCCGGACAGTGCGTCCTGCGCCCGGTCCAGCGCGGCACTCAGCGCCGCCCGCCCCGCGCGGGCCCGCGGGCCGCCTGTGGCGCTCAGGAGCCCGGCCGCGGCCTCGTACACCCCGGCGACCGCCTCCCGCTCCCCGTCGAGCCGGTACGGCCCGCCGCGCAGCTTCCCCGGCGACGGAAGGACCAGCCGGAGCAGCAGCAGCCATCCGGCACCGGCCAGAAACAGCAGCGCCCGCACCGGTCCGGGCTCGGGCAGCGGCATACCGGCCCCGATCACGGCCGCGACCATCACCTGTGTGCCGCACGCGGACGCGACGGGCCCGGTGGAACTGACCGCTCCCGCGACCAGGCCCAGCAGCCCGAACACGAGCGGCAGGACGACGACGGACCGACCACTGCCCACAGCCGCCGCGATCACCGTGCCGAGCAGCAGGCCGGCTGAGCCCGCCAGCGCGGGGAAGCCCAGCCGGGCCACGGAGGCGCGGCGGCTTCCGGGACGGTCGTTGATGCCGGCCAGCATCGCGCCGAGTGCGGCGGGGACCCCGGCGGTCGGCCGCTCCGCGACCACCGACACGAGCAGGGGCAGGGCGGCCAGCGTCCCGCGCAGCACCGCGTTCCACGGGACCGGTCCGCGCTGAGCGCGCAGCGCATGCGCGAGCCAAGGGGGCAGCCGGGTGGCAAGAAGGGAAAGCGTGGGCACCGTGCTCCTGTCCGCGGGGAGGACACTGTCGCCGGCGGACGCCTTCGGCCTGGGCTCGTACCCAGCGTAGATCCCTTACGTGGAGAGCGTGCTACCTGTCCGTTTCCACGGCATGACGGTGTCGCGGACCGTACGTGTCAGAGGGCGGCGCCGAAGTTCTGGGTCCACACGGGGCCGCCGGACGAGTCCTCCCTGCCGATCCCGATCTCCTTGAAGGCGCAGTTGAGTATGTTCGCCCGGTGGCCGTCGCTGTTCATCCAGGAGTCCATCACCGCCGCGGCGGTCGGCTGGCCCTTCGCGATGTTCTCGCCGTACGTGCTCCACCGGTACCCGGCGGCGGTGATGCGTGCGCCGGGGTCCGTGCCGTCCGGCGACGTGTGGGAGAAATAGTCCCGCGCCGCCATGTCGGCGGAATGACCCGATGCGGCCTTCGTCAGCAGGCTGTTCCCGCTCACCGACGCGCAGCCCTCCTTCGCCCGCTCGGCGTTGACCAGGGCGATGACCTCGTCGGCCACCGAAGGGGCCGACGAGGCCTTCGGAGCCGGAGCCGGCTCGGAGGACGGCGTGTGCGTCCGCCGCGTCCTCTCTGGAGTGGGGGCGGAGCTCCGGCTCCTGGACGCGGACGGAGACGTGGTCGCCGACGGTGACGGCGACGCCGAGGTGGCGGCGGGGGAGGAGGGGGAGGCCGACGGCGACGACGGCGAGCTCACCGGTGCTGACGGACCGGTGAGCGGAGCTGTGGCCGTCGCGGGGTCCCCGTCCGCGTCGTCCGTGTGGAGGTGGACCGCGGTGCCCCCGCCTCCCAGTACGGCGACCGCGGCCAGGCCGGCGACCACCGTCGTGCGGCGTCGGCGTCTGACGCCGTCCCGCCGGCGCTCGGCACGTCCGGGGGCGGACACGGCCGCTGCCGAGGGCAGGAACGCCGTCGGCACGAGCTCCGCCGCCGGGACGCCCGCGGACGCCGCCACGGGGACCAGGGCCAGCCCCACCAGCAGGCCTTCCGCGGGGACCAGCCCCGACCGGTGCCCCGCGCATACCGTGCACTCACGCGCGTGGCGCACCAGACGCTTCCGCCACAGTGCGGACGGCATCCCGTCCCACCGGGCTGTCAGGTCTTCGAGCAGGACGCACCGTGGGTGCGCCGCCAGGGCCCGTACGACCACCCGGGCGGCCTCCAGCCGCTCCTTCATCCGCTGGACGCGCACAGCGGTGTGCTGGGGGGACAGGTCGAGGGCGCTCGCCACCTCCGCCCTGGACAGCTCCCCGGCCGTCTCCAGCCACCACAGCGACACCAGCTCGCGGTCGTCGTCGTCGAGCCACCGTGTGGCCTCGGCGGCCTCCCTGCGCTGACCTGTCAGGCCGAGCCGGACGATCGTCAGTTCGACGAAGTCGGCGGCGGGATCGACGACGTCGTGGGCCTCGTCCATCCGGTCCGCGGACATCTCCCCGGTCCTGCGCTCGCGCCAGTGCCCGCGTATCTCGTTCATGGTGATGGCCACGAACCAGGACCGGAAGCTCTTAGGGGTACGCAGTGCGGGCAGGCCGCGGAGCATGCGCAGCACACTGTCCTGGACCACGTCGTCGACGTCGGCATGACCGTTCAGCGCGCGGCCGACGATGTTGTAGACCAGCGGCAGGTAGGACGCGACGAGCCGGTCCTGCGCCTCGGGGTCGCCCTTCTGCGCGGCCTTGATCAACGCCGTCTCGCGTGTCTCGCCCATGCTCTGCTCACTCTTCCGGGATCCTGTTCCGTCACTTCCCACACTCGGGAGACGCTGTGCGGCGGGGACGATAACAGGAATCCGGTCATGTGCTCGAGATCCGCTCCGGGATCCGTACACGCAGCGTGCCCGGCCCCGGTGACAGAGGGTGCTGTCACCGGGGCCGGGCACCGGGCGAGGGCCGGACGACGGGCCGACGCGTTTTCCTGGTCAGGAGCGGGGCGGGTTGTCCTGGTCGCGATCCGCGCCGAGCTGCTGCTTCAGCTTGTCCTGGCCGGTGTCGACATGCTTGCCGTACTTGCCCTGTGTCCGGTCGTCGATCATGTCTCCGGCCTTGTCGACGCCCTTTCCGGCCTGGTCCTCATGGCCCTTCAGCATTTTCTTGATCTTGTCCAGCGCGGACATGGCGGATCCTCCTCGTGTCGGCTTCCCCCACCTGACCAGGGTTACCGCACATCGCCCGGTCCGCATCCGCGCGCGCCCGCCGGACGGTTCCGGCGGGCGCGCGACGTGTGAAGGGCGGCTGGGTGGGCAGATACCGGGTTACCAGGAGGAGGTGGTGGCCGTGGGCCGCATCCAGATCGTCCGCCGTCCGCAACCCCCGACGGGGCCGCCCCCGCTGGACCTGCGAACACCGTCCGGACGGCCCCTGCCGTACTGAGCCCTGCCGTACGGCCGGCTCTGTCATCACCGCGGTGTGTGAGGCTTCGTCATGAGCGATCACCCACAGCCATCCGCCGACCGGCTGAGTACGGACGTGCCGCACTCGGCCCGCGTCTGGAACTACCTGCTCGGCGGCAAGGACAACTATCCCGCGGACGCCGAGGCGGGCGAGATGATCCTCAGGACCTTCCCGGACATCGCGGGCGTCGCGCGTGACCAGCGGGCCTTCCTCGTCCGAGCCGTACGCTTCCTGGCCGGGGAAGCGGGGATCCGGCAGTTCCTCGACATCGGCACGGGACTGCCCACGGCCGACAACACGCACGAGGTCGCCCAGCGGACGGCCCCGGAGGCCAGGATCGTGTACGCAGACAACGACCCGCTCGTGCTGACGCACGCCCGCGCACTGCTGACCAGCACTCCTGAGGGCGCGTGCGCGTACGTCGACGCGGATGTGCGCGACACCGGCCGCATCATCGAGGAGGCGGCAAGGACCCTCGATCTCAGCCGTCCCGTCGGCCTGACACTGCTCGGTATCATGGGGCAGCTGCCCGACGACGAGGACCCGTGGGGCCTGGTCACCCGTCTGATCGAGGTGCTCGAGCCGGGAAGTTACCTCGCCCTCGCTGACGGCACGGACACCAGCGACACGATGAACCGGGCGATCGAGGCCTACAACACGCATTCGGCGAACTCCTACCACCTGCGCGCCCCGGACCGGATCGCCGCGTTCTTCGACGGACTGGAACTGGTCGAGCCAGGCGTCGTCAGGACGTCGGACTGGCGTCCCGACCCGGCCCGGAGCAGGGAGGACGGACCGCAGGGCCACGCCGTCAGCGGTGTGGGACGCAAGCCCTGAGCCCCTGGCGGCGGGCGTAAGCTCCGGTGGCATGATCGATCATTCGGCGCGCGCCCCGTCCGCCCGCCAGACGAACTGGGCCGGCAACATCACGTTCGGCGCGGAGCACCTGCGCACACCCAGCTCTGTCGCGGAGCTCCAGGACATCGTGTCCGCCGGGACGGCTGTCAGGGCGCTGGGCACCGGCCACTCCTTCAACGCGGTCGCCGACACGCGCGGCACCCTGATATCCGTCGCCGGGCTGCCCCGCGCCATCGAGATCGACCACGAGGCCCGCACAGCGACGGTCAGCGCCGGTCTGCGCTTCGGTGAGCTGACCGAGACCCTGCACCGCAGCGGTTTCGCGCTGCACAACCTCGGCTCGCTGCCGCACATCTCCGTAGCGGGAGCATGCGCCACAGGAACCCATGGTTCGGGCGTGCGAAACCGCTCCCTGCCGGGCGCCGTCAGGGCGCTGGAGTTCGTCACCGCCGACGGCGGCATCGTGTCGCTCGAGCGGGGCGACGCCGACTTCGACGGTGCGGTGGTCTCCCTTGGCGCGCTCGGGGTGGTGACACGGCTGACCCTGGACCTCGTGCCCGCGTTCGAGATCCAGCAGTGGGTGTACGAGGGGCTCCCGCAGGAGCAGTTGCTCGGCCGGTTCGACGAGGTGATGTCCGCGGCGTACAGCGTGAGTCTCTTCACCGGCTGGCACGGTGGTCCCCTCGACCAGGTGTGGCTCAAGCAGCGTGTCGCGGATGACGGCCCCCGCACCGCCCCGCACCGGTTGCTCGGCGCGTCGCTGGCGGAAGGGGCGAGGCACCCGGTCCCCGGTGTGGCGGCGGAGCACTGCACGCAGCAGCAGGGTGTCCCCGGTCCCTGGCACGCCAGGCTCCCTCACTTCCGCCTGGAATTCACCCCGAGCAACGGGGAGGAACTCCAGTCGGAGTACTTCGTCGCCCGGCACGACGCCGTGGCGGCCTACGAGGCCCTCGACCGGATCCGGCAGCAGTTCTCGCCGCTGCTCCAGATCGGTGAGATCCGGACCGTGGCCGCCGACGACCTGTGGCTGAGCCCGGCACAGGGGAGGGACTCCGTGGCGTTCCACTTCACCTGGGTGCCCGACGCCGCCGCGGTCAAGCCCGTGGTCGGAGCCATCGAGGAGGCCCTCGCCCCCTTCGGGGCCAGGCCGCACTGGGGCAAGGTCTTCACGACGCCGCCCGGCACGCTCCGGGAGCTGTACGGCCATTACGGCGACTTCGGGCGGCTTGCCGAGCGGCTCGATCCCACCGGGACGTTCCGCAACGACTTCCTGGCGGACCACTTCCCCCGTACCGGCTGAGGTCTCGGGTTCCGTCCGGACCGGGCCCCGGACCTCAGGGCCCGTGTCCGGGCGAACGGCCTTCAGCGCTGTCCGCTCCCCGGTCCCTCGGGCCGGTGCCCGGCCGCCGGCCCCGGTGCGAGCTCCTCGACGAGAGCGGCCAGCTCCTCACACGCCAGCTCCGTCTCATGGCGGATGTTGTTGTGCTCGGTCACGATCGCCCCGAGCAGGAGCGCGGTGAGTGCCACGCAGCCGTTGAGGACGCACAGGTTGAGCATGACCTCGATCACCGAGTGGTCCGCGAACGGCCCGATCCCTTCGGTCCCGGCGATGATCGCCATGACGGACATCAGGAGCGCGCAGGGTGCGCTGCCGGCCAGCTGGAAGCTCAGCGCCGCCCAGACGACTACCGGGAAGAGGAGGTAGATCATGGACAGTGGGCTCCTGACCGCGACGGCCGTCAACGCCACCGCGACCAGCGCGAGTGCCGCAGCCTCCGCCCACCTGTCGTTCCTCCTGGGCATGCGTGCCCTGCTCAGGACGAGCAGCAGGGGCGTGACCATGAGGACACCCATCGTGTCTCCCGCCCACCAGGCCGACCAGACCGGCCAGAACTCGGTCGCGGACAGTGCCCCGCTCAGCATCTGGACCACTGAGCCCGAGGTGGCGCCGATGAGTATGCCGCCCAGCGCTCCCAGGAAGACCAGGGCGACCCCGTCGCGCAGGCGGTCCAGCTCCGTGCGGAAGCCCACCGCGCGCAGGGCCAGGTAGGAACAGAGCGGGGCCAGAGCGCTGCCCGTCGCGACAGCCAGCCCCCAGAAGGTGAAACCGTCGCTCATGGCGATGACGGTGACCAGAGCGCCGAGTGCGATCCCGGGCCAGATCCGTGGGCCCAGATACAGCAGGGAAGCCAGGGCGATTCCGGAGGGCGGCCACAGAGGGGTGACGACTGAGCTCTCCACCTTGACCTCTCTGAGGAGACCGAGACGCCCGGACACGTAATAGGCGGCGGCGATGCCCAGCATCTGCAGAACGATCAGGGTTCGGCGTCTGGTTTCCTCGCTGCGGATCACGCATCTCATAAGACACCGCCCATGACGGCGGACGGTTGTGACACGCGCGACTGCAGAACCGGCTTACCCGGGGTCCGAGGAGCCGTCACCGTGGCGCAGGACGAGCACGGCCGCGTCGTCCTCATGGCCCGTGAACACCGCGGCCTCGAGCACCCGGTCCGCCAGCTCCTCGGCGTCGGCACCAACGTGGGCGCTCACCAGACGCCTGATCCGGTCCAGCCCGTCGTCGATCGGCAGCGAGGGCCCTTCGATGACTCCATCGGTGAGCAGGACGAAGGCTCCGGCGACATCCAGCTCGCGCCGGGTGACGGGGTAGTGCTGGCGCAGCTCGATGCCGAGCGGCAGCCCGCCGGCGTCGGCGGTGATTCCCGAGCGTCCGTCGGCCGTCGCCCACACGGACGCGACGTGACCCGCGCGGGCACTCCACAGTTCCCGCGTCCGCGGGTCGAGCCGGAGGAAGGTAGACGTGGCGAAGAGGGTCGAATCCATCGAAAGAATCAGATCGTTCGTGCGGCCCATCACCTCACCGGGATCGGCCGCCGAACTGGCGATGGCGCGCATGGCGATCCGGACCTGCCCCATGAAGGCGGCCGCCTCCACGTCATGCCCCTGGACGTCGCCGATGGCGAGGCCGAGCGACCCGTCCGGCAGCACGAAGCCGTCGTACCAGTCGCCGCCGATGTCCAGCCCGTCGCGCGCCGGAGCATAGCGAGCGGCCGTCTGCAGTCCTGCGAAGACGGGCAGGGCCGCGGGCAGCATCTTGCGCTGCAGGGCCTGGGCCAGCTCGACGCGGGCCTGGTGCAGCTCCACCTCTTTCCGCGCACGGGCAGTCAGATGCTGCAAGGTGCTGAGCAGGTCCTCGGCACTCGCCGACCGGGGAGTTCGACGCCGGTTCATGGGCCGCTCCGCGTTGCGATAGTTCCTGCATCATATTTCGGCGTCGGAACTCCTGCGAGCGCTGACCTGATCAAGGTCAGCCGGCCCGGCCGAGGGAGTCGGTGAGCCGTCCCAGGGTCTCCTGAAGGGCCAGAACCTCCTGGACCGACAGGCCGGTGGACCTGAGGATCGAGCGGGGGACGGGCAGCGCGCGTTCACGCAGCTCCGCTCCGGCCCCGGTGAGGTGGACCGTGACCGACCGCTCGTCCTGCGGGCCGCGCTCACGCCGTACGAGGCCGGCTGACTCCAGCCTCTTCAGCAGGGGCGACAGTGTGCCGGAGTCCAGGTGCAGCCGCTCCCCGATCGTCTTGACCGGGAGAGGGCCGTGCTCCCACAGAACCATCATCGCCAGGTACTGCGGGTAGGTGAGGCCGAGGTCCTTGAGCGCTTCCCGGTAGACGCCACCGAACGCGCGGGAGGCTGCCTGCAGGGAGAAGCAGACCTGGTGGTCCAGCTTGAGCAGTTCCGTGTCCGGCAGGTCGGCCAGTCCGGGCGAAGGGGTCGGTGGTGGCGTCATGAGTCCAGGGTAGCCTGCATCCGCTATTTAGTTGTGTGCAATTAAATTGTGTGTCACTCTCATGGGAGTGGCCGGACCGCGGTCACCGTCGCACGAGAGAGAAGGCACACCATGGACGCGCTGTACACCGCTGCCGCCACCGCCAACGGCCGTGAAGGCCGGGCGGTGAGCTCCGACGGGCGGATCGACCTGGCGCTCGCCCTGCCGCCCGCTCTCGGGGGCGACGGGGAGGGCACCAACCCGGAGCAACTGTTCGCCGCCGGATACGCCGCGTGCTTCGCGAGCGCGATGAGCTCGGTCGCCCGCGAGATGAAGGTCGACACCAAGGACGTCGCCGTGACGGCCGAGGTCTCGATCGGGCAGGACGGTTCGGGCTTCGGTCTCGCGGTCGTCATGCGCGTCGAACTCCCTCAGGAGCTCGAGGGGGAGACCGGCCGTCGTCTGGTCGAGGCGACGCACGCGTACTGCCCCTACTCCAAGGCCACGCGCGGAAACATCGACGTCGAGCTCGTCATCGAATAGCGGACGGCCGATGCCCGTTCCCGGGGTCCGCTCCCGGACGGCCCGAGGGGGCGCGTACACTCAGCTCCCGTTTCCGCTGATTGGCGGGCATAACCGATCGATAGGCAGTTCACGTGAGTTTCGCAGAGGTATCCGACGCGCCGATCTATGCCGGACTGGTGGAAGAACAGGGCGACGTTCCGGCGGAGGTGCGACGGGTGGCCGAGGAGACGCTGCTCGAGGTGGAGCTCGCGCTCGATTTCAGCGCGGTGCGTGCTCCGGCCGCCGCCCGCTGAGGCCGGTCCGGACCACGCCGGGTCCCTTCGGGCCCGGCCCGGATCGGGCCGGCCCTCCGTGGGGAGGATCATGTCCGCCGCCCCCTCGACCCTCACGCTCCGGAGACCGAGTGACCATCAGCCTGCACCCCTCGGCTTCCGTCCTGTTCCAGGGCGACAGCATCACCGATGCGGGACGGCTGATGGAACGGGACAGCCCCCTGGGCAACGGCTACGTCCGGATGGCCGCCGAACGCGTGCGGACCGCCCGCCCGGACAGCGCCGTCACGTTCGTGAACCGGGGCGTGGCCGGCGACAGCATGTCGGATCTGCGTGCTCGCTGGCGTGAGGACACCCTGGACATCGAGCCGGACGTCGTGTCGGTCCTGATCGGTGTGAACGACACCTGGCGCCGCTACTACGCCGGCACCGTCACTTCGGTGCGCGCGTACGAGGACGACTACCGAGCCGTCCTCACGCAGGTCCGGGACGAGCTGAACGCCCAGCTGATCCTCATCGAGCCCTTCCTCGTGCCCGTACGGGACGAGCAGTGGGCCTGGCGCGAGGACCTCGACCCCAGGATCCGGGCGGTCCGCAGGCTGTCCGAGGAATTCGGCGCCGCTCTTCTGGCGGCGGACGGGCTGCTCAACCAGGCGGCGCTCGCCGCCGGCGGTGCCCGATACATCGCGGGTGACGGGGTCCATCCCACGCCGCTCGGACACACGCTGCTGGCGAAGGCCTGGACGGCACTCGCAGGGCTCTAGGCGTGCTGTCCCGGAACGTTGTTGCCAGGCGTGCCCCGGCGCCGGGAAGACCGGAATCCCGTCCCGGACGGACCTGCCCGTTCTCTCCGTGTGCGTGAGAGCTGGTCACCCTCCGCCGAAGCCCGGCTCAGTGGTGCCGTCAAGGCCGGATGACCACTAGTATCCTCGCCGTCCGCACACTGCGTGCAATTGCATCCGGAATTGCACGCAGGGGTGTCAGCGCAACGAAGAGGACGGACCGCATGCAGCACTTCGACAACGGCGTTCCCGCCAACTCCCTGACCGGCGTGGAGTGGAAGAAGAGCCACCACAGCAATCCCAGCGGGAACTGCGTCGAGATGGCGCTTCTGCCCGGCGGAGCAGTGGCCGTACGAAACTCCCGGCACCCCGACGGGCCCGCCCTCGTGTACACCGGAGACGAGGTACGCGCGTTCCTCGCGGGCGTCAGGGACGGCGACTTCGACAGCATGGCCGGCTGAATTCGCGGCGGGAGAGCCGAAAAGTCGCGGCACTCTCGCATCGGCCGGGCCATGGCGGGGCTCCTGATGGCACACTGGCGTCACGACGCCCGTCCTCAGGAGTCCGCATGCCCGGCATCGAATCGCTTCAGCCGTCACGGAAGCCGACGCTCACCTCGGCCACCGGGGCAAGTCCCACAGCTCTGCGCCTGGTTCTGGGCGCGCAGTTGCGGCGGATGCGCGGCGATGCGGGCATCACGCCCGAGGTCGCCGCGGACCGGATCCGGTGCTCGACCGCGAAGATCAGCCGGATGGAGACCGGACACTCCCCCTGCAAGGAACGCGACGCGGCCGACCTGCTCGCGCTCTACGGTGTGGCCGACTCCGCCAGGACGGCCGAGTTCATCGACCTGGTGCGCAGGGCGGGACAGCGCGGGTGGTGGCGCAACTACGCCGACGTGCTGCCGGACTGGTTCGAGCCCCTGGTCGGTCTGGAGGAGGCCGCGGCGTCCATCCGTACGTACGAGGGGCATTACGTTCCCGGGCTGCTGCAGACAGCGGACTACGCCTACGCTGTGGTGCGTTCCGGACACGCCCTCGAATCGGAGGAGATCACCCGGCGCCGGGTCGAGCTGAGGCTCAGACGGCAGCAGTTGCTGCAGCGACGGGACGCGCCGAAGCTCTGGGTGCTGCTCGACGAGGCGGTGCTGCTGCGCCCGACGGGTGGTACCCGGGTCATGCGTGAGCAGCTCGCGTACCTGCTGGAGATGACGGAGCTGCCTCACGTCATCGTGCAGGTGGCGCCCTTCGAGGTGACCGCCCACACGTCTCCGGGCAACGGCATCACGTATCTGCGGTTCGCGGTGGAAGGGCTCCCCGACGTCGCGTACATCGAGCATCTGACCAACGCCACGTCCGTCAACAAGCAGGAGAGCACGGACGAGTACCGGTGGATCCTGGACTCGCTCAGCGCCCAGTCGCCGAGCCCGGCCGAGAGCAGGCACCTGCTGAGGCGGGCTCTCGAGCGCTACAGCTAGGACAGTCAGCCGGCTGACGGCCCCGCTGTGCGACCGCAGCCGAACCACCCGACCCTGCCGGCACGGGGAGGGTCACGTGCGCGTCGGCGCCCGCCCCGTCGTCACCGCGCCGGCATCAAGCGAACCGCGTCACCACTTGCGGCCGACTCCTCCGTACTCGATCCACTCCTGGGTCTCCTGCTTCGGTGCCAGGTCCGAATCCGGCCTCCACGTCGACACCTCGACCAGGCCCGGCTCCAGCACGTCGAGGCCTTCCAGGAATCCGTGTACGTCCTCCTGCCGGCGCACCCGGCCCCACTGGTTGCCGGTGCTCTTCGCCATGAAATCCGTGACGAAGTCGCGGACGGCCGCGTCCTCACTCACGAGCTGACACACCACCAGGAAACTTCCCGGAGCCAGACGGGCCGCCACCCTGCGCACCAGACCCGCTGGGTCGTCCTCGTCGGGAATGCAGTGCATCACGGACACGAACAGCGCGGCCACCGGCTCGTCGAAGTCGATGAGCCGGTTCACCTCCGGGTGACCGAAGATCCCCTCGGTGTCCCGCATGTCCGCCTGGATGACCGCGGTCCTGTCGTTCTCCTCGAGTATGGCCTTGCCGTGCGCGAGGACGATGGGGTCGTTGTCTATGTAGACGATCCGGGAGCCGGGATCCACCAACTGCGCGACCTGATGGACGTTGTCCTGGGTCGGCAGGCCTGATCCGTGGTCGATGAACTGGCGGATCCCGTACTCGGACGCCAGGTGATGCACGACGCGCCGCAGGAACCTCCGGTTGTTCACCGCCAGGACCTTGGTGCTCGGAACGTGCTCCAGCAGCTGCTCGGACGCCACCCGGTCGGCAGGGTAGTTGTCCTTGCCGCCCAGGTAGTAGTCGTACATCCGTGCGACGCTCGGCACGTTCACGTCGATGTTGGTCGGAATGGAGGTGTCCCCGTTGCTCATCCAGCCCTCGCGGTTCCAAAAGAGTGATGTCGGTGTCCGTGAGGAGCCATGCTAGGGATCTCGTCGGGCGGCTGACAGTCCTCTGTGGAGTGATGCAAGGGCGCGGGGTTCCGAATCAGCCACTCGAGAGCGAGGACAGGACGGTCCGTCGCAGGGCCCGGTCCCGTCTGTGAGGGCGTTTGAGGGCGACGATATGCCAACTCTTGCTGCTGGTAGACCTATTGGCGCGTACGGCCGGGCGTGTGGAGCCGGGGGCGCGTCGTGCGGAGCGACATTTCAACGCGGCCGGAAATCGACGGTGCTGATATCCGCGGTCTTCGCCGCGATGGTCCGGAAGCAGATGCCCGCAACCGCGTCGGAGGATCGCTGCCCGGCCCTCGCGGTCTATCGTGGGAGTCATGTCCGCCCCTGAGCTGATCCGCATCGTTTCGCGCGACTCACCCATGGCCCTGGCCCAGGTCGAGCGCGTCAGGGCCGAACTCGCGGTCCGTAGTCCCGCCACCGTCACCGAGGTCGTCCCCGTCAGGACGACGGGCGACAAGTGGATGGGGGATCTCTCGAAGGTGGAGGGCAAGGGGGCCTTCACCAAGGAGGTGGACGCCGCTCTGCTCGCAGGCGAGGCCGACCTGGCCGTCCACTGCGTCAAGGACATCCCCGCCGACCGTCCGTTGCCCGCCGGTACGACGTTCGCCGCGTTCCTCGAACGCGATGACATCCGCGACGCCCTCGTCCACCCGGACGGGCTCACGCTCGACCAGCTCCCCGACGGCACGCGTGTCGGCACCTCGTCCGTCCGACGGACCGCACAACTCGCGGCTTCACACCCTCACTTGACCTGCGTGCCGTTCCGAGGCAACGCCAACCGGCGACTGGCGAAACTCGCCGCGGGTGAGGCGGACGCTCTCCTCCTGGCCGTCGCCGGTCTCCACCGCATCGGCCGCCCCGACGTGATCAGCGACATCCTCTCCCCGGAGACGATGTGCCCGCCCATCGGTGCGGGCGTCCTCGCCCTGCAGTGCCGCGAAGAGGACACGGCGGCCATCGACCTCGTCAGCGCGCTCAACCATCCGGGTACCTACCGGGAGATCACGGCCGAGCGCATGTTCCTCCATGTCCTCCAGGGCCACTGCAACTCACCGATCGCGGGGTACGCCACGGCGCACCGCAACGGGGATCTCTCGCTGCGCGCCTGCGTGTTCACCCCCGACGGCAAGACGGTCCTCAACGCCCACGAATGGGCCGGCCCCCTCGACCCCGCCACCCTCGGAACCTCCGTGGCCGTCGCCCTGCTGCGCCAGGGCGCACGTGAGCTGATCGACACCATCGCCCACTGAGCCTCCGCGTGGTCCCCGATCGGGGCGTCCCAGCGGCTTCCCGGCCTCCGGGGACGCGGGAACCTCGCTCCGGCCGAGCGCCGCGGGTACCCGCTCCGCACTGCCTTGGTCTCCGCCACACTTGGACACGGTCCACCACAGGTCATCGCATCTGCGGACCTGGCCGGAGGACCTGCGCGTTCGCAGGAGCGGAGGAAGAGGAACGGGGCGGGCCGCTGCGCGTAGGGTCGACGCCATGGTGCATGTACTGAGCAGCAGGGTATTGCTGAGGCCCGTTGACCCGGAGGCCTCCCGTGACTTCTACGGACGGACGCTGGGACTGCCCGTCTACAGGGAGTTCGGCACAGGCCCGGACCGTGGAACGGTGTACTTCCTCGGCGGAGGCTTTCTCGAGGTGTCGGGTCGTTCGGACGCCCCGCCCACCGGCACGATGCAGCTCTGGATGCAGGTCGCCGACTGCGCGGCGGCGCACGAGGAGGTGGCGGCCCGTGGGGCGGTCGTCCTGCGTCCACCGCTCCAGGAACCCTGGGGCCTGATCGAGATGTGGATCACCGACCCCGACGGTCACCGCATCGTGCTGACCGAGGTGCCCACCGACCATCCGCTCCGGTACCGCCCTTGAGCGCCGCCGGGGACGGACCTCACCGGACGAAGGCCGTGAGCGTGATCCGAGCCGCATGCGCGACGAGGGTGTCCTGTGGCTCCGCTCCCCGGGCATCACGACGGGAGAGCACAGCGATGATGATCGGCGCGGAGTCCGGCGGCCGGACGACACCGATGTCGTTACGCGTGCCGTAGCCGCCCGTGCCGGTCTTGTCGCCCACCACCCATCCGGCCGGGGCGCCCGCACGGATGAGCGCGTCGCCGGTGGTGTTCCGGTCGAGCCAGTCGGTCAGCACGGTCCGCTCGTCCCTGCCGAGAGTATCGCCGAGCACATAGGCGCGCAGAGCCCCGGCAAGGGCACGAGGTGTGCTGGTGTCGCGGAGGTCACCGGGCGCGGCCTCGCTGAGGTCGGGTTCGTACCGGTCGCACCGGGTGGTGCGGTCGCCGAGGGCGACGAGCGCGTCCTGCAGGCCACGAGGACCACCGAGCTCGTGGAAGAGGAGGTTGGCCGCGGTGTTGTCGCTGTGGCGGACGGCGGCGTCGCACAGCTCGCGCAGGGTGAGTCCTGTGTCCACGTGCTGCTCGGTGATCGGGGAGTTGGCGACGAGATCAGCGGGGCCGTACCGTACGCGCCGATCGAGCCGCCGGAGCGTGTACTTCTCCAGCAACGCGCCCGCCAGCAGCGCCTTGCAGGTCGAGGCGTAGGCGAAGCGCTCGTCCGGGCGGTGGGTGACGGTCAGGCCGCTCCCGGTGTCGACCGCGTACACACCCAGCCGGGCGTCATATTTCCGCTCCAGTTCCTCGAAGGCACGCTCCGTCCGGCGGGCTGCCCCTTCGGACCGCGTGGGCGCTGTCCGTGAGGGCGCCGGCGGAGCGGCATCCGGCGCGGTCGTGCCGCACCCGGCCGACGGAAGGACAACGAGGCCGGCCAGCGCGGAGAGCGCGGTACGGCGGGGGAGAGGCGTGGGCACGAGGGCGGCGGCTTCCTGGGTCCGAGGGGGCTGCCGGGCGTCCTTCCGCAGAGCGCACCGATGGCTCGGACGATCTCGTGGCGGAAGGAAGCGGCCGACAGCGTTCTGGCGCTCCACACTAGGACGTCGGGTCAGCAGGCGGGGGGCTGCTCCGCGTCGTGTCGCAGCGACCCCTCGGCGCCGGGGCGTATGCGGGACGGTTGCCCCGGGCGGCCCTGGATGTTCGGCCGGCCGATCCCGTCGGCGCCACGAGCCGTACGTCGACCATGGGTCACCGGGACGTGTGCGGCATGATGAAGTCATGCGGACGCGACCTGTGCTCATCTACGACGGAGACTGCGCCTTCTGTACCTCCTCGGTGCTGTTCGCCGAACGCCGGCTCCGGCCGAGCTGTGAGATCACCCCCTGGCAGTTCGCGGAGATGGGCTCCCTCGGTGCCGCCAGGGAGCGAGCCGAGTACGAACTGTTGTGGATCACGCCGTCCGGGCTGATCCACGGTGGCGCGCAGGCCGTCGCCAAGCTGCTGCTGAACGCGGGGAGAGGCTGGGCCGTCCTGGGGGCACTGCTGACCCTGCCTCCCCTCCGCTGGATCGCCCACGGCGTCTACCGGCTCATCGCGAACAACCGCGAGCGGCTGCCGGGGGGCACGCCGGCCTGTGCACTCCCCGCAGACCGCCGGCAGCGCACCTGGCCACCCGATTCGCGGACCGTGCGCTGAGCGCAGGTCCCACCGGCGCGCACCCGGAACCGCTCCGTCGTGGGACGACCTGAGGTGTGTTCGGGTCAGAGCTGAAATTCCGCCGGGGACAGCCCCAGCGCCGTGCAGGCCTCTCGCAGGACCATGTGCTCGGCCTGGGAGAAGTCGCCGTCGGAACCGGCGATGACGATGCCGGTCTGGATCACTGCCCTCGCCTCGGTCGGCTTCTTCGTGGTCTTGACGATCTCCTGCATGGCATCGGCCTTGCCCTGCTGGAAGTTGAGACCGAGCTGGTCCACATGCTTGTTGAAGCGCTGGCGCAACTGCTCCGGCGGGAAGTTCTGCAGGACGTCGTTGCCGAGGATCATCGACTCCACGTGCTGACGCTCGGCAGGGTCCACATGTCCGTCGGCGGCCGCGACGAGGGCGCACATCGCCATACTCGCATCGCGGTAGGCGCCGCTCTTCAGCTCCGTCTTCAGAGAACCGAGCTGTGACTTCAGCGTGCTGACCAGCTTGGCACGCGAACCGCCACCGGATCCCTGTCCGCCACTCCGCCCGGCGGTCTGCCCGCGTGCTCCCTGGGACTGCTGCAGAGTCCTGGCCTGATCCTTGAGCCGGTCCCACACTGCCATTGAGGTCACCTCGGTCTTCGTCTGAGTTGTCGGTCGAGCGCGGTGCGTTCACCCACCCAACGGCCGGCCATGGGTAAAGGTTCCGCAAAGTGGCCGACGGTTTCCGGCTGCGGAGTGATCGCCGACGGGGACTCGGTGACGCGGTTGTCGGTCAGATCGAGGAGCTCGGCGTGGAGATCCTGGCGGCGGGGTGACAACCGCGGGTCGTGGGCCGGTCGTCCGTTCCTTCACGTTCGGTGGACGCAGTGCAACCATCCGTGCCGTTCGAGGGTCACATCAAGTGGGAGTAAACCGCTCTCAGGGACACAAGGGGGAAATATGAGATTCGTTCGCAATGTCGCGGCTGTAGGGGCGCTCACCGCACTGGCGGTGGGTGGTACGGTCGCGCTCAGCACGACGGCCTCCGCCGCACCGAACGTCACGCCGCAAGGTGTCTGCGGCAAGGCCTACAAGACCGTGAACTCCGTGCCGGTCGGCTCGCTGGGCACCGTCTACCTGACGTACAACTCCTCCAACGGTCAGAACTGTGTCGCGAGCATCCGCGCCAATCCGGGCACCGCGAAGCACATGTCCGCGTACATCTACGTCCCCGCGACCGACGCATGGGCCGGTGACGACGGGAACTTCACCTCGTACGCGGGTCCGGGCTACGTCTACGGCAAGGGCTACTGCGTGAGCTGGGGCGGCAACATCGACAACGTGTACGTGTCGGTGGAGAACTCCAACTGCGCCGCCCGCAAGGAGCAGCGGGTCACCGAGATCCGCTGATCCCACCTCGTGAAGCCGGGGAGCCGCCCCGTGCCGTGAGCGGCGGCGGGCCGGGCAGGGAACTGTCTGCCGGGACCGCCGCCGCCCCCGGGGCTCCGGGGGCGGAGATCAGAGCCCGGTGACCTTGGCGCTCGCCGACAGCTCGTAGACCAGGGTGACCGTTCGCCGGCCGTCGGGCGGGAGCGTGACGTCCCAGCGGGCGATGCCCTCGGCGTCGACCGTGTCGGGCTCGGGCGAGCAGGAACCCTTCCGCACGCGTATCTCCACGGCCGAGACCTCCGAGACCGGAAGCCGCTCCCGTAGGGTGACCACCCGGTCGCCCTGCTCGCCGGGGGCGGAGAACCGGGACAGATGCAGTCGGACCGTGCGGGTGATGACGGTCCGCTGGGTGATTCCGGCAGTGTCCCGTGACTCCTCGGTATGCCGGACCACACGGTGGTCGTCGCAGCTGCCGAAGGCGAGCTCGACCGGGGCGCCGGGGGCCGTGAAGTCCAGCGTGCCGCGGCCTGCGAATCCGCTGTCGCGGACCAGATCCACGGGCCCGGCGAGCAGCGCGTGGCCGGCCAGGCTGTCGAACCCTACGACCCGGGTGACCAGGGGGGACAGTTCGGGTGAACAGGCGTACTCACTGCGTGCTTCCGTGGTGAAAGCGGACAGTGGCACGCGGTGAGCGCGGCCGTCACCGGGCACGGAGACCCGCGCGGGAGACCGCAACACCCGCGCCTCGCCACCGTCGTCCACCCCCGGCAGGCCCACGACCGGGGCCGGGCCGAGCGTCCCGATCTCCTCCTCGCGAATCTCCACACCGACCGTGCGGCGCTCCGCCGCCGAGCGGTCCGTGAGCGTCAGCCGGTCCTCGCCGAGGCGCGGCGGCTCGGTGGCGAGCGCGGAGCGGGCGGTCGACAGCGTCATCCGTACGTCCGACCAGTCCTCGCCGGTCCGCTGCCAGACCATCGCGTCGGTCTCCAGCGTCAGGGAGTCACCGTCGAGTACCGCCCGATAGGCCGGCCGCCACAGCGCGCACGAGGTCAGGTGGGTGAGGCGGAGCGCGACCGGCCCGGCGCCCGCGGTCTCCACCGTCAGTTCTATATGGCCGACGAGTTCGGCGGGCTCCTCCTCGGACGCGTGCATGGCTCGCTCGGTCTGCCCGAGTTCGTCGTGGAGGGAGATCAGCCTGGCCTCCACGGTGCGCAGCTGCTCGCCGCAGGAGGCGCGTTCGTCGTCGACCCGGTCCAGTTCACCGGCCCAGCGGGACGTGTCCGTCTCCCCGAAGCCGGCACCCTCACCGATCTCCCGCAGCAGATCCGCGGCGAGACGGGCGAGAAGGTCACGGTGGGCGTGCAGCCGGTCCCGCCGCTGCTCCAGGGCGAGCTGTTCCCCCTGGAGGGCGTGTACGCGGAGGCGCAGAGCGGAGTCGTGCCTGGTGTCCTGCAGTGGCCCGCGAGGCACCCAACTGCGGGTGATCCGGACGTCCAGCACGGTCGCGGCGTGATCGGCGGACAGCTCCGCGTGGAGAGTCCGGTCGACGGCCAGCGCACTGACGGGGCCGAGACGCAGCCGCTGGACCCCCGCCTCCAGGTCGAGCACGGCGCCACGCTCGATGTGGGCGCGATCCTCCAGGCAGGTCACGGCGGTGACAGGAAGGGCGATCGGCTTCGGAGTCGTGGTCATGGCGTGTGTCAGCTCCTGCGGTTGCCGCCGACGAGGGCCTTGCCGGCCGGCATTCGGATCTCGTAGCCGCCGTCGAGCACGGCGGTGCCGCCGGCGGGCAGGTCCACCCGCCAGACGCGGGTGCCCGAGGCGTGGTGATCGGGCCCCGGGCCGTCCTCAGGAGCCGCCCAGTCGGCCCGCTCCTCGATCCGGACATCCGGCTCGGAAGTGACGGGCACCCGCTCGCGGATCTGGAGGGTGACCGGCCCGGCGAGACGATTGGCAAGCTCCACATGGACGCGGTGGTCGAGCACGGTGGTGCTGTTGCGCAGACCCGAGGTGGACTCGTACAGATTCGTACGGCGGGTGACCTGGATGCCTTCGGCGGGTCCGAGCCCGACCCTGCATACGCCGCCAGGGGCGAGCGTCGGCAGGGCGGCGGTCAACAGGAAGTCGTCGTCGACGGTGACTTCCACCGGGCCGGCGAGGAGGGCCTGGCCGGTGGCGTTGGAGAGCACCAGGGTCGCGTACGCCGTCTGTTCCACGGACGGGACGCAGAGGTACTCGGTGTGCGTGCCCACGGCGACCTCGCCGACGGTGACGGTGTGCCAGGTGCCGTCCGACGGGATGTCGGTGCGTGCGGCGGTGTCGAAGCGGTGGTCGAAGGACCCCGCGGACTCCCGGGGGCGGACGGCATGCCCGGGCAGCGGCAGCGCGGCCACCGACTCGGCGCGGCGGCGGTGTTCGACCGCCACCGGGTCGAAGGGAGAGCCGGGGAACAGCCTCCCTCTGCTGTCTCCCTCCGCTTCGGGACCGCGCAGGACGAGGGCGGCGTAGTCGAGTTCCGCGCTGCTCGGCCGTGGCGGGCCGGTCTCCGGCGCCGGGAACGGGGAGGCCTGCGGGGCGGATCCCCCCGGTGCCATGGGGGCGGGGACCGCGGAGGGAATGCCCGCGGGACGCCGCCTCTCGGCGGCGCCCGCCCTTGCCGAGGGCGCGGGAGGCCCCCCGTAGGCCTGGGGCACGGGCGGCGGTGGCGGTGGGGCGACCGGCCCCCCGGCAGCAGGGGCGGCCACAGGCGCGGCGCGGCTCACAGGCCGGGGCCCCGCAGCGTCGTAGCCGGTGAACAGATCGGCGAGACCGGCCGGGGGCTCGCGCCAGCCGGCAGGAGTGGACGAGGGCTGACTGCGTCCGATCCGGATGGAGCGCAGCCGCGGCAGGTCGGTCCCGCGCCGCAGATCCGCCGTGGCCAGGCCTATGGTCACGCCGGTCCAGTCCTCGCCGGTGCGCTGTGCCACCGAGGCACGCAGCACCAGCCGGCCACTGCGCTCGCCCTGACGGCAGGCGAGCCGGTAGGCCGGCACCCAGACCGCGCCCGGCACGCCGTACTCGACTTCGAGCTCCACCTCGGCAGCGGGGTCGTCGGTGCCGGAGACATCGATGGTCAGCACGGCGGAGACCGTGGTCTCCACATGTGCTGACGGGGTGTCGGTCGAGGCGCGGGCGAGTCCGTCCGCGGCGGTCTCGAGCTCGTGCTCGGCGCGCCGCAGTGCTTCCTCCAGCTCGACGAGGCCGGTGTGCAGGCCCGTCAGGCGTTCCTCCACGAAACCGGCGAGCTCCAGCCACGCGTCGGCCGGGGTGCGGCGGTGTCCGTCCTCGCGCCGGCGGGCGGGCGGGACAGGGCGCAGAGCCCTGACCTCCTCGATGAGGCTCAAGCGGTGGTCCCGGCGGCCCCGTGCCGCCACGGCCTCCTCGCGCAGCCGCTCGACGGTGCTCCGCAAGCCGTCGGGCGAGGGAGCGCCGAGCGGCTCGGCCTCGACCTCCACGCGCGCCTCGCTGACATGCATCCCGCGGACGCCCGGAACGCGGACCCGCAGCGAACCCGGATCGAGTGAGCGGGGCAGCCCCGTCACCCGCACCCTGCCGCCGGGCGGCACACTGCCCCGGGCCAGACGCCGGCAGACCGCGCCCTGGCCGTACACCACCACGGAGTCGAGGACCGACCCCCACCGCTCCGCCGCATCGCCCGTCATGTGTTCTGCCCCCCGTCGGTTCCGGGCAGAGTTTACGCCCGGGCCGCCGCGCGTGTCCTCAGGTGTTCGTCCTGACCCGCGGCGGCCCGGCGGAGAGCTCAGCCGAGCCGCCCCACCCGGAACGTGGTCGTGTAGACACGTTCCTCGCCGGGAGCCAGGAACGTCATGGAACCGTCCTCACGGGCCGCGGTCTCGCCCTCCACGTGGTGCGTGGACGGTTCAAAGCCCACCGCGTACGCCCCCTCGCGCAGATGCAGCCACTGGAAGAAGGCGGGGAACTGCGCCGCGTCGTACTCCAACTCGAAGTACACGCCGAGGCGTTCGTTGACCAGACGGGGCCGGACCCGGCCGTCGGCGTCCGGTTCCAGCTCGTGTTCGTAGACCTGTTCGACGAACCCCGTGCGCGGGCCGGGCATGGAGGTGTTCGAGACACCTTGTTCGGCGACGCTGTCGCTCTGCCACAGTGTGCGGCGCACAGGCATCTCGTACCGCGCGCCCTCGTCCAGGAAGGGCCAGCCGATGTTGATGTGGTACAGGTACATGTGCGGTGTGGTGTCGAAGCCCGCGTTGCGCACCCGGTCGGTCAGCCGGATCTCCGTGCCGCCGAGATCCGCCTCGATACGACGGGTGAGCCGCAGATGTTCACCGAAGATCGCGGCCTGGCGCACCTCTCCCTCGGCCCACAGCACACAGTTTCCGTCGTCCTGCCACTGTTCGCCGTAACCGGTGAGCCGGGCAGGCAGGTTGGCGATCCGTCCGTGCAGCCCGTGCGACACGGTGCGACGCGGCGGGTAGTGGTACTGCGAGGCGTCGACCTCGGCTCCGAAGAGCGTGTGGTCGAGGCCCGCGGTGAGCAGCAGTCCCGAGAAGCTGCGCATCATCGAGAGGCCGTCGTCGTCCCGGTACTCGTGCAGGCCCGGGTGGCGGAAACCGGTCGCGGAGCGCCAGCCGAAGCCACGGCCCTCGAACTCCGCTCCGCCCAGGTCCATGGCCCGGTCCACGAGAACGTCGAAGGAGAGACCCGCCCCCGTACGGAACTCCAGTGTGCGGATCCCGCGTTCGGAACCGTCGTCCAGTACGACGGACCGTACGCCGCCCGCAGCGCTCAGGTCGCCGGCGAGCCGGGCGAGGGCCTGACGGTCGTAGTCGCGTCCGTTCAGCTTCATGACATCACCCACCCTCCGTTGACCTCGAGGCACTGGCCGGTGACGAAGGAGGCATCGGGTCCGCAGAGGAACGACACCACCGAGGCCAGCTCCTCGGGGCGGCCGCGCCGCTTGAGGGACTGGCGTTCGAGCACGTGGCGCCGGTAGGCCTCGGGGTCCTCGTGGATCTCCTCCGCCGCTGTGGGAAAGGCGCCGGGGGAGACGCAGTTGACGCGGATCTCCGCCGGGCCGAGTTCCCGGGCGAGTGCACGTGTGAGCGCGACGGCGGCGCCCTTGGTCGAGATGTACGCGGCGAGCGAGTCCCAGCCTCCGTGCATGGTGATCGACGCGACGTTCACGATCGCCCCACCACCCGTGGAGACCATGCGGCGCGCGGCGGACTGCGCGGCGACCCAGTAGGCCCGCTGGTTGACCGCCACCACGTCCTCGTACTCGGTGAGCGGTACGTCGAGGAACGGCCGGCTCGGGTACACGGCGGCGTTGTTGACCAGGACGCGCAGGGTTCCCAGCTCAGCCGCGGACCGGGCGACGGCGTCCTCGACAGCCTGCGGGTTGCGCAGGTCGGTGGTGAGCGCCAGCGCCCGGGCGCCGGCCCTCTCCACCTGTTCGACGGTCTCCTTCAACGACGCGGCGTCGCGGTCGAGTACGGCGACATCGTGTCCCGAGGCGGCCAGGCGGGCGGCAATGGCCCGGCCCAGGGCGCCTCCGGCACCCGTCACGAGTGCGGCTTGCTGTTGCTTCATCGGTGGGTCCCATCTTCCCGGTGCCGGCCGGGTGCCGAAGGGGCGGATCGTGGCATTGACACTGCGAGCGGAGCCCGCTTAGCGTGCATGTTAGCGCTACCGGTAGCGCTAACAACAGGGTGCGGAACGACAAATACAGTCACGAAGCGACGAGTTCGGCGCACCCTCCTCCCTCTTCTCCCTCCTTCGCCTCCTCTCCTCCAAGGAGTCCCATGACGACGCGCGACAAGCCCGGCATACTCGCCGGATACCGGGTCCTCGACTGCTCCATCGCCATGGCCGGTCCCTTCGCGGCGCAGCGGCTCGGCGATCTCGGCGCCGACGTGGTCAAGGTCGAGCCGGTCACCGGCGAGTGGCAGCGCCACGCCGCCGCCGGCGGCGCGAGCGGCAACCGGATCAACGTGTCCTTCCTGTCGCTCAACCGCAACAAGCGCTCGCTCGCCGTCGACCTCAAGGACCCGGCGGGCAAGGAGGTGCTGCGCAGACTCGTGGCCGACGCCGACGTCTTCCTCCAGAACTACCGGCCCGGAGTCGCCGCCCGGCTAGGCGTCGACCACGCCTCGCTCGCCGCGATCAACCCCTCCCTCGTGTACGTCTCCATCTCCGGCTTCGGCGAGGACGGCCCGTACGCCCAGCGCCCCGGTCAGGACCTCCTGCTCCAGGCGATGTCCGGGGCCATGCTCTCCACCGGCCGGGCCGGGGAGCCGCCGCGGGCGGCGGGCCAGTACCTCGTGGACGCCGTCACCGCGTCCACCGCGTTCGAGGGCGTGCTAGCTGCGCTGCTGCACCGCGAACGCACCGGCGAGGGCCAGCTCGTGACGGTCAACATGCTCGACGCGATCACGACCCTGCAGATGCAGGAGCTCTCGGTGCACACCGTCGGCGGACTGCCGCAGTCCCGCTCAGAGGAGCCGCACGCGCACGTCTACATCCGCGCGCCCTACGGCGCCTTCCAGACCTCCGACAGCTACCTCGTTCTCGCCTTCCCGCCGCTGAAGACGCTCGGTGAGATCATCGGCGAGGAGTCGTTCCTGTCCATGGAGGACGAGAAGCACAGCTGGACCCACCGCGACGAGATCTTCGCCCGTACCGCGGCCCGGCTGCTCACCCGGCCCACCCGCCACTGGCTCGACGCCTTCGAGGCAGCCGGCATCTGGGCGGGCCCGGTCTACGGCTACGCGGACCTGGTCGAGGACCCCCAGATCCGGCACAACGGCACCTTCGTCACCTACGACCACCCCACCGAGGGCCGCGTGAAGGTGCCCGGCTTCCCGTACAAGTTCTCCGCGACGCCGCCGCGCATCGACCGGGGCGCACCGCTCGCCGGCCAGCACACCCGGGAGATTCTTGCCGAAGCAGGCCTGGACGAAGGGGAGATCGAGGCGCTGTTCAGCTCCGGGACCGTGGCGGAGACCTCGTGACCTACGCAGGACTGACATGGGACCACCCCCGTGGACACGACGCCCTCGCCGCCTCGGCGGGCGGCCTCGTGCACTGGTCCGTCCAGCCGCTGGAAGGCTTCGAGTCCCGCCCCGTCGACGAGCTCTGCGCCCGCTACGACCTCGTCGTGCTCGACCACCCGCACCTCGGCGAGGCCCTGGACGCCGGCTGCCTGCTACCACTGGACGACCTGTTCACTCCGGAGGAACTCGACCGCTGGCGCGCGGACGCGATCGGTCCCACCATGCGCTCGTACGCGATGGAGGGCAGACAGTGGGCGCTCCCGCTGGACGCGGCCACCCAGGTCGCGGCCACCAGGACGGACCTCGTCGGAGAGGCGCCCGCCACCTGGGACGAGGTCCGGAGCCTCGCCGGGCGCGCGCCGGTGGCGCTGTCGCTCGCCGGGCCGCACGCGTTCCTCACCTTCGCCTCCGTCGCGGTCGCCCTGGGGGAGGAGCCGGCCTCCGGCCCGGACGAACTCATCGGTGACGGGACGGGACTGGCGGCCCTCGACCTGATGGCGGCCGTCGACTCCGCCGCCCCGGCCGAGACACGTACGCTCAACCCGATCGGGCTGCTGGAGCTGATGTCGCACACCGACCTGCTGGCGCACTGCCCGCTGGTCTACGGCTACGTCACCTACGCGGACCGGCTGGCCTTCACCGACGCCCCGACGGCCAGGCCCGGGGGACGTCCGGGTTCCACCCTCGGCGGCACCGGACTCGCCGTCAGCTCCCGCTGCACCCCCGGGCCCGAACTGCTGGACCACATACGCTGGCTGATGTCCCCGGCCGCCCAGTGCGACTTTCTGCCGAAGCACAGGGGGCAGCCCAGCGCGCGGGCCGCGTGGAGCGATCCGGCGATCGTCGCCGCGGACTTCTACCGCCGCACCACCGCCACCTGCGAACAGGCCTGGGTCCGGCCCCGGCACCCCGGATACATCGGCTTCCAGGCCGCGGCGTCCGCCGTCGTCCGGGACGCACTCGCCAAGGAGACCGGCCACAGGGCGGCACTCGACCGGATGCGCGCGCTCTACCGGACCAGCCTCATGAACCGGACCCCGAAGGAAGGACGAGCATGAGCGACACCACCACCAGCACCCCGCCGGACCTCGGCACCGAGCACGTGCTGCTCGACGTGGCCGACCGCGTGGCCACCCTCACCCTGAACCGGCCCGAGAAGCTCAACGCCGTCACCCCCGGAATGTCCCGCGCCCTGGTCCGCGCCGTCGAATGGTGCGACACCACCGACGACGTCCGCGCCCTGGTCGTCACCGGCGCCGGCGGGCGGGCCTTCAGCGCGGGTTCGGACATCCGCGAACTGGATGGCTACCGGACGCCGTGGGAGTTCCGTAACCGCGTGGACTACTGCGACGCCATCCGTGAGGCCCGGACCCCGACCATCGCGGCGGTCGGTGGCTACGCCCTCGGCGGCGGTCTGGAGACCGCGCTCTCCTGCGACATTCGCATCGCCTCGGAAACCGCCTCCTTCGGCGCACCCGAGATCACCCTCGGCTGGATCGGAGGCGGCGGCATGGCCGCGTTCCTCGACCGCGCCGCAGGTCCCAGCAACGCCGCGATGATGCTGCTCACCGGCGAACGCGTCGACGCCGCGCAGGCGCTGGCCTGGCACCTGGTGAGCGAGGTGGTGGCACCCGAGGAGCTGCCAGACCGGGCCCGTTCGCTCGCCCTCGTGATCGCGTCGAGAGCCCCGGTGGCCGCCGAGACCGCGAAGATCAACCTCCGCGCCGCCGGAAACCTCCCCGAGGACCAGGCCCTCGCCTACGAACGGGACCTGCAGACCATCTGCTTCGCCACCGAGGACGCCGCCGAAGGCCGCCGCGCGTTCGCCGAGAAGCGCCCGCCCGTCTTCCGCAAGCGCTGAGAGGAACGACATGAACCAGTGGCCCGACGCAGCCGCCACCCTGCCGGACGACGGAACCGAGGGGGCTCTCGTCGGCCGGGTCTGGCGGCCCGGTCTCGGCCCGTCCGTCGTCGCTGTCCGCGACAGCGGTGTCCATGATGTGACCGCACGCTTCGCGACCGTACGGGACCTGTGCGAGACGCGGGATCCGGCACGGGCGTTGCGTGCCGCCGACGGCGAGCGCTTCGCCGGGCTCGACGAGCTGCTCGCCAACACCCCGCCCGACACACGCGATCCCGAACTGCCCTGGCTGCTGGCCCCGGTGGATCTCCAGGCGGTCAAGGCCGCCGGCGTCACCTTCGTGGTGTCGATGCTGGAGCGCGTGATCGAGGAGAGGATCCGAGGCGACGCCTCCGGGGCCTCGGAGATGCGGGAGAAGATCCATGGCCTCATCGGCGACGACATCGCCTCTCTGCGGCCAGGTTCCGACGAAGCCGCGGCCCTCAAGAAGATCCTGGTCGCCCAGGGGGTGTGGAGCCAGTACCTTGAGGTCGGCATCGGCCCCGACGCCGAGATCTTCACCAAGGCCCCCGTGCTGGCCGCCGTCGGCAGCGCCACCGATGCCGGGGTGCACTCCGCGTCGCGGTGGAACAACCCCGAGCCGGAGGTGGTGATCGTCGTCTCCTCTGCGGGGGAGACCGTCGGTGCGACGCTCGGGAACGACGTCAACCTCCGTGACGTGGAGGGCCGTTCCGCTCTCCTTCTGCCTCAGGCGAAGGACAACAACGCCTCGGCGGCACTCGGGCCGCTCGTGCGACTGTTCGAGCCGGGCTTCGGCATCGAGGATGTGCGCGGGGCGGCCGTGAGCCTGACCGTCGAGGGCGACGACGGGTACCGGCTCGACGCGGTGTCGTCGATGTCCGCCATCAGCCGTGATCCCCTGGACCTCGCCGCCCAGTTGACCGGTCCGCACCACCGGTATCCGGACGGTGCCGTGCTCTACCTCGGTACGATGTTCGCCCCGGTGGAGGACCGTGACACGCCGGGCCAGGGATTCACCCATCACGACGGCGACCTGGTCACCATCGCCACGCCCCGGCTCGGCTCACTCGTCAACCGGATCAGGGCGAGCGAGGCCTGCGAGCCGTGGACCTTCGGCCTCGCCGATCTGATGCGGTCGCTTTCCGCACGGGGAGCGCTGTGACGACAGGCCCGGCGGCCGGCGGGCGGGGCCGGGGCGACGGGGCGGTGGGCGGAGCGATGGATATCGTCTCCGGTGTGACTCAACCGCCCCGCCGCCCCCGCAAGCGTTCCGCCACCCGCTCGGTGACCCTGTCGGACGTGGCGGCCTCGGCCGGGGTGTCCGCCCAGACGGTCTCCCGCGTCGTGCGCGATCCTCTGTCGGTGTCGGACGTGACCCGGGGCAAGGTCGAGGCGGCCATCGCGGCGACCGGTTACGTGCCCAACCTGGCCGCCAGCAACCTGGCCTCGAACCGGAGCCGCACGGTCGCCGTCCTGGTGCCGCAGATCAACGCCTCGGTCTTCGCGGACACCGTCCACGCCTTCTCGACGGCCCTGGCGGCCCACGGCTACCAGATCTTCGTCGGGACGACCGACTACCGGCCGGAGCACGAGGAGGAGGTGCTGCGCAGCTTCCTCGGCCGGAGGCCGGACGGAGTGCTCATGGTCGGCACGGACCACACCCCCGGCACCCGCGTCCTGCTGGGAGCGGCCGGGGTGCCCGTCGTCGAGACCTGGGGCTGGTCGGACGAGCCGCTGGACCTGCTGGTCGGCTTCTCCAACGCGGCGGCGGCATCGGCCATGGTCGCGCACCTGGTGGAGCGTGGCAGGCGCCGGATCACGTTCGCGGGCCGGCACACCTCGGGCGACCCCCGGGCGGCGGAACGCCTCGACGGCTACACGGCCGCGGTCCGTGATCTTCTGGGCGGCGCCGCACCGCGCACGGTGGACGCCGGGCCCGAGCCGGTCACCATGGACACCGGCGTCGCGCTCCTGGACCTGGCGCTCGAGCGCTACCCGGACTCCGACGCGGTGATGTTCTCCAGCGACGTGTTCGCCGCCGGCGCTCTCCAGGCGTGCGTCCGGCGTGGGATCGATGTGCCCGGCACGCTCGCCCTGGCCGGCTTCGGCGACTTCGAGTTCGCGCGTCATCTCGTGCCGGCGATGACCACGGTGGCCGTACCGGGCTCCCTCATAGGGGAGTTGGGGGCCGAGCTGTTGCTGACGCGCATGCGCGGCAACCCCGTCGCGGTGACACGCCGGGACGTCGGTTACCGGGTCGTCGCGCGCGAGAGCACCTGACGGGGCGGCGGCACGGGCCGGGTGCCGGTGCGCCCGGCCGAGCGGATGCTCAACGGGCCGCCCATTCCAGGCCTCGCTCGACCATCGTCGCCGTCTGCGGCACCTCGAGATCCGCGACGCGGTGGCCGAGGGTGCACACGAAGACCTTGCCCGCCCCCCAGCGGCGCGTCCATACGACGGGGAACTCGACCGGCTCGTCCCACTGTTCGCCGGTGGGGGTGAGCACCGAGGTCGCCAGCACCGTGTTCAGGCCGTCCGTCATCACCCAGTAGTGCTCGGTGACGACGTCGTAGTCCCCGATCCCTGCGGTGATGCGTCCGTCGCGGTCAGGCGACCGGGCGATCCGTACGGTGAAGTCCTGGAAGCCGTCCGGGTGCCAGAGGAACCGCCCGCCCACCATCCGCAGGTAGCGCGCGTTCCCCACGTTCGTCCCGATGACGCCGCCGTGCCAGCCGGCGAACCCGGTGCCGGCCTCCACGGCCGAGACCAGATTGGTCTCCTGCCGGGAGGTCAGTTCACCGCCCGACCAGGAGTGGACGACGAGGTCGGTGGCGGCGAGGAGGTCCGCGTCCTCGTACGCCGCCAGGTCCTCGGCGACCGTGACGTCGAACCTGGCGCGTTCGAGCCTGGGTACGAACAGCCCGGTGCAGCCGGCCGGATCGTGCCCTTCCCATCCTCCGCGGACCACCAGGGCCCTGCGTGCACTCATTTCGCGATCCCTTCGTAGGGCCGCCGGCTCCCGGCGGTGTGTCCGGCGGTGCCGCCGGGCGCGAGCCGCAGACCCGCGTCGAGCGGACGGACGTGCGGGCCGCCCGGGACGGACCACTGGCCGGAGGCGGCCTGTGCGGCGATCTTCGCCTCGTCGACCTCGATGCCGAGCCCCGGCGTGTCGCCGAGGACGATCCCGCCGTCCGCGATCTCCTGGTCCACCCGTAGCCCGACCGGGGAGGTGAGGTCCTGGACCTCGGTCACCAGGTGGTTCGGGACGGAAGCCGCCGCGTGCGCCACAGGATTGGCGTTGTACCCCACGGGGCTCACCGGCAGGCTGTGTCCGTACGCGAGCGTCGAGACCCGCAGGAAATGGGTGATGCCCCACACGCTTCCGGTCTGCACCACCCCCACCGCCCCGGCGTCGAGCAGGGCACGGTAGTGCTCCAGGCCCGTCAGGTTCTCTCCCGTCGCGACGGCCGCGCGGATACCGGCCGCGACGGCACGGTGTCCGGCGACGTCCCATCGCCGGACCGGCTCCTCGATCCAGGTGAGGTCGACACGGTCCTCGACCGACCGTGCGAGACGCACCGCCTGGTGGGCACCCCAGGACTCGTTGACGTCGTACATCAGCGCGGGGCGTTCGCTGTTGACGCGCAGGACGTCACGGACGGCGGTCAGGCGCCGCACGTCGCGGTCGACGTCCAGCCCGCCCTTGACCTTCGCACCCGTGAAACCGCGTTCCGCCCAACGCTCGTAGAACGCCACCAGCTCGTCGTCGGTGAGTGCGTACTCCAGACCCGAGGCGTAGCCTGGCACGAAGCGGTCGGCGGCCCCCAGTGTCCGCCACAGCGGCTCCTGAGCGATCTTCGCCTTGAGGTCCCAGAGCGCCATGTCGAGCGCACCGATGGTCCCGAACACATGGCCGCCGTGCCCGGACTTGAAGACGTAGGAGAGCATCCTGTCGTACAGCGAGGTGACCGCCCGCGGATCCTGGCCGTCGAGCGCGGGGAACACGCGGTGCACGTCCGGGTGACTTCCGAGGCCGACGCCGGTGAGGCCCTCGTCCGTCTCCAGCAGCAGGACGGGTACTTCCGTGATGCCGCTCGCGACGACGCCGTTCACGTCGCCCACCGGTCGCCCCCACTCGTGCACCGTGGCAAGGGACCGGTATCCGGTGATTCGCATCGCGCTTCTCCTTGGTCTGCGCGCGTCGCACGGTCACCATGTGCGCCGCGCGCTTCGAGAGGTCCGACCGGATGTGCGCGGGTGCCTGCCGTGAGCGACGGTGCTCGGAGCCGCGGCGGGGACCCCCGCCGCCGGGGCGGCGTCCGCGCGGCCCCGTTTCTCCCGCGACTATCAGTCATAACTTGTGATACGAGTGATGACCTTAGCATGTTCCGCTAGCCTTGGGACGTCGGACGGCAGGGCCGGCAGACCTGCACACACATTGGGGAGTCTCTGACCAGATGAGCAAGCCATCCGCGGACACCGTTGCCGTGTCCCGTCATCAACGGCGCCGGCCACCGCTCGCCGCAGCGGTCGTCCGGAGTCTCACGACGGCCATCGTGCTGGGGGAGTACCCCCCGGGGACGGCCCTCCCGTCGGCGGGTGACCTGTGCGACGAGTACGAAGTGAGCCGCACCGTGATCCGCGAGGCGACGACCACCCTCGCCGAGAAGGGCCTCGTCGCAACTCGTCAGGGCTGGGGCACAGTTGTGCTCGACCAGGAGCAGTGGAGCCTGCTCGACCCACTGATCCTCGACGCGCTCTTCCAGCGCGAGGACCGGCTGGTCTTCCTGGACAACCTCATCGAGATAAGGACGACTCTGGAATGCGCCATGGCCGCCCGGGCGGCCCGGAGCATCGACGACGTCCAGGCGGCGGCCCTCTCGGCCAAGCTGGACGAACTCGCCGGCCTCCGGGGCGACCCCACGGCCTACACCCGTGCGGACATCGAGTTCCACGAGATCATCCACCGGGCGTCGCAGGACGCGTTCGGGCGGGCCATCGTCTCCAGCATCCAGGGGAAGGCGGTCCGGTCACCCCAGTACAGCGGTGACCCGACGCGCGAGGACATCGACCTCACCCACGAGGCGCACGCCCAGGTCGCCGCGGCGGTGCTCGCGCGGGACGCGGAGGGCGCCGCGGACGCGATGCGGTTCCACATCACGTCCTCGTGGGAGCGCCGCCGCCCCCACGGCACGACCGAGGCGTGAGAACGCCGGGGCACCCGCCGTCCGGCGGATGCCCCGGCCCCGTGCGGGGGACTACGCCTCGGCCGCGCAGGCGCCTCCGTCCTGCCACGGGCCGTTCGCGTCACCCGGAGTCCCGTTCCGGGTCCACCATTTCGCGGTCCACAGCCGCCCGCCGTGCTCGACCGTGTCCCCGGTGACATGGACCGAGGAGGCCGTCCACGCCGGGACCGTGCCGCCCGCGCACTTCACGGGAGCACCGCTCTCCGCCCAGGCGCCAGTGGCCGACGTGCCCGGCTTCTCTCCGCGTGCGTACCACAGGGCCTCGTACGCACGGCCGCCGTAAAAGGCGGTGTCACCCTTGTCGTAGGCCTTCGCCGCCGACCAACGGCCCGTGCGATACGCCTCGATCGCCTTCTCCAGTGCCGAGTCGGCGCCGTCGATCCGCTCCTGGTAGGAGCCGGTGTCCTCGCCGGCACCGGTCGCTGCGGTCAGTGCCGCGGTGAGCGGTCCGGCCTCCCCGCCCGGCTCGTCGGAGAGCACCTGCCGTGCCCGGTCGACCGTCTTCCAGAGAGCCTCGGTGTCGCCGCGCTGCGGACGGCCGATCCCCTCCGAGGTGACGCCGTGGTTCCACTCCGCGATCCAGTCGGCCCCGTACGAGGCGGCCACCGTGCCGGAGCCGGAGAACTTCAGGGTGTCCAGGTCGAGACCCGTCTCCGCGACCGAAGCGGCGAAGAGACTCGCGGTGTTGACCTTGTCGCTCCACCGCGACACGTTGTACACGGACGTGGGCTCCGAGAACGTCGTGTTCGTCTCGACGAACCCGAGGGAGGAGCCGACGATCACCGCATGGTCGATCTCGACCCTGGACGGCACCCAGACCGAGTCGGGGTCGTCCCACACCGTGGCCCGGCCGCAGCCGTTGGTTCCCTCGGTCGAGTAGGCGGCCGTCGTGCACTCCTCGCCCGTCGCGGTCACCCGGGGGACGTACCAGTCGGTGATCTCCGGGTATGTGACCGGCGTGCCGTCGGAGTACTTCTGCTTCCCGTCGGTGTAGTGCTCGTGCCAGGCCGCGACCGACTCCGGGGTCGCGGTGTACTTCTCGTCCTCGCGGACGTCGAGGAAGGCGTTGTACCGGCTCTCCAGCACCCAGCTGTTGGCCAGCGGCAGGCGTGTCTCGCCGTTCTTGTGATAGATCCCGCCGTGGCCTGCGTGCTTCACGTCGATGTAGACGTTGTCGTTGGCGGTGTTGCTGTGTCCTGAGTTGAGGTTGACGCCGGAGTTCGAACCGTTCACCACGTTGTGGTGGAACCTGACACCCGTCGCTCCGTCGTCCATGTACAGCGCGTCGTTCGAACCGCCGACCTTCTCGAAGTGGTTGTAGGCGATCTCGTTCCCGAGGTACGTGAAGTCGCGTCCGGCGTAGACGGCGCCCTGGTCTCCGGCGTTCTTCACGACGTCGTAGAAGTGGTTGTGGTTGACGCGCATGTCGTTGCCCATGATCTGCACCGCCATGTGCGGTGCGTCATGGACGTAGTTGTACTCGAAGGTGTTGCCGACCCCGTACATGTAGCCGGCCGGGGTGTACGTGGCGAGTTTGGAGAAGCGCGTGATCTCGTTGTGTCGGGCGACGTTGTTCCCCCGCTCCAGCGTCCGGCGGTCGCCGCCCCCGAGCAGGACGCCTCCGCCTCCGAGATCGTGCAGGTAGGAGTTCTGCACGACGTTGTCGTGCCCACCCTGCAGGGTCTCGTAGTCGGGCATGCTGGTGATCGTGTCGGTCGTGCGGCCGATCCGGACCGCGTCCATGCTCACATTGGAGATGTCCACCCCGTCGATGAGCGTGTCCACGGCGTCGAGGAGCTGCACCCCGCTGACCAGTGAGCCGGTCATCGAGAGGCCGCGCACCGTCACACCCCGGGTGGAGTCCAGCAGCATGAAGTTCTTGTCGAACGTCTGCAGCGTGGTGGTCCTGCCCTCGATCGTGCCGCCCTGCGGACGGTAGTAGAGGACGTCGTTGTCCTGGTAGCGGTCGATGTAGTACTCACCGTCCGTGTCCATCTCCGACAGGACGTTGAGCACTTTGACCTTGGTCCAGGAGTCCTGCGGGATGTACATGGAGGGGTACTTCGTGTACAGCGTGTCGCCGCTCCACGACAGGATGCGCAGCATGTCGTTGGCGTAGTTGTTGCCGAGGTAGCCGGAGAGCCATCCCTCGGTCTCGGACGTGGTGTTGTCGATGCCGTCGATCCACCGCGGGTCCAGCTGGACCGGCACGTCGGAGTAGTCGCCGATCCCACGGGTGCCGAGGTCGTCCACCGTCGGCACGGCCTCGGGCGCCCAGCTCCTGAAGCGGTCGTCCTGCGCCGCGCGTCCGCCGACGGTGAAGACCGACGGGGTCATGCGCCGCATCTCCTCCGGTGACCAGGTGTCCCGGTTCTCGGAGGCGGGGAGCTGCTGCTTCTTGTCCTCGAACTGGGCCCGTGGGGTGGTGCCGGAGCCGTTCCAGTCGCTCTCCGGGCCGAACCGGGCGTCGAGATCCACGTTCATCAGGTCTTCGGGACCGGCCGCGTCCCACTTGTCGCCCGTGCCCCACAGATGGCACCCGGTCTCCTTCGTGGAGCACGCGTTGCCGTTCGGGTACTCGGCGAGCACCTGGGTTCCGCCGTCCACCACGAGCTCCGGAGCGAACGGCTGCTGGACCCAGTTGAAGCCGTTCTTGTAGAGCGTGCCCGGGTCGATGCCGTGCGCGCCCAGGTCGTACACATACACGCCCTCACGCAACTCAGGGGTGTTCAGGCGACTGTTGGAGGAGTACTGCGGCTCGGAGAGGGTCTCGTCGGGGAGGTCGGTGAGCTTGGACCAGCCGCCGGCCGGCAGTTCGTGCGATCCGGTGATCGTCACCTTCTCGTTCCGGTACGCCGTGTACGTGACCCACGAGTTGGCGGTTCCCTCGAGCCGGATCGTGTCGTCGAGGACGTATGTCCCGCCGCGGATGTACACCGTTCCGCGTGCCTCGGCGGACGTACGGCCGGCCAGGGCGTCCCGCGCGGCCGTGATCGTCTTCAGAGGGGCGTCCGCGGCACCGCTGTTGCCGTCGTCGCCGTCGTCGGCCGACACATGGACCGTCAGGTCCGAGGCGGAGGCGGCTGAGGCAGGTGCCGCCACCGCCGCCCCGGCCGCCGGCGCGCCGACGCCCGTCACCAGCGCCAGCGCGAGGGAGGTCATCACGATCCGCGCCGGTCGTCTCCCAGTTCTCACCATGGAGGAGCCTTTCATTGGATGCCATGTTCCTCTCACGGTCGCGACACGCGAACTCGTGGAGCCACCCGGGACGTAGGCCACAGGGATAACAGAACATGTATGACATGTGCAATCTAGGGCCCCGTCGGGCCGGGCGCAAGCATCCGGACGGCAGGGAAGCGAACCCGGCGGATCAGTCCAGGTGGAACACCTCTTCGGCGTCCGCCCAACGCTCCCCGGCCCCGGCCGAGTCGAGGGGCTGCTGGCAGGGATCGGTCAGGGTCCACCACTCCTGGGTGGCCGGGTCCGCGGCTATGGCGGCCATGTCGGCCTCGTAGTCCTCACCGGTGTACTCGTAGTACGAGAACAGGGTGTGGTCGCGCAGGAAGATGGAGTACGAGGTGATGTGCGCGCGGGAGAGCGTGTCCAGCACCGGCTGGGGGACCGCCCTGTGCAACTCCCGGTACTTCTCCTCCTGTTCCGGACGCAGGCGGATCACGGACGCGACGCGGCGTGGGGCCCGGGGTGCGGACATGGTGTTGACTCCTCTGTGGGGGCTGGTGAGCGGGGGAGAGCGACCTCCGCCGGCCGGGCGCGGTGGCCGGGCCGGTCGAGGTCCGTGAGCGGAGGCACTCGGCGGTCAGCCCTTGACCGCTCCCGCGGCGAGGCCGCTCATGACGTGACGCTGCATCACGACGAAGATCACCAGAATCGGGATCACCGCGAGCAGCAAGGTCGGGAACACCTTGGTGTAGTCGGTCGAGTACTGCCCGACGGCCGCGTAGACGCCGGTGGTCACCGTGTAGACGCCGCTCCCCGGGCCCAGGATCATCTGAGGGCTGGCGAAGTCGTTCCAGACGCTGAGCGAGTTCAGGATGAACACGGTGGCGAGGATCGGCCGCATCAGCGGCAGGATGATGCGCCACAGGGTGTAGTACCTGCCGGCCCCGTCGATGGCCGCCGCCTCGTCCAGCGACCTGGGCAGCACCTTGATGTAGCCGAAGAACACGAACAGCGTGAAAGGGACGGTGGTGGCGGTCATGAACAGGATGAGCCCCGGCATGGTGCCCATCAGGCCGATCGCCCGCAGCACGAAGATGACCGGCACCAGAATCACCTGGGTCGGGATGAACATGCCCGCGATGAAGAAGAACAGCAGGACCCGGGAGATCGTCCTGGGCGTCCGGGCCAGCACGTACGCCGCGGGGGCGCACACCCCCATCGCGATGATGTTGACGCAGAGCACCAGCGCGATGGTGGTGCCGTAGCCCTTCAGAATGCTGAAGTCCGGGTTGTTCCAGGCGTCCGCGAGGTGCTGGAGGGTGGCGGAGCCGAAGTCCAGCGTGAACGGATTGGCGAGGATGTCCTGCTGGTCCTTGAAGGCGTTGACCACCAGGATGTACATCGGCACGAGCATGCCGAGGGACACCAGGCCGATGAACGCCACCCGGACGAGGGCGGCCGAGGTGAGTGTTTTCTTCATCCGATGGACTCCGCGTCGTCCTCGGCGCGCCTGCGCAGGAAGAGGACCGTCAGGGACAGGGCCGCAGCCGCGAGGATCAGCAGCACGGCCTGGGCCGATGCGAGGCCGATGTCCCGCTGGGGGAACGAGACTGCGAGGATCGAGTAGGCAAGGGTCTTGGTGGACCCGGCGGGACCGCCTCCGGTCAGCGACACGACGACGTCGTACGTCTTCAGCAGCGAGATGCCGGAGGTGATGACGGCGACCGTGACGGTGGACGCGAGCGAGGGCCATGTGACGGCGCGGAACGTCTGCCACCGGTTGGCGCCGTCGAGCCTGGCCGCCTCCAGCAGGTCCGCCGACACGGTCTGGAGGCCGGCCAGATAGAGGATCAGCTGGACGCCGAACAGGGACCAGGCAATGACGATGATCATCGACCACAGGGCCCAGTCGGGGTCGCTGAGGAAGGGCAGGGCGTCGGTCCCGACCTTCTCCAGCATGGTGTTGACCACACCCTGCGGCCCGAGGATGGCCTGCCACAGGAACCCGACGACCAGCGCGCTCAGCACATGCGGGTAGAACATGACCACACGGCCGAAGGTGTTGAACCGGTTGGTGCGCTGCAGCAGCAGCGCCAGCCCCAGCGCGGCCAGGTTGACGGCGATCGCGCCCACCACGGCCACCACGGCGGTGACCACCATGGTGCCGGTCATGTCGTCGGAGCCGAAGATTGTCCGGTAGTTCTCCAGGCCGATGAACTCGGGCACGCGGCTGGGGAATCCGTTGTACTCGGTGAAGCTGTAGTAGATCGCGTAGATCACCGGTACGACCAGCAGAGCGGCGTAGAGGAGGGCCGCGGGGACGACCATGCTGACGGCGGCGCCCGCGTTGCGCCATCCCCGCGGCTTCCCAGTGGATTTGAGTGCCATGATCAGCGGTTCTCGTCGACCCACTGGTCGATGGCCTTGGCCGCGTCGGCCGGGCTCGCTCCGGTGTAGAGGCTCTGCGCGACCTCGGTGAACTTCGGGTTGAAGCCCGTCACGGGCAGCCGGACGTTGCCCTGGCCCTCACCCACGGCGACCAGCTCGGGAGCGTCGTCCAGGACGCTCTGGATCCGGGAGGACACACCCGTCTGTTCGACCTCGGACCCCTGCCGGAACACCCCGTCGGAGCCGAGCTGCGTCTCCACGGCCGCCGGGTCGGTGACCATGTACTCCACCAGCTGCTTGGCGCCGTCCGCGTCGGTGGCGCCCTTGTTCACCATGTACGGGTTGGCCATGGTGGCGCCCTGCGGGCCCGGGTAGCTCTTGCTGTCGTCGACCGGCGGGGAGAACACCCCCACCTCGAAGGGAAGCTTGCCCGCCTTGTCCAGGGTGGCGGCGAACCAGCTGCCGTTGGTGTACAGACCCACCTTGCCCCCGACGAAGTTGCCGTCGGCCTGCGAGGGGTTGAGACCTACGTCGCTCTTGCGTATGTAGCCGTCGCCGATCCACTCCGCGTACTTCTTGAACACCGGCTCATAGGCATCGCCGACAGTGAGCTTCTCGCCCTTGACGTCGCTCTGCCACTTCGGGTGCGCCTGGTTGAGCGCGGGGTGGAAGATCTGCTGGAGCTGGAGGCCGGTCATGTAGTCCCCGGCGGTCTGCATCGGCGTGTAGCCGGCCTTCTTCAGCTTGGCCATGTCGTCCGCCAGCACGTCCCAGGTCGTGGGGGTGCCCTTGATGCCGGCCTTCTGGAACGCGGTCTTGTTGTAGTAGACGAGCGACTGCGTCTGGGTGCCGACGCCGACGGCGTAATGGGCGTCGCCGATCGCGTACTCGTCGAACATCGGGGTGTCCCCGGCCCAGGCCTCATCGCTGAGGTCGAGCAGCTCGGGGGCCGTGTCGTCGTCGGGGAAGATCGACTGGATGACGTCGGGCGCGGTGCCGGCGGCCAGCTGCTGGGGGAAGGACTCGGCGACGGACTTGCCGGTCGGCCCCTCGATCTTCACCTTCAGACCCGTCTTGTCCTCGAACGGCTTGACCAGCTTCTCCCAGTAGGCCTGGTCCAGGTTGTCGGTCAGGTTGACCATCATCCGGATCTCGCCGTCCTCGCCGCCGGACGAGCCGGTGCCCTGCGAACAGGCCGCGAGGAGCGTCAGCGGAACCACGGCGGCAAGGGCGGCGAGGCGCGTCCTGCTCCCTCTGTGGGCAGACATCATTGTCGTCTCTCTTTTCCTGGATGGGGAAAGCTGGGGGTCAACATCCGATGGGCAGTGGGGCATGGGACATGCGGTCCGGCGTCACAGCCGGCCCCGGTAGGGCAAGGGACCGACGGCCGTGACATCGGTGGGCGCCTCGTCGCCGTCGACGCGGTAGATGCCGTCGTTGGCGACGAAGAACTCGGGGACGCCCGGGTAGTGAAGGTCCTCGGGCAGCGGCTCACGGTCCGTCCAGGAGAAGAACTCCCGGGTGAAGGTGTCCTTGTCCTTACGGCCGTAGATGTGCAGATCTCCCGCGGTGAGCGGGGAGCGCACGCACCAGTGGACACCGGACTCGGCCCAGAAAGCCCGGTCGCTGACCAGCACCGACTGACGCTCCGGGGGCGAGAGCACCTTGTCCCAGAAACCTTCCCCCGGACCGAGCCTGGCCATCAGGAACATCAGGTCGTGGGCGTGCCACGCGGTGCTGGGCGCGATGTCGGCCTCGTTGTGCCAGCCGCTCGCCGAGGCGAAGTAGCCGGCCGGCGTCTGATAGCGGGCGTAGGTCGCCAGGCAGGCCTCGGTGAAGGCCTCCAGCTCGGGGTCCGGTCCCTCGGCCAGCACCTCGTGGATGCCGTACAGGGTCAGACCCATGCCCGCGATCAGCATGGGTGTGTCCGTCTTCAGGGAACGCTCGCCCTGGACGTACCAGTAACGGTGGTAGCGGGTGGCGCCGGTGGAGTCCGTCCAGGCCGAGCGGGCGACGTGCCGGCACAGGCGCCTGGCCTCGGCCAGGAGCTCGGGGTCGCCCTGGGCCCGGTAGCCGAGCACCAGAGGGACGATCATCAGACCGTAGTACTCGGCCGGCTCCAGGATGCCGCCCTCGGCGCGGTCCCGGGCGGTGCGGAAGGTGCCGGCGCTCTCCGCGTCGGGAACTCCCCGGTGGTGGAAGAGAGCGACCAGGGTGGCGAGATCCCCGGGTATCTGATCCGCGTACGTCTTGTCGTCGGCCAGTTCGGTGTAGAGCTGCTTGACCCACACCCGCGCGTACTCCTGGTTGCAGGTGCCGTCCTCGCCCGCCCGGCCGCCGCCGTACATCTCGCAGGCGTCCAGATTGCGCCGGACGGCCGCCAGCGCGTCACTCACCTCGCCGGCCGGCAGCAGATGGCGGGCGTGCCGGAGTGCGAGCAGTATGCCGAGGCTGCCGACGGCGTTGTGGATGAGCCCGGTGGTGGCCGACTCCCCGACCTGGAAGCCGATGTGCTGGTACTGGCCGTCGTCCTGCACCTCGGTGGACTGGTAACGCAGCAGCCGTCGCAGCAGCGCGATGCCCCGCTCGTCGGGCTGCTCGGCCAGAGCCTGGGCGAGGGCGCCGACGGCTGGACCGGCGAACGTGGTGTGTCCGCTGGTGAAGTCGAGGAAGGTGAACGGATTCGTCCCCCACACGCTGTGGTTGTGGAAGCCGTTGACCGCCCCTTCGTCCGTCACCCAGCTGTGCAGCCAGCCGGCCAGCGCGGCCGTGTCCGGCCTGGTCGTGCGGTGTTCCATGGCGTTCCTTCCGGGATGGTTCACACAGCCGCGTGGCGTGCGGCTTCCAGCAGGGTGGCGTCGATGCGGTAGAAGCGGGCCGCCGTCCCGCCGAGCACGGCCGCCCGTCCGCCGGAGCCCAGGGGAGCGAGCAGTTCCCCGTACGCCTCCCAGGACCGCCCGTAGCCTCCGGCGAGCACCGAGACCGGCCAGTCACCGCCGTACATCAGACGGTCCGGACCGAACAGCTCCAGGGCGTCCTCGACGAACGGGCGTACCTGGCCGGTCGTCCACGCGTCGAGCGGGCCCTGGGCGGGGTAGAGCCCGGAGAGCTTGGCGTGTACCTGGGGGTCGTGTGCGGCGGCGGCGATCAGCTTCCGCCACGCGGTGTGCTCCTCCCTGCCGCCGCCGACCGGCGGTTTGCCGAGGTGGTCGATCACCAGGCGCAGTTCCGGGTGACGGGAGGCGAGTTCCGGTACCTGGGCCAGAGCCCTCGGCGACGATGTGACGAAGTCGAAGGTGAGCCCGGCCTCCGCGACCAGCTCCAGGCCGCGGCGTGCCTCCGGGCGGAGTATCCAGTCCGGGTCCGGCATCTCGTGGACGAGGGCGCGCACACCCACCACGTGCGGGTCGCCGGCCAGCTCCGCGAGCCGGACGCGGGCACGGTCGGGATCGTCGAGTGGAACCCAGGCGACGACGCCGACGACCTCCGGATGCGCGGCCGCGGCCGCCAGCATGTGATCGGTGTCCGCGTCGTTGTCGGCGGCCTGGACCAGCACGGTCGCGGTGACCCCGGCCGCCTCCAGTGCCGGACGGACGTCCTCGAAACCCATCGCGCCGTCGATAGGTGCCATCTCCGGACCGAGCCAGTCGTAGCGGGCGCGCTCGGGGTCCCAGACGTGCTGGTGCGCGTCGACGACGGTCATGACCGCACCCTTCCCGTGCGTGGCGAGGTGACGTCCGGGAGCAGCCCGAGCGCCGTCAGTTCGCTCCAGAGCGCGTCGGGCACCGCCGTCGCCAGCCGGTCGGCGTTGGTCCGGGACTGGCCGGCGTTCCGCGCGCCGAGCACCACCGATGTGACCGCGGGATGCAGCAGGGGACAGGCGATGGCGGCCTCCGGCAGGCTGGTGCCGTGGCGTTCGCAGACGTCCGCGATCGAGGCGGCCCGGCCGGCGAGTTCGCGGGAGGCGGGCTGGTAGTCGTAGGTGGCGTCGGCCGGCGGGCGCGGGGCCGCGAGCAGCCCCGAGTTGTAGACCGCGGCGGCGACGACACCGACCCCGCGCTCCTGGGCGAGCGGCAGGAGCGCGTCCCGGGCGGAGTGGTCGAGGAGGGTATGACGGCCGGCCACCATGACGACATCGATGTCGCACCTGCGCACGAACTCGGTCAGCATCGCGGCCTGGTTCATACCGGCGCCCACCGCCTTCACCACTCCCTGGTCACGGAGTTCCACGAGAGTGTCGACGCCGGTGGTGGAGGCCGCCGTCCAGTGGTCGTCCGGATCGTGCAGATAGAGGATGTCGACGCGGTCGAGGCCGAGGCGCTCCAGGCTGCCCTCCAGCGAGCGCAGGATTCCGTCACGGCTGAAGTCCCAGCTCCGGCGGAACGCCGCCGGCACCGCGAATCCGCCGTCGTCCTGGAGGTGGGCCGTCTCCGGGCTCGGTTCCAGCAGCCGGCCCACCTTGGTGGAGACGGTGAACTCGTCGCGGGGCCGGCCCGCGAGCGCGGCGCCGAGGCGGCGTTCCGACAGCCCGAGACCGTAGTGCGGAGCCGTGTCGAAGTAGCGGACGCCGCTCTCCCATGCCGCGTCGACGGCGCCGCGGGCGTCCTCGTCGCTCGTCGTTCGGGCAAGGTTTCCCAACTGGGCCGCACCCAGACCGAGTTCGGTCAGCGAGGGCGTGCGTGCGGAGGTACGGTCACGCATCGGACTCACCTGACCCTCGTACGCGCGGACAACGCCAGGTCCTCCGGGTGGGCGAACGGGAGGCCCGCGGCGAACCGCTCCACCTCACCGGCGACGGCGTCGCCGACGCGGTGCAGTTCACCGCCCATGGAACCGGCCATGTGCGGGGTCAGCACCACGTTGCCGAGCGTCCACAGTTCGCTGTCGGCGGCGGGCGGCTCAGGATCGGTGACGTCGAGTACGGCGTCGATCCGGCCGGTACGCAGCTCCGCGGTCAGGGCGGCCTGGTCGACGACGGCGCCGCGCGCGGTGTTCACCAGCGTCGCCCCGTCGCGCATCAGGGCGAGTCGTCCGGCGTCGATCCGGCCGCGCGTCTGCGGGGTCAGGGGCTGGTGCAGCGAGATCACCTGACTGCTCCTCATGAGTTCGTCGAGCTCCACCGGCCGCGCACCGAGGCCCAGGGCTTCTTCCGTCGTGAGTGTGGGGTCGTGAAGGAGCAGGTCGAGGTCGAAGGGGCGCAGCAGGGCCAGGACGGCACGGCCCACGGTGGACGCGCCGACGATGCCCACGGTCTGCCGGTAGTTGCCGGACCCGGCGGGAACGGCGAGGTTGTCGGGGAGGCTGCGGGTCCGGCGGTACGCGTGCCCCACGGACAGCACCCGCTTGCCGGCGAGGAGGATCATGGCGAGCGCGTACTCGGCCACCGGCACGGAGTTGGCGACGCGGGCGTTGGCGGCGACCACTCCGCGGGCGGCGAACGCCTCCGGGTCCGCCAGACAGGTCGCGGCGACCCCGCCGGCGTAGACCACGGCCCGCAGCCGGGAGGCGCAGGGCAGACGGGAGGAGACGAGGGGTGCGTTCCATCCGGCCACGAGGATGTCCGCCCCGGCCAGCGCGTCTTGGGACGGCTGCGAGTCCAGCTCGGTGAGGACGAGACCGGGGTCGATGTCGGCGACACGGCGGAGGCGGGCCAGGGCTGCCTCGTCGAAGAGGGACCGGGACAGCCGCGCGGGGTTCATGGCGAGGACGGCGCGTGGTCGCGTCACGGGGCGGTCTCCCTTTCTGTGCGCCCTTCGCGGGGAAGACGTTCGGCGTCGGGGCGGGCATCTGTGCCGGATTCGGCGACCAGGCGCAGACCGGCGACGGGCGGCCGTACGTGGGGCCCGGCGGGCAGGCCCCACGCGGCGGTCGCCTCGAGCCGCGCGAGTGCGGCTTCGTCGACCGAGATGCCGAGGCCGGGGGCGTCGCCGAGGACTATGCCGCCGTCCGCGACGACCTGGTCGAGGGTGAGACCCACCGGGGAAGAGGTGTCCTGCACCTCGGTGACGAGATGGTTCGGGGCCGCGGCGGCGGCGTGTGCGACCGGGTTGCACTCGTATCCGACCGGGCTCACCGGCAGGTCGTGGCCGTGCGCGAGGGTGGCGACCCGCAGGAAGTGGGTGATGCCCCAGACGCTGCCGGTCTGCACCACCTGGACGGCGTCCGCTGCCAGCAGGGGACGGAACTGTTCGAGACCGGTCAGGTTCTCGCCGGACGCGACGGCGGTGCGGGCGGCCCGCGCCACCGCCCGGTTGCCCGCTACGTCCCAACGGCGCACCGGCTCCTCGATCCAGGCGATCTCGATGTGTTCCTCGATGCGTGCCAGGAGCCGGACCGCCTGGTGTCTGCCCCAGGTCTCGTTGACGTCGAGCATCAGGGCGGGGGAGCGGGTGTTGGCCCGCAGCACGTCAGCCACCGCGTGCAGCCGGCGGATGTCGCGGTCCGTGTCGAGACCGCCCTTGATCTTGGCGCCGGTGAAGCCGCGTTCGGCCCAGCCGGCGTACAGGGCCACCAGTTCGTCGTCGCCGAGCGCGATGTCGAGACCGGAGGCGTAACCGGGCACGAAGCGGTCGGCGGCGCCGAGTGTGCGCCACAGCGGCTCGTCGGCCATTTTCGCCTTGAGGTCCCAGAGCGCCATGTCGAAGGCGCCGATGGTGCCGAAGACCGCGCCGCCGTGGCCGCTCTTGAACGTGTGGGCCAGCATGCGGTCGTAGAGCGCGGTGACGGCTCGCGGATCATGGCCCTCGACGGCGGGGAAGATGCGGTGTGCCTCGGCGTGGGCGCCCAGCCCCACACCGGTGAGACCTGAGTCGGTCTCGACCAGCAGGAGCGGGACTTCGGTGCTGCCGCTCGCGACGACGCCGTTGGCGTCTCCGACGGGGCGGCCCCAGTGGTGCACCGTCCGGAGGGTCCGGTATCCGGTGATCTTCAACTGCTCCCCCTCTGCGTGCTCGTTCGCCGTCCCTCGGGCGGAGGCGCTTCCGCCTCCGGGGTGCCACCGAGGCGGCCGGCCCGTCCCTGGCGCCGGTCGTCCTCGGACGCGGGTCGTGGACGCGGGCCGTGGGGGAGGGTGCCGGGACACGTGGCTCGCGGTCGACGACCGCACCTTGCTGCTGTTTCGGGGTGGTTCCTCGTCGGGGCGGGAACGGCGTCGTGCGCCGCCGGGGAGTCTCCCGGACCGCGCCCTCAACAGTCGTAACGTATCATACAAGTGACGACCTGAAAGCCCCTTGTTAACACCGGGTTTCAGCGTCAGGGGCCGGCCCGGAAGTGTGAAACCCGACGTCGGGGCGGTGTTGCGGATGGTACGGCGTCGGGTGGGCGCCCCTGCCGCGCGCGGGGCCCGAGCACGCGAGCGGCCCGCGCCCCGGCTTCTGCCGGGCACACGGGCCGCGTGGTGACGTCCGTCCGGTGCGTGTGGGCGTCTCCGTCCCGCGCCGGCAGTTCGGGTTATGCCCGACGACGGCGCCCGGCCGTCACACCGGGCCTTCCTGGAGGCGTCCGTTGACCGTGACGCGGTGCAGCGACAGATCCGTGACGGACTGGAGCAGCATGTCCTGCGCGGCATCGCCGAAGGCGAGCCGGTCCAGACGGACGTCGCTGACCGGAGCCTCGGGACGGGCGCGGACGCGCACCGGGTACTCGCAGTGGCCGCCCAGCGACCAGCGCGCCGCCGACAGCCGGGACACCTCGGCCGGCAGCGTCCCGCCCGTGCCCCCGGCGTACTGGAACGTGACCTCGAACGGCACATACGTCCAGGCCTGCGCGTCGACGTCGGTCACTCGGACGTCCCGCACATAACCGCCCCGGGTGGGGGTGGACTTGACCACCAGGACCGAGGCGACGGAGGCCTCTCCCAGGTCAGGATCGAACGGCAGGCGGAGCCGCCGGGCGATCACGTCCGACACCCCGCCGCTCATCTCGCTGCCGATCGCCACCGCCGCCCCGCCGCTGAGGTACACGCAGTCCTGGATCCGGATGCGCCGTGACGGCACGCCGACCCGACGGCCGTCCTCGTCGCGGCCGGACTTGATCGCGATGCAGTCGTCGTGTGTGGCGAACGTGACGCGCTCGATGGTGACGTTCTCGCACGAGTCGGGGTCGCAGCCGTCGCTGTTCGGCCCCTCGCACTCGATCCGGACGTCGCGGACGGAGATGTCACGGCTCAGCACCGGATGAATGTTCCAGAACGCGGAGTTGCGCAGTGTGACGCCCTCGATCAGGACATCGGTGCAGGCATAGGGCTGGATGAAGCTCGGACGCAGGTAGTGGCCCTCGCCCAGAACACGCTCGGTGACCGGAACGCCCTGTGTGCCCCACTGCTCCAAAGTCGCCCAGTCCGCACGCTCGTCGGGCATTCCGGGCTCCCACCCGTACTGGCCCGAGCCCTTCCATGGCCACCAGTGCGCGTTGTCGCCCTGCGCGTCGAGCACCCCCCGCCCGGTGACCGCGATGCCGTGCTGCCCGTAGGCGTAGATCATCGGCGAGTAGTTGTACACCTCGATGCCCTGCCAGCGGGTCCGCACCACAGGCAGGTAGGCGGCCGGATCGGTGCTGAACAGCAGCGTCGCCCCTTCGGCGACATGCAGATCGACCCCACTGAGCAGATGGATCGCACCGGTGGCCCAGCGGCCGGGCGGTATCAGGACGTGCCCGCCGCCCGCTTCGTGGCAGGCCCGCACGGCCGAACGGACCGCGGCCGTGCAGTCGGTGGTGCCGTCGCCGACGGCACCGTGGTCGGTGACGGGGAACCATGCGTCGGGGAAGCGGGAGTGTCCCCGCCCGGCGGCGGCCGCCGTGCCCGTGGCCCGGGCGAGCGGAGCCGCTGCGGCGGCCAGGGTCCCGAGGCGGAGGAGTTGTCTGCGTACCGGATCAGTCACGGAAGTGTCCCTCGGTGAGATGGGCTGGTGGTCCGCGGTCGCTTCACTGCCCGGAAGGGGCACCGGGCCCGGCCGGACCGGGGAGGTAACGCTCCACCTCACCCGCGGCATGGGCGGCGAACATCGGCCCGGCGGCGTCGGGGTCGCCGGAGCGCAGAACGTCGAGAAGCTCCGCGTGGTGCTCGGCCAACGCGCCCCAGCCGCCGACGTAGCGGGGGTCGCCCAGCACATGCAGATCCCACATGCTGGACTCGATCATGCGCCACAGGCGGATCAGCGCGTCGTTGCGCGCAGCCTCGCACACATGGCGGTGAAAGGACATGTCGCCGCTGCGGAAGGCCGCGATGTCGCCCCTGTCCGCGGCCCGGCGCAACTGCTGCACGTCCTCGGTCAGCAGCCGGGTGTGCTCGGCGTCCAGGTGACCGGCCGTACGGCGGGCCACGTACTCCTCGAACATGACCCGGATGTCCCGGACGTCCTGGGCCTGCCGCTCGGAGATCCGGGCGACATACGTGCCGCGGTGCGGCTGGGAGATCACCAGGCCCTCGTAGGCCAGCCGCTTGATCGCCTCGCGGGGCGGAGCCTGGCTGGTGCCGACCCTGCGGGCGATCTCCGACTCCACGAGCCGCTGCCCCGGCACGAGTTCACCGCCGACGATCCAGTCCCGCAGCAGCGTGTACACGTGGTCGGAGAGCAGCTGCCGCGGCATGCGCGGCGGGACCGGCGCGGGGTCCCCGCCGTCCTGCCCGGTCCGAGGGCGGTTCCGCGGGTCCGGCGGCCCGGAGAGCTCGGCCGCCTGCTCGCGCCAGATGCGGGCCACCGTGGACTGCGACAGCCCCAGGGTGTCCGAGAGGGAGCGGGTCGAGGGCACCGGTGAGCCGTTCCCGGCCTGTTCGACCACGGCCGCGATGCGCGCCTCGGCCTCCCGCCGGGTGACGCTGCGCGGTCGGCCCGAGCGGGGAGCGTCGTGCAGGCCGGCCATGCCGCGCCGCAGATATCGCGCCCGCCACTTGGCCACCGTGGCGGGACTGACCTGGAGGCGCTGGGACACCTCCGCGTTGGTGAGCCCCTCGGCACAGGCCAGGACGATGCTGCTGCGCAGCCGGAGCGCCCCGGGCGGCTGACGGGAGTAGTCCGACAAGGCTGACCGGTCCCCCTCGCTGAGCTGGGGAAACGCGGCCGGATCGGGAACAGTCATGGCGTCGCCACTCCGTGGATGTGTGGATTTATGACTCGGAGGGCCGGATCGATGCCGCCCCGGGCACATCAACTTATTGTTCGTGCCAACGTATTGACGGCGCCCGGGCGCGAACATCTTACTTATCGTGCTCGATCAGTGACCCACTAGATCGTGTTCAGCGACGCCCGCCGAGGAGGAAACGCTGTGTGAACGCCGGACCGGAGACGTGAGGCCCCGAAGGGCCGGTATCACGCCGTCCGTCCGCTCCCGGAACATCATCCCCAGCCCGTCCCAGGACATCTGGAACCACTGAACGGGGCAGCGGCCCCGGCAATGACGGCCCGCGCCACGGCACCGCCATGCCGGCGTGAACCCGGCCGCATCCTTCCCTGAACCCGTGACGCACCCGCGGCCCGGGCGGAGCGTGCCCGCTCCCCGGAGACCGCGGGCGACAGGCCGAACGTGATGCCGCGTCGACGCGCTCATACGCCGTCACCGCGCCGCACGAGCACGCCCCGGTGCGGCAACCGCCCGCGCCCTCACATGTCGTCCACGCGTCCACGGCCGAACGACGAAGCCACACATCGCACGTGGCAAGGAGGCTCCATGCCCATCACCACCTTCGTACGACGAAGGACAAGACTCCCGCTGCTGCTCGCGGCCGGCGCCCTGCTGGTCAGCGGCGCGACACTGAACGTCCCCGACGCGAACGCGAAGCCGGCCGACTGCAAGGCCACCGAACTCTTCGTCGCACCCGACGGGAACGACAAGGCCAAGGGCACCAAGAGCCGCCCCTTCAAGACGATCGAAGGCGCGCGCGACCACATCCGCGACAAGGGTCTCAACCGCGCAGGCCGGATGCGCTGCGACATCGACGTCAACCTGCGTGCCGGCGACTACCCGGTGAGCAGGACGATCGACTTCGACGACCGCGACTCGGGCGCCGGCGGCCACGAGGTCGTCTACCGCTCCTACGACGGCGCGGGCAAGGCCCGGGTCACGGGCGCCGCGCCCGTCACCGGCTGGGAGGAGTACAAGGACGGCATCTACCGCGCCGACGTAGGCACGGACCAGCCCTTCTACACCCTCTTCGAGGACGGCAAGCGTGCCACCACGGCCCGCTACCCCAACCGCAAGTCCGACGACGAGTGGGCTCCTTACCTGACCTCCGTGCTCAAGGAGCCGGAGAAGGAAGCCGTCCGCCAGTGGCTCTACTCCAACCCCGGTGAGTGGGACGCGAACTGGAACCTCGACCAGGCATCGGCGGTCGTCTGGTCGGGCGGCAGCTGGAGCTGGTTCACCGACACCGTCCCGATCCGGGACTGGAACGCCGCGAAGAACCAGATGACGCTGAAGTACTGGACCCGGTACGCGCTCATCAACTCCCGCGGCGGATCCCGCTACTTCCTGCAGAACTCGCTGGACTTCCTGGACCAGGCGGGCGAGTACTACATGGACTTCAAGAAGGGACAGGTCTACTACAAGCCGCGCGGCGACATCAAGGACGTCACCGTGCTGCGGCCCACCGTGAAGACCCTGTTCAACCTGGCCGGCGCCGACCCGGACCGCCGCGTGGAGAACATCACCCTCGACGGGCTCTCCCTCCAGTACACCGACTTCGTCGACTGGTACCGCTACGGCTGGATCAGTGACGGCGACTCCGGCGAACCCCGCAAGTACCCCGAGTACGACCGTCAGATCGAGATGCCGCGCAACCGCTTCGGCGCCGTCACGGTGACCAACAGCAAGGACATCACGCTGTCCCGGATGCATATCTCCGACACCGGATACCACGCGGTCTACGCACTCTTCGCCAACGACGGACTCACGGTCCGCGACAGCCTGTTCGAGAACATCGGCGCGGACGGGATCAAGGTCGAGGGCCCGTACCCGGGAGAGGGCAACACCTCCAACGGCCATCTGCTGACGAACAACTACATCACCCACGTCGGCGAGCTGGTACCCGGTGACGCCTCCGGCATCGAGCTGCAGAACACCGGGAACAACACGGTCAGCCACACCCACGTCAAGCACAGTGCCCGCTACGGCGTGAGCCTCGAAGTACGACCGGAAGTGCTCATCGAGGACGACTACGCCCGCAACAACACCTTCGAGTACCTGCGTATCGACGAAGCCGGCCTGGACAGCGGGGACATGGGCGCCTTCTACACCTACGGCGTCAGCAACTTCGAACCGCACAAGATCGACAACCATGTCCGGCAGGTCGTCATCGGCGACGTGATCCCGGACGGGTCCATGCCGGACAGCGGCACACGAGGCATCCACATGGACGCCGGCGGCTGCGGCTTCAGCTTCGAGGACATCGAGGTCGGCAAGACCACCGACCAGTCGTACCAGAGCTACCAGTGCAACGACGTCAAGAACGCCAACTGGGAGGACGGCTACGACGCGTCGAAGATGGAGTACGACAAGATCGGCGTCACCGCCTCCTTCCCGTACCCGCTGCCCGAGGGCGACACCCAGTGACAGGTCGCTGACCTGACACCTCCACAGAGTACGGGCCCGTCCGGCCGCCGGAACCCGCCGGCCGGACGGCCCCGTCCCCCCGGTGGGGGCGGCTGCGCGGCCGCCCCCGCCGGTCCGCACGACCAGCTGAGAAGGAGGCGGATCGTGATGACCACCCCGGCCACGGTGCGCACCGGCACCGCCGAACTGCGCGGACTGGCCTGGGACCACCCACGCGTCTACGCGCCTCTGGAGGAACTCGCCAGGCTCGACGCCTCACTCCCGGCAGGCTGCGAGACGGTCGGCCTGCCGCTGCGCTGGGAACGGAAGCCGGTGGCCGCCCTCGAATCGACGCCGGTCAGCGGTCACACGGCCGACTACGACATCGTCGTCGTCACCCATCCGGGCCTCGGATCGGCCGTGGAGTCCGGCTGCCTGATGCCGATGGAGGCACTCTTCGCCCCGGCGGAGCTGAGCCGCTGGCAGCGGCGGTCGGTCGGCGCGAGCTACGACAGCTACCGGCTGGACGGCCGGACCTGGGCGCTGCCACTGGACGCGGCCGCACAGGTGGCCGCCCTGCGGCCGGACCTGGTCGACCTCCGCCACCCGCCCCGCTCCTGGGAGGAGGTGCGCGCGCTGGCCCAGCGGGCCCCGGTGGCACTCTGCCTCGGCGGCCCGCACGCCTTCCTCACCCTGTGCTCGCTGAGCCTCGCCCAGGGAGAGGAGCCCATGCGGGAGGAATCCGGGCCGGTGGTCTCCCGGGGGACCGGCCTCGCCGCGCTCGACATGATGGCCGGACTGAGGGCCGGCACACCGCCCCCGCTGCGCACCGCCGGCCCCGCCGGAGTGCTGCGGGCCATGGCGCACGGCGCCGGCCCCGCCTACTGCCCCCTGGTGTACGGCGAAGCCTCGTACACCAGGTCCGGTGCGTACCCGCTGGCCTTCTCGTGTCCGCCCGGCTGGCGGTCCGGCGGCCCGGCCGGCAGCGTGCTGGGCGGTGCCGGCCTCGCGGTGTCCGCCGCCCGGGTACGCGACGCCGGGACGCGCGACGCCGTCCGTGACCATCTGCGACGCCTGCTGTCCGACCCGGTGCAGGGGGAGCTCTTCCCGATGACCGGAGGACAGCCCGCCGCCCGGCCCGCGTGGACCGGCCGCACCGGCGACCGGCACTGGCAGGACTTCTGCCGCGACACCCTGGACACCGTCGAGGGCGCATGGCTCCGCCCCCGCCGCCCCGGCTATCTCACCTTCCAGGAGCGCGCTTCGCGACTGCTGCGCGACGGCCTGGCGGCAGGAACCCCGCACCGGACACTGCTCGACGCCCTCGACACCTGGTACCGCGAGGGGAGCTGGCGATGACCGCCCGGGGGGCCGCAGCGGCGGCCTCCCCTGCCCGCACGACGAAACTGGAGGCACACCATGTCTGAGCTGTCCCGACGAAACATCCTGGCGGCTGCCGGAGCATCCGCCGCGGCGACCGCGCTGAGCACCGGCGTCGCACAGGCCGCGGCCGGTACGGCCGGCACGGTCACGGAAACGGCCACCGGAACCGGATCCCACCCGATGCGGCTCTGGTACCAGGCCCCGGCGGCGGAGTGGCTGGAGGCGCTGCCGGTCGGCAACGGCCGCATAGGCGCGATGGTGTTCGGCGGCACGGACACCGAGCGTCTCCAGCTCAACGAGGACAGCGTGTGGGCCGGCGGCCCGCACGACTACGTCCGGCCCGGCGCGGGGGAGCACCTGGACGAGATCCGCCGCCTGGTGGTGGAGGAGAAGTGGAACCAGGCGCAGAGACTGATCGACACGAAGTTCATCGGCAGCCCCTCCGAGCAGGTCGCCTACCAGGTGCTCGGCGACCTCGAACTCGCCTTCACCGGTGCCGGGGAGACCACCGGCTACGAACGTGAACTCGACCTGGAGTCCGCGGTCGTCCGCACCAGCTACACCCGCGGCGGCGTACGCCATGTGCGCGAGGTCTTCGCGAGCACCCCCGACCAGGTCATCGTCGTACGGATCACCACGGACACGCCGGGCTCCGTCGGCTTCACCGCCCGCTTCACCACGCCCCAGCGGGCCACCGGATCCGCCGTGGACGCGCGTACCGTCGCCCTCGACGGTGTCAGCGGCGACTGGTTCGGCCTGCCCGGCTCCGTGCGCTTCCGGGCCCTGGCGCGGGCCGAGGCCGAGGGCGGACGGGTCAGCACCGACCAGGGGGCGCTGACCGTGGACGGCGCCGACTCCGTCACCCTGCTGATCTCCCTGGCGACCAGTTACCGCAACTACCTCGACGCCGACGCCGATCCGGAGGCCAGAGCCCGCCGCCACCTCGCCCCGGCCGCGAAGCGGCGGTTCGAGCAGCTGCGCGCCAGGCACGTGCACGACTACCGCAGGCTCTACTCACGGGTCGGTATCGACCTCGGCCCCTCCGAGCGGGCAGGACTGCCCACCGACCAGCGCATCCCGCTCTTCGCCGACGGCAAGGATCCGCACCTGGCCGCCCTCTACTTCCAGTACGGCCGCTACCTGCTGGCTTCCTGCTCCCGCTCGCCCGGGCAGCCCGCCAACCTCCAGGGCCTGTGGAACGACAGCCTGAACCCCGCCTGGGAATCCAAGTACACCGTCAACATCAACTTCGAGATGAACTACTGGCCCGCGGGCCCCGCCAACCTGGCGGAGTGCTGGGACCCCGCCGTGCAGATGGTCCACGAGCTGGCGGAGTCCGGCACCCGCACAGCCAAGGCGATGTACGACGCCCCGGGCTGGGTGCTGCACCACAACACGGACGGCTGGCGGGGAACGGCACCGGTGGACGCCGCGCAGTACGGCATGTGGCCGACCGGCGGCGCCTGGCTGTGCGTGATGCTCTGGGACCACTACCGCTTCACCGGCGAGACCGGCGCGCTCAGCCGCAACTACCCGGTGATCAAGGGCGCCGTGGAGTTCTTCCTCGACACACTCGTCGTGGACGCGAAGACGGGCCGGCTCGTCACCAACCCCTCGCAGTCACCCGAGGTCACCCACCACCAGGACGAGGGTGAGAGCGTCAGCATCTGCGCCGGCCCCACCATGGACATGCAGCTCCTGCGGGACCTGTTCGACGCGTACCGGCAGGCCGCGAAGGTGCTGGGCCGGGACGCCGGACTCGTCGAACGGGTCACCGAGGTGCGTGACCGGCTCGCACCGACACGCATCGGCTACCTCGGACAGATCCAGGAGTGGCTCGAGGACTGGGAGGAGGCGGCCCTGGTGCGGAGCCGCCATGTGTCCCACCTGTACGGGGTGTTCCCCAGCGCGCAGATCGACCCGCGCAGGACCCCGGAACTCGCCGCCGCGGCGGTGAAGAGTCTGGAACTGCGGGGAACGGCCGGGCAGGGCTGGTCACTCGCCTGGAAGATCAACATGTGGGCCAGGCTCCTGGAACCGGCGCGCGCCTACCAGCACCTGTCGGACCTGCTCACCCCGGCGCGCACCGCCCCCAACCTCTTCGACCTGCACCCGCCGTTCCAGATCGACGGCAACTTCGGCGGGGTCTCCGGCATCACCGAGATGCTGCTGCAGAGCCACGCCGACGAGATCGCCCTGCTGCCCTCGCTGCCCGACGCATGGCCGGCCGGGTCCTTCCGCGGACTGCGCGCCCGCGGCGGTTTCGAGGTCGACCTCACGTGGACCGCCGACGGGATCACGCACGCGGAGATCCGGTCCCTGCTCGGAAACCCGGTACGCGTCCGCACCCCGCACCCGGTGGAGGTCGCCGGCGCCGTGGCCGCCCGCCCCGAGGAGTGCGTGGTGTCCTTCGACACCCGCCGGGGCGCCGGGTACCGGCTCACCCCCTCGAGGACGGGCGGCTGACCGGCCGTCAGCCGCGCAGCGGCATCCATACCCGCATCGCGCCGTCGCCGCGGTTGTCCCACTGGAAGTAGGGCACCGCGGTGGCGGTCGCGGGCCGGACGGAATCGGTGGCCTCCGGGGTGGAGCGGGTGCGGTAGGGGAGACCCGCCTCGTGGGCGCCGGTGACCGCCACCGCAGGGGTCCGCAGTGTCACGGTGGGGCCGAGACCGTCGAGGTCGTCATGCATGACCTCCTCGAACACCGCGTCCGGGGAGATGGCGAGATCGTCCACATCGACTCCGTCCTGCTGGTCCGTCTGCTCGAAGCAGTAGACCAGCGGGCCTCGTTCCACGGCTGCGCACCCGCGCACGGCGTCGATGCGCGGGTGCGGCAGCGTCATCCGGGGGGTCATGTCCAGATGCAGCACCACGGTGTCACCCGCCCGCCACGACCGGCGCAGTACGACGTATCCGTCCTCGTCCGCGGTGACCGCGAGGTCCCTCCGGTCCGGGGTGTCCAGCCTGGTCGCCACGCTCCACGGCGGAACGCGCAGGGCGAGCGCCCACGGACCTGCGGGCGCCTCGGTGACGGTGATCCCGACCTGTCCGCGCCAGGGGTAGTCGGTCTCGACCCGCAGCCGCAGCCGGCCGTCCGCGAAGGGAGAGGCCAGGTCCATCGACGCGTACTGCTGGAGATGGAAGGTGGGCACACCGGCATGCTCGGAGACGGTCGCGGCGTAGTGCTCGAGCGAGGCGACCAGGCGGGTGACGGCGGGCGGGCAGCAGGCGGAGAAGAACCACTCGTCACGGCAACGGGGGTCGCCCACCGCCTCGGCGTGGTCGGCGCGCCGCTGCAGCGGATTGCCCTTGTAGTACGTCCGGCCGTCGTCGGACCGTGCCGCGGCGAAGGCGTTGCAGAGGGTGCGCTCGATCAGGTCGGCGTATCGGGCCCGGCCGGTGGCGAGCAGCAGCCGCCAGCTCCACTGGATGCTCGCGGCCGACGCGCAGGTCTCGTTGTAGGAGAGGTCCGGCGGCAGTTCGTACCGTTCGCCGAAGACCTCGCCCACCTGGCGCGAGCCGAGCCCGCCGGTCAGCGAGGTCCTGGCGGCCACCATGTCCTGCCAGCGGTGCTCGGACGAGGCGAGAAGGGAGGCGTCGCCGGTCTCGGCCGCTACGTCGACGATCCCGGCCTCCAGGTAGAGCCCGCGCACGGCGTGGCCGGTGACGGCTGGAGCCTCACGCACCGGCAGATGGTCCTGGCGGTGCCGGTTGCCGTGCTTGTGCGTGCCGACCAGGCCGCGTCCACGCCGCTCGACGAAGGCGGACGCCAGAGCGAGGTGACGCTCCTCGCCCGTCACCCGGTACAGCTCGACCAGAGCGGTCTCGATCTCGGGATGGCCGTCCAGACCGGGGCCGTCGCCGCCCAGGAACACATCGGCGAGGTGGTCCGCGACCCGGCGCGCCACGCCGAGCAGCCGGGAGTCCGCACCGGAGCGGTGGGCGGCCACCGCCGCCTGTATCAGATGACCGGCGCAGTACAGCTCGTGGCTGTCGACCAGCCGGGTGTAGCGGCCATCCGGATTCACCACCTGGTAGTGGGAGTCGAGATAGCCGTCGTCCTGCTGGGCGCGCTCCAGCAGCCGGGCCGTGCTGTCGACGAACTCCGCGGACGCGGGGTCCTCGCCGGACCCCAGCTCCCAGGCCGCGGTCTCGAGGACCTTGTACACGTCCGAGTCCATGTAGACCGGGCCCCGGTACCCGCCGTCGGCCTCACCGGCCGCGACACGGAGGTTGTCCAGATTCCCCGCCCGCTCCAGCCACTGCCGGGCCAACGGCAGGCTGACGGTGCGGTTGACGTCACGCCATCGGCGCCACAGTCCGCCTGTCAGCTCGGCGTGCTCCAGCTGCGGCGGACGGTGCGCGCTGCGCGCGGTGCGGGTGGGTACCGCTGGTCCCGACATGGTCTCCCCTAGATCGTGGGCCGGGCGAGAAAGGCGATGGTCTGGTCGCGGACCCGCAGGATGTGGGCCTCCAGCAGATCCCTGGCCGCCGCCCGGTCGCCGCGTTCCAGCGCGTCGACCACGGCACGGTGTTCCGAGACAGCGGTGTTCAGCCGGGACGCGGTGATGGGTGCCTCCATACCGGTGCGGGTCACATGAATGCTGAGATGCAGGTCGTCGTGGAGCTCCAGCAGCCGGGGGAGTCCCCCCAGTTCCACCATGGCGCGGTGGAAGCGGCTGTCGTTCTCCCGGAAGTCGATGTAGCGCGTGTGGTCCTCCACCGACTCCCGGGCCAGTACGTCGGCCTCGTCCACCAGTTCGCGGAGTCTGGCCGGCGGCTCGCGGTCGGTGCGATCCCCGAAGAGCCGCAGGGCGTGCGATTCGAGCATCAGCCGCAGCTCGAACAGTTCGTAGATGCTGGAGAGCGAGGGGATGGCGACGGTGAAGCCGGCCACCGGGTCATAGGCGAGCAGCCCGCGCTCGTAGAGGCGACCGACCGCGCTGCGCACCGGGGTCCTGCTCATGCCCAGGCGCCTGGCGAACTCCCGCACGGGAACGGGCTGTCCAGGAGCGGGGTGCTCCTTCGTCAACCAGTCCACAAGCGCTTTGCGTGCCCGGGTCTCCAAGCTCTCCTCAGCCACGCTCGTCATCGACGACGTGGCCGGTTCGCGCGGGGCCGAAACCGCCTTCGGTGGGGTCATGCCGTCCTCCTGGCACTCCGTGACTGCTGTCCGGGTCACCGTACCGTCCGTCCCACGCGCACTCAGCACATGGTATGCCACTGGTGGGCCAAGTGTCTGCCCGTCGAGCAGAACGACTCCCCTCAGCCGTGCGCGGGGCCGCGCCCACGAGGGCCCGGCCGCTCTTCCGCCGGGCCCCGGAACGTCGCGTGCCGGCGCCGGTTTCGCCCCGATGCGAAGGGGATACGGGGACGGACCGCGGACCGGTCGACGCCACGTGGACCCACCGAGCGGACCTGGCGGGACGGCATCCGGCAGTCCGCCGGCCGGTCACGGACCGGGACGGCGCGACGACGGGCCCGCCTTGACCCCGTCGGTCACAACTCTCCCGGAGGGAAGCCGGGTTCGCTCCGTACAAGGGGTGTTCACCCCGTGACTCATGTGCTTCCATCGCTGGCATGCCATAGGTATGCCGGACTGAGGAGCCGCTCTCATGCGATCGAAGTTCCGTCAGCTCGTAACCCGCCTGCGACCGGTGGTGCGCGCCGGTCCGGTCCTCGCCGTCCTGCTCGCCCCGGTGGTCGTGAACCCGCCCGCCGTGGCCGGGAGCGTCTCCACCCGGGCCGCCGCACCGGCGGCCGTCGCACCCAGCGGCACCGCACGGGCAGTCTGCGCCGACACGCCCCTGCGCCTCACGTTCGGATCGGACGCCAGGGTCGGCACCGAAGGACGCCTGACCGTGCACCGCCCCGACGGCAGCGCCGTCGACACCGTCGACCTCGCCGATCCCGCGACGTACCAGCGCCACATAGGTGACGCACGCTCCGACTACGGCGAACTCCACCGCTGGAGCTACGAGCCGGTCGTCGTCGACGGCCGCACGGCCACCGTCCTGCTGCACCGCCCCCTGGATCCCGGGCAGCAGTACTACGTCACCGTGGACCCGGGCTTCTTCGAGGGCCACCCGGGCATCACCTCTTCCCGAACCTGGCGGTTCCGGACAGCGGAGGGGCCCCGCCCCGGGACAAGGAACCTGCGCGTGGACGCGCGTGGCGGCGGTGACTTCTGCACCGTGCAGGGCGCGGTCGACTTCGTGCCGGAAGGGAACCGCCACGAAGTCGGTATCGACGTGGCACCCGGTACCTACCGGGAGATCGTCTACATCGGCCCGAACCGGCAGCATCTGCGGGTGACCGGTGCCGGGGCCGGCCGAACCGTCGTCGGATACCCCAACAACAGCCTGCTCAACGGCGACTCCGCGATGGCCGACGTGCCGCCCGAACAGAGCTACTGCCCGCGCCGGGTGCTGCCGGAGCCCGACCGGTTCAACTGCTGGCGCGCCGCGTTCGGCGTCGACGCGGACGACTTCCGCATGCGGGACATCACCGTCCACAACCTCACGCCGGAGGGCGGATCGCAGTCCGAGGCGTTCCGGGGCAACGGCGACCGCATCGTCCTCGACGGGGTACGCGTCCTCAGCTTCCAGGACAGCCTGCGCATCCAGGGACGCGCGTACGTCCATGACTCCTACATCGAAGGGGACGTCGACTTCCTCTGGGGGACCGGTGGCGTCTTCGTCCAGGACTCCGAACTCAAAGCGCTCGACCTCGGCTACATCAGTCAGATCCGCAACGCTCCGGACGGGCCAGGCGCCGTCTTCGTCGACACCGGACTCACCCGCGCGGACTCCGTGGCCGACGGCAGCGTCCTGCTCAGCCGCATCGACAGCCGCTTCCCCGCCAGCCAGGCCGTCTTCATCGACACCACCATGGATTCCCACGTGGCCCCCGTGGGCTGGGGCCTGACCGGGTTCGACTGCACCACGGGGCAGCAGCTGCGCTTCTGGGAGTACGGCAGCAAGGACCTGAGCGGGGCACCGGTGGACACCTCCGAGCGGCTGTCCTGCTCACGGCAACTGTCCGAAGCCGAGGCGCGCACCTGGCGCGACCCGGCCCACCTGCTGGACGGCTGGAACCCGTCCGCCGTACCCGACCACAGCCGAGGCAACTGAGGGGCCCGTCATGTCAACCGTCAGCCGCAGAGCGCTCCTGGGATCCGCCGGAGCCGCCGCGACCACCGCCGCGCTCGGAGACTTCGGAGCGAGCGGGAACGCGTACGCCCTGGAAGGCTCCCCGGAAGCCCGAACCGCCCGCCCCGCCCGCCCGCGCCCGGTCGCCCCCGTCGACCAGGAGGCGGCTGCCGCCCACAGCATCGACTACAAGGCCCTGCCCCAGCAGGTCGTCGGGGTCGACGTCGAGCAGCTGATGACCGTACACACCGAGGCCGACGTGGAACGCATCCGCGCCCAGCTCGTCGCCGAAGTGTGGAAATCCGCCGACGGCCGGCTGCCCGGCACCCTGCCCGAGGTCGAACAAAGCGTCGCCGCACCCGAACTGCCCGCCTTCACAGGACTGCGGCGCATCGACAGACTCACCGTGACCCTCCCGTACGACCTCAAGTCCGTGGTGTATCTCCTCCTGCCGCGCCGTCCCGCCGGCCACCGGCGCTTCGCCCTCTACCACAACGGTCACGGTGAGACACCCGAGACCATGCAGCGCACCGCTCAGGCACTCGTGGACGCCGGCTACGGCGTGCTGCTGTGCGCGATGCCGCTCTACCACTGGAACCCGAGACAACTGCGCAGCCCCACCGACCCGGACACCATGGTGACCCCCGAGTCCCACAACGACCTGGGGCCCTGGGAGTCCGCGACGTTCTCCACCCTCCGGTTCTTCCTGGAACCGCTCACCGTCGCGGTCAACCACGTCAGCCGCACCCACCGTCCCTCCTCCCTCCAGATGATCGGCCTGTCCGGCGGCGGCTGGACCACCACCGTGTATCCGGCGCTCGACCCACGCATCACCCGCAGCTACCCGACCGCAGGATCACTGCCGTTCTTCCTGCGCTCCGCTCCGCCCAAGCCGAGCCCGACCACCGGCGACTGGGAGCAACGCCTGGACAAGCACCCGGTGTTCTACGGCATCAGTGACTTCCCGGACATCTACGCGCTGGCGTCGGTCGGGCCCCACCGCCGCCAGATGCAGATCCTCAACCGCTTCGACGCCTGCTGCTTCAACGGTGTGGGGCACCGCAGTTACGAGCCTGTCGTGCGTCAGCGGATCGAGGTCATCGGCAACGGCCACTGGGAGCTCCTGGAGGACGCCACGCACGCCGAACACACCATCAGCCCGCACGCCCTCGACGTCATCCTCTGGGACCTCGACGTGAACTGCTCCGACGAACCCTGAGACCCGACGGACCCGAGACGCGCACACCCTTCCGACGGCGTACCGGACCCCGTCTCCCGGCACGCCGAACACCCCCTCGATCCCCTGAGGAGAGACTCGTCATGAACCCACTGAACGGAACCGCCACCGGCACGAGCGACGGGACGGACAGACCGCTGGGACGGCGTGCCTTCGTCGTCGGCGCGGGCGTGATCCTCGGCACCGCCGCGCTCCGGATCCCCTCGGCACAGGCATCCGGAAAACTCGCCGCGGCGGCCGAGGCCGCCGGCGGCGTCCTGGCCTTCCCCGGAGCCGAGGGCGGCGGCCGGTACGCCACCGGCGGACGTGGCGGCTCGGTCCACGAGGTCACCACCCTCGCCGACTCCGGGCCGGGGTCCCTGCGCGACGCCGTGTCGGGCAGCGACCGCACCATCGTCTTCAGGGTCTCGGGGAACATCGAGCTCAAGGGCGGCCTGGACATCACCGGGTCGAACCTCACCATCGCCGGACAGACCGCGCCCGGCGACGGCATCTGTGTCGTCGGCAACGAGACCAAGGCCAAGGACGTCGAGAACATCATCATCCGTCACCTGCGCTTCCGGGGTACGGACACCCTCGGTACCCCCATCGACACCTTCGGCATGGAGAGCTGCCGCAACGTCATCGTCGACCACTGCTCCTTCAGCTGGGCGGTCGACGAGGTCTGCTCCGCCTACGGCAACGAGAACTTCACCCTGCAGTGGTGCATCATCGCCGAAGGTCTGGCGATGTCCGTCCACGAGAAGGGCCTGCACGGCTACGGCGGGCTGTGGGGCGGCGACAACGCGAGCTACCACCACAACCTGCTGGTCCACCAGGGTGGCCGCAATCCACGCTTCAGCTTCGTCGAGGACGTGCCCCAGCGGGCCGACCACCGCAACAACGTCATCTACAACTACGGTTACACCTCCTGCTACGGAGGCGAGTGGGCCGACGGCGTCAACATGGTCGGCAACTACTACAAGCCGGGCCCGAACACCCTCGCCGCCATCGCGCCGGTCATCGTCTCTCCCGACCGCGGCGGCATCTGGCACGTCGGCGGCAACGTCATCGAGGGCCACTCCGACATCACGGCGGACAACACCCGCGGCGTCGTCTTCCCGGTCGGCGGCGCCACCCTGAGCAAGGAGCCGCTCGACGTCCCCGACCCGATCGAGGCACAGTCGGCCAAGGACGCCTACCAGGCCGTCCTGGCCGGAGTCGGCGCGGTCCTGCCGCGCCGCGACGCCGTCGACGCACGTGTCGTCAATGACGTGCGCCAAGGCACCGGACGCATGATCAACTCGCAGAGGGAGGTCGGCGGGATCGTCCCGCTCGCCTCGGCCGAGCCGCCCCGGGACAGCGACCACGACGGCATTCCTGACGCCTGGGAGAAGAAGCACGGACTGGCGAAGAGCGACCCCGCGGACGGCGGCGCCATCGACCCGGACACCGGCTACAGCAACCTGGAGCTGTACCTGAACTCCCTGAGTCCCACCGGCGCGGCGAACCCCGCGGTCACCCTGACCGCGCCGGCCGCCGACACCGTACTCGCCTCCGCGGCCGGCACCCACGACATCACCCTGCGCGCCGACGTGAAGGCGCAGGACGGCGCGACCATCGCCTCGGTGGTCTTCCACGCCGATGACAAGAAGGTCGGCGAGACGGCCTCCGCCCCGTACGAGGCCGTCTGGAAGAACGCCCCCGAGGGCACCCACCATCTCACCGCGCGAGTCACGGACAGCACGGGCACCTCCACGACGTCCACCCTGGTGCCCGTACACGTCAACCGCGTGACCACGCTGGGCAGCTGGACCGCCAAGGACATCGGCAAGGCGCCCATCGAGGGAGCGGCCGCCCTGAACGGCAAGGTGTTCACCCTGCGTGGCTCGGGCAAACTCAAGGGGCGCAAGGACTCCGGCCTGTTCGTCCACCAGACCGTCGACGCGCCCGGCGACGAGGTCGTGGAACTCATCGCCCGGCTCGACTCACTCAGCGCCGTCTACGAGGAAGTCCTCGCGGGCATCATGATCCGCGAGAACCTCACCGCCGACTCGCCCTTCAACCTCCTGGCCATCTACTCGGCCAAGGGCGGCATCAAGGCCGTCGTGAAACGCATCCACGCGAACGGCACGGAGATGAGCGCCGGCACCTACCCCTACGAAGAGGACGAGAAGCTCGACGACGGTCCGTACTGGCTGCGTATCACCCTGCGCGGCGACGAGTTCACCTCGGAGATATCCCCGGACTCCCTGCAGTGGACCCGCGTCGGCTACGAGCGGATCCCGATGGGTGACAAGCTCTATGCCGGGATGTTCGTGGACGGCAACAAGGAAGCGAACGACGTCGCCCACTACGTGACGGCGGAGTTCAGCCAGGTGAAGATCAACCACTGACCCCGCAACGGCCGCCGGTCCACGGACCGCCGACCCGGACACAACCCGCGCAAGGCCGCCCGGATCCGTCGCACCGGGCGGCCCGTACGACGCCGTGCCCGACGGGCGGGCCCCTGTGGTATGCCGCAGGTGAACCAGGCCTGATCGAAGTCCACGTGCGCAGACTATTGCCTGTGTCGAAAGGGTTGACGGCCGATGTCGCGCTCAAGAGACTCATGGCATTCCACCGACATGCCGCGAGGTACCATGCCGAGACACGAGCTCCACGGGATCATCGCACCAACCGTTCTGCCCATGAACGACAAGGGCGAACTCGCCCGGTCCTCGCTGGAATGCCACCTGACCGGACTGATCGAAGCCGGCATCCACGGCCTCTGGATCAACGGAACCACGGGGGAGTTCCACGCGCTGGACGACGGCGATCGCGCGCTCGCCGTGACCGTCGCCGCCGAGACCGCCGGCGGCCGGCTGCCCGTCATCGCGCACGTCGGTGACGCGGCGACAGCGCTGACCGTGCGTCACGCACGGTCAGCACTGGACGCCGGAGCCGACGAAGTCGCCGTCATCGCCCCCTACTTCGCCGGCTACGGCAGGGAAGAGCTCCGCGACCACTACCGCGCCGTGGCCCAGGCCGTGGGCTTCCCGGTCCTCGCCTACCACATGCCCCAGCTCACCCGGTGCTCCCTGACCGTGGAGTGCGTGATCGACCTCACCCGTGAGGGCGTGCTCTGCGGGATCAAGGACAGCGCCGGCGACATGACCTGGCTTCGGCGTCTGTTGCGCCAGGCCGACAGCGAGGGAGTCGACGTACGCTGCTTCGCCGGCGGCAGCAGCCTGACCGATCTGTCCCTCTACGCCGGCGTCGCCGGTGCCACCTCCTCCCTCGCCAATGTGACACCCCGTCTGCTGGTCAACCTGTACGACGCGGCACGGGCCGGGGACTGGCCGTACGCCCGGATGCTCCAGGAACAGCTGGAGGATCTGCTCGGCCTGATGCGCGCCGCGCGGCACGAACCGACGCTCCCCGCGCTCGTCAGCACCTTCAAGTTCGTCCTGGCCGCCCTGGGCCGCATCGACGAAACCCACGCCGCCGATCCGCTGGCGAGCCTCGACGACGAGGAGCGGCGCAAGCTGACCGCCACCGTCGTCCCCAAGGTCCGCGAGCTGGAAGAAGCGGCACGTACACGCAAAGGAGCGTGGACATGACTGCTGACCGCACGCCGTCCCCGGCGCAGCGAGGCGTGCTCGACCGGCGCACCCTCCTGCGGGCGGGCGGCGGCCTCCTGGTGGCCGCGTCGCTGTCCGGCTGCGGATTCTTCGACACCGAACCCGAGGGCACCGCGGCCACCGGCGGTGCGAAGGGCAAGGAGGCACCGGCACTGAAGAAGCTCGCGGACGCCGGCGAACTCCCGAAGGTCGCCGACCGGCTGCCCGGCGCCCCGCCGAAGGTGACCCCGCTGGAGAAGACGGGTGTCTACGGCGGGACCTGGCACTCGGCGATGATCACCCAGGAAGACGTGATGTGGCTCCGCTACAGCATGGGCTACGAGCCGCTCGTTTCCTGGGCGCCCACCTGGCAGGGCATGACCAGGACGAAGATGCTCCCGAACGTGTGCGAGAAGTACGAGGTGAAGGGCGAAGGCAAGGAGTTCGTCTTCACCCTCCGCGAAGGGCTGAAGTGGTCGGACGGGAAACCGGTGACCACGGACGACTTCGCGTTCGCCTACACGGACTACAACATCGACCCGGACCTTCACGAGGACGGCGTCTACGACCTGTGGCTGTCCCGGTCCGGTAAGCCCGCGCGGTTCGAGGTGGTGGACCAGCACACCGTGCGGTACGTCTACGAGGAGCCGAAGCCGGGGTTCATCGAGGAGATCGCGGGAACCTCGGGCGTCGTCATGTTCCTCCCGGCGCACTACCTGAGACAGTTCCACCCCAAGCACGGCAGGAGCGCGGAGGACCTCGCCAAGAAGGCCGGCCTGGGGAGCTGGATCGACTACATGCCCCTGCGCGCGGACTGCTGGGCCAACCCGGACCTGCCCACCCTGAACCCCTGGGTGGCCAGGAACGAGGTCGGCAAGGGCAGCAGCCTCGTCGCCGAGCGCAACCCGTACTACTGGAAGGTCGACCCCGACGGGAGCCAGCTCCCGTACATCGACAAGGTGGTCGTCGAGAACATCCAGGACGTCGAGGTCGAGGTGCTCAAGGTCACCAACGGCGACCTCGACATGCAGCTCAGCCACTTCGGGACGATCCGCAACAAGCCCGTGATCGCCCGGAACCGGCAGAAGGGCGGCTACCGGCTCATCGAGGTGAAGTCCGCCCTGGCCAACACGATGATCATCGGTTTCAACCAGACGCACCCCGACGCGAAGAAGCGCGAGCTGTTCGCGAACAAGGACTTCAGGATCGGTCTCTCCCACGCGATCGACCGGCAGAAGATCATCGACACCATCTACGGCGGCCAGGGCAGCCCCTGGCAGTGCGGCCCGGTCGAGGGCGACGAGCTGTACAGCCGTGAACTCGGCAGCCAGTACACCGAGTACAGCGCAGCCCGGGCGAACGAATACCTGGACAAGGCCGGCTTCACCCGCCGGAACGGCGACGGCACGCGGCTCACGAAGGACGGCGACCCGCTCTCCTTCACGGTGCTCGTCGTCTCCGACCAGCCGGACCAGGTGGACGCCCTCGACCTCATCCGGACCGACTGGCAGAAGGTCGGCGTCAAGGCGAACATCCAGCGGCTCGCCGAGACCCTGTACTGGGAACGCGTCGAGGCCGGTGAGTCGGAGGGCGCGACCTGGCAGGGCAGCTCCTTCGACGTGCGCACCGGCGCGGGCGGCAACCACTACTACCTCCCCTCCAACCCCCGCGGATCCTCCCGGTTCGGCGGGGAGTGGGCCAAGTGGTACACCCGGGAGGGCAAGGCAGGGGAGGAGCCGCCCGCCCGGGTGCGCGAGCAGCTCGAACTCTTCGACCGGATGCGCGTCACCTTCGACCCGTCCCAGGCACTCGGCCTGGCGAAGCAGATCCTGGAGATCACCAAGGAGGAGTTCTACTACATCGGGATCTCCACCCCGCCCGCCGAGTACGGCATCGTCAGGAACAACGTGCACAACGTCCCGAAGAAGTTCAGCGCGGCGGTGGCGCACCAGGCCCCGGGGCCGAGCAATCCGTCGACGTACTTCATCTCGGGCCGGGCCTGACGCGGAAGGCGGACTCCCATGCTCTCGTTCCTCATGCGCCGGGTCATGTGGATGGTCGTCACCCTGTGGGCGGTCTCGCTGGCCTCGTTCTTCATCATCAGCCTGCCGCCCGGCGACTACGTCTCGACCCTCCAGGCCGAGGCGGAGAGCCGGGGCGAGCTGATGAGCACCGCGCAGCTGACCGCCCTGCGGTCACGGTACGGGCTGGACCAGCCCTTCCTCGCCCAGTACTGGAAGTGGATCTCCAACATCATCTTCCACGGCGACTTCGGACAGGCCTTCGCCTGGAACAGCAGGCCGGTCTCCGACCTCATCTGGGACCGGGTCGGACTGTCCTTCTTCCTCTCCGTCTCCACACTGCTGTTCGTCTGGGCCATCGCCTTCCCCATCGGGATCTTCTCCGCCGTACGCCAGTACTCGCCCGGTGACTACGTGGCCACGTTCTTCGGCTTCTTCGGGATGGCGGTGCCCGAGTTCCTTCTCGCCCTGGTCTTCATGTGGGCCGGCATGCGCTTCTTCGGGCAGAGTCCCGGCGGCCTGTTCTCCCCGGAGTACCAGGACGCCGCATGGAACCTCGGCAAACTGCTCGACCTGGCCGGACATCTCTGGCTGCCGATCCTGATCATCGGCCTGTCAGGCACCGCCGGCCTCATCCGTATCACGCGCGCCAACCTCCTGGACGAGCTGTACAAACCGTATGTGGTCGCCGCCCGGGCCAGAGGCATGCCCGAGTGGAAGCTGCTGCTCAAGTACCCGGTGCGGATGTCCCTGAGCCCGTTCTTCTCCACCGTCGGATGGCTGCTGCCGGGACTCATCAGCGGCGAGACGATCATCTCCATCGTCATGAGCCTGCCGACCACCGGGCCGCTTCTGCTCAGCGGCGTGGAGAACCAGGACATGTACCTCGTGGGCAGCTTCATCCTGATCCTGTCCACCCTGACCGTCATCGGAACTCTGGTCAGTGACCTCGCCCTCGCCTGGTGGGACCCCAGAATCCGGCACCGCTACGAGGGAGGGTGAGGCTCCGTGCTGACCAGGACCAAGAAGCCGGCCGCGGCGCCGCCGGCCGACGAGGACGCCGGCGCCGACACGGACGTCGCGTCCGGACGGAACAACTCCCCCTGGCGTCTGGTGTGGCGCAAGTTCCGCAAGCACAAGCTGGCGGTGGCGGGCGCCGTGGTCGTTCTGCTCGCCTACTTCGTCGTCGTCTTCGCGGAGTTCCTCGCACCGGGCTCACCGAGCTCCGGAGACTCGAAACACACCTACGCCCCGCCCCAGATGGTCAAGGTCGACCTCAGCTGGGACGACGGCCTGCGGATGTACGTGAACGGCTACCGCACGGTCCGCGACCCGGAGACATTCGAACAGATCCACACCGCCGACCCGGACCAGCGCGTCCCGGTACGGTTCCTGGCCCGGGGCGACTCCTACGACATGTGGGGGCTGATCCCCTGGGACCGCCATCTGATCGGCGCCGCCGACGCGGACGACAGCGTCTATTTCCTCGGCAGCGACCGGTCCGGACGCGACCTGCTGTCCCTGATCATCCACGGCTCGCGGGTCTCACTGTCCATCGGCCTCATCGGCGTCGCCGTCAGCTTCCTCCTGGGCCTCTTCTTCGGCGGGATCTCCGGATACTTCGGCGGCGCCCCGGACACACTCATCCAGCGGATCATCGAGTTCCTCATGGCGATCCCGACGCTGCCGCTGTGGCTCTCGCTCTCCGCCGCGGTGCCGGCCGACTGGGGACCGATGATGCGGTACTTCGCCATCACCACCATCCTCTCCGTGATCGGCTGGACCGGACTCGCCCGGGTGGTCCGCGGGCGCTTCCTCTCCCTCCGCGAGGAGGACTTCGTGACCGCGGCCCGGCTGGACGGCTGTGGACGTGTCCGGATCATCTTCCGGCACATGGTGCCGTCCATGTCGAGCCATGTCATCGCGTCGCTCACCATGGCCGTGCCCGCGATGATCCTCGGCGAGACCGCCATGAGCTTCCTCGGCCTCGGCCTCCAGTCGCCCGCCGTCAGCTGGGGCGTCCTGCTCCAGGAGGCGCAGAACGTACGGACGCTGGAGACCGCGCCGTGGCTGCTGATACCCGGAGCGGCGGTCTTCGTGACCGTGCTCGCCATGAACTTCGTCGGTGACGGGCTGCGGGACTCCGCGGACCCGTACAAACAGTAAGGGGGCGCGATGCCGGCAACGGAAGCATCGCGGGAGCAGGAACTGACGCGACCGTCACGGAACATCCTCGAAATCGAGGGCCTGCACACCCGGTTCGAGCTCGAGGACGGCGTGGTGCACGCGGTCAGCGGCGTCGACCTCACCATCGGACACGGCGAAGTCCTCGCCGTCGTGGGCGAGTCGGGCTGCGGCAAGAGCGTCATGGCCCGCTCCGTCCTGCGCCTGGTCGACCGGCCCGGCCGGATAACCGCCGGGCAGATCAGGGTCGGCACCGACGACGGCACCGCCGACATGGTCACGGCCGGCCCGGCAACGGTGCGGGAGGTGCGAGGCAAACGCGTCGCCATGGTCTTCCAGGAGCCCATGTCCTCGATGAGCCCCATGCACACGCTCGGCAACCAGATCGGCGAGGCGATCCGGCTGCACGAACCCGTGACCAAGGCCGAGGCGCGTACACGCGCCGTGGAACTCCTCGGCCGCGTCGGAATCCCCGCTCCTGAGCGGCGCGTCGACGAGTACCCGTTCCAGATGAGCGGAGGCATGCTGCAACGCGCCATGATCGCCATGGCGCTCTCCTGCGGCCCGCAGCTGCTCATCGCCGACGAACCGACGACGGCCCTCGACGTCACCACCCAGGCCCAGATCCTCGACCTGCTGCGCACCCTCCAGCAGGAGACCGGGATGTCCGTCATGCTCATCACCCACGATCTCGGGGTCGCCGCCCAGATGGCCGACCGTGTGGCCGTGATGTACCTGGGGACCGTGGTCGAGGAGGGACGCGTGGAAGACGTCTTCCGGGCTCCGCGCCATCCGTACACCAAAGCGCTCCTGCGGTCCGTGCCCAAGCTGGGGTCCGGATCGCGCGAGCGGCTGAAGCCCGTGCGCGGCATGGTCCCGCACACCTACCGGCGGCCGTCCGGCTGCCCCTTCCACCCGCGCTGCGACGAGTTCATGGCCGGCCGCTGCGACGTCACCGTGCCGGAGCCGGTGTCGGACCCAGGGCGCCCCGGAGCAGTGAGCTGCCTGCTGTACGAGGAGACCACCACATGACCGCACCCTCCTTCGAAGCCCCGGTCACGGAGGCCGCTGACGCCCCCCTGCTGCGCACCCACGCACTCACCAAGCACTTCCCCATCCGCCGCGGACTGCTGGGACGCACCGTCGGCCAGGTGCGCGCCGTCGACGGCGTGGACCTGACCGTGCCGGCCGGACGCACCGTGGCCCTGGTCGGCGAGTCTGGCTGCGGCAAGAGCACCCTGGGCCGCTGCCTGATGAGGGTCTTCGAACCCACCTCGGGGGAGATCTCCTACCGTCGCACGGACGGCACGGTGGTCGACCTCGCCCAGCTCGACGAGCGCGCCCTCAAGCCGTACCGCAGCGAGATCCGGCTCGTCTTCCAGGACCCGTTCGCCTCGCTCAACCCGCGCATGACGCTGCTCCAGATCATCGGCGAGCCCCTCCGCGTCAATCTGGGCCTCGGCCGCGCCGAGACCGAGGAACGTGTCGCGGAACTGCTGCGCCGCGTCGGTCTGCGCCCCGAATACCTGCGCCGCTACCCGAACGCCTTCAGCGGCGGCCAGCGCCAGCGCGTAGGCATAGCACGAGCCCTGGCGCTCGCGCCGCGTCTGGTCGTCGCTGACGAGGCGGTCAGCGCGCTCGACGTGTCGGTGCGTGCCCAGATCCTCAATCTGCTGAAGGATCTCCAGGACGAGTCCTACCTGACGTATCTCTTCATCTCGCACGACCTGGGCGTGGTCGAGTACATGGCCGACGAGATCGCGGTGATGTACGTGGGCAGGGTCGTGGAGACCGGGGCGACCGCGGACCTGTACGGGCAGCCGCTCCACCCCTACACCGAGGCGCTGCTGTCCGCGGTGCCCGACCCCGACCCCGGGGCGCGCCGCCGGGAACGCGTCGTACTGCGCGGTGAGGTGGCCGACGCATCCGACGTGCCACCGGGCTGCCCGTTCCACCCGCGCTGCTTCTACGCACGCGACCGCTGCCGTACGGAGGTGCCCTCGCTGCGGGAGACCGCTCCCGGCCGGACGGCCGCCTGCCACTTCGCCGGAGAGCTGGACCTGAAAGGAGTCGGAGCATGACGGAGACGGAACAGGGGAGCCGGCCGGCGCACGACCCGAGGTTCGACGGCGTGCTGCGTCCCCGTCCGGGTGAGCCCGCCGTCCGGGAGGCGCTGCTGCCCGCCCCGCACCCGGGTGACAGCCACGCCGCCAGTCTCCTGGAACTCGACGACGGCGACGTACTGTGCGCCTGGTTCAACGGCCCCGACGAGGGGGACCGCGACACGAACGTCGTACTCTCCCGGCTGCCGCTGGGTGCTGACCGGTGGTCCGGCGCCGTCGCGCTGTCCGCCGACCCGGACCGCTCCGAACAGAACCCCGTGCTCGGCCAGCTGCCGGACGGGACCGTGTGGCTCTTCCACCCGTCGAACGAACCGCACGACCAGAAGACCGCGCACCTCGTCGCCCGTGTCTCGCACGACCGCGGCCGCACCTGGGACCCCCCGCACATCGCCCACGAGGGACCCGGCGTCTACGTGCGCAACCCTCCGCTGGACCCCGGCGACGGCACCTGGCTGCTGCCCGCCTACCGCTGCCGCCGCGACGCCGAGCACAGCACGGTCCTGATCAGCGAGGACCAGGGCGCCGGCTGGAAGGAGTACGACGTCGCCGGGACCGACCACCTGGTCCAGCTGACCGTCGTCCGCCGGGTCGACGGATCACTGCTCGGCCTGCTGCGCAGCCGAGCGGCCGACCGCATCCACTCCGTGACCTCCACCGACGCGGGCCGCACCTGGAGCCGGGCGGTGCCCACCGAACTGCCCAACAACAACTCGGGGATCCAGTTCACCGGACTCGGCAGCGGCGCGCTCGCTCTCGTCTACAACCACGCCAGCCTGGAACGCGGCGAGTTCCGCTGGGTGGGGGAGGGCCCGGGCCGGCGCAGGAAGGCACTGCGGACACCCCTCACGGTGGCACTGTCCGACGACGACGGACGGACCTGGCCCTGGCGCCGCGACCTGCAGACCGCGGACGAGGAGTACCGGGAGACCGAATACGGATACTCCTATCCGTGCATCATGCAGAGCCGCGACGGTCTGCTGCACATCGCCTACTCCTACCTCCGCAAGACGATCAGACATGTGACGGTGACCGAGGACTGGGTCAGGGAGGGCCGCTCATGACCGTCGGCGAAACGGTGGAGCGATGGGGCACGTTCGAACTGACGTTGAACGGCCCGTCCGCCGGCAACCCCTACCAGGACGTCGCTTTCGGCGCGGACTTCCGCCACGGTCACCGGGTGGTGCGCGCCGACGGCTTCCACGACGGTGACAACATCCACAGTGTGCGCTTCATGCCGGACCGCGAAGGCCCATGGACGTACACGACGCGCTCCACCGCACCCGCCCTCGACGGCACCGAGGGCGGCTTCACCTGCACACCGGCAGGCCCCGGCAACCACGGCCCGGTCCGTGTGGCGGGGCCGCGCACCTTCCGGTACGCCGACGGCACGCCCTACCTGCCCTTCGGCACCACCTGCTACCACTGGACCCACGACGAGGACGACAAGGCGGAGGAACAGACGCTGCGCACCCTCGCCGCGTCCCCGTTCAACAAGGTCCGCATGTGCCTGCTGCCGACCCGGGACATGAACCCGCCTCGACTCGTGTTCCCGGGCCTCACCCCGGGACCGCCCAGGCCCGGCCGGCTCGACAGGACCCGCTTCGACCCGGCCTTCTTCGACCGGTTCGAGCGTCGGGTACGGGACCTGCGGGACCTGGGCGTCGAGGCGGACGTCATCATCCTCCACCCGTACGACAAGGGGCACTGGGGCGTCGACGACATGAGCCGGGAAGAGGACCTGTTCCTCGTCCGCCACGTCGTCGCTCGCCTCGCCGCCTACCGCAACGTGTGGTGGTCGATCGCCAACGAGTACGACTTCAACACCGCGAAGACCGTCGAGGACTGGGACCGCATCGGCCAGTACGTCCAGCGGTCGGACCCCTACCAGCACCTCAGGTCCATCCACAACGGCACCCGGATGTACGAGTACGAGCGGATCTACGACTTCCGCACCGCCTGGACGACCCACCAGTCGATCCAGCACTGGGACGCGAGATTCGCCCAGGACTGGCTGGAGCAGGTCCCCAAACCGGTGGTGATCGACGAGATCGGCTACGAAGGGATCCTCGGCCGCCGCTGGGGCAATCTGTCGGGACGGGTACTGCTGCGGCAGTTCTGGCACGGCATGGCCGCCGGCGCCTACGTCGGCCACGGCGAGTGCTTCCCGGAGCAGGACCCGGACGACTGGGCCTGGATCTCCCGGGGCGGCCGGCTGCACGGCGAGATCCCGTCCCGCATCGCGTTCCTGCGGCGGTTGTGGGAGGGCTCCCCCGAAGACGAGTTCGTCTACTTCGGCGACCGGCGCCACCGCCACCGCGATGTGACGCTGCCCGGGGACGGCGGCCCGTGGGGCATGGACCTGATCGACACCTGGAATATGACGGTGACCCCGCTGCCCGGCGGGCCGCACCGCGGCACGGTGCGCGTGCCGCTGGATCACCGGCCGGACCTGGCACTCCGTATCCGGAAGGCGACATGACGACCCACCCCCCGACCCCGCACGCCGCCCACGGCCCCGTACGGGTGCACGGCACCCGCTTCCGGCATGCCGACGGCACCCCGTTCCACCCCTGGACCACCAGCGTCCCGCAGGCCGACGACGACATACTTCGCGCGCTGGCGGCGTCCCCCTTCAACAAGGTGCGGCTTCTCGACGCCTCCCTGCCGCTGGACCGCCTCGACCACCAGATCGGGGCACTCGGGGCGATGGGCGTACAGGCGGAGGTCCTGTTGCACGGCCGCGACATCCCCGGGACCGTCACCCGGCTCGCCGGCCGGTCCAACGTGTGGTGGTGTGCGCCGCCCGACCCGGAAGCGCAGACCGACATCCAGGAACACGACCACGGCCATCACCCGCTCACCGTGCACGGCGCTCCGGGCACCGACTTCGGCGCTCCCTGGATCACGCACGCCTCCGTGGCGCACCCGCAGACGCGGGCCGTGTCCGGACTGGTCCGGGACCTGTGCAAGCCGGTCGTCGTCGACGACTGCGGCGCCGAGGGGGACGACCCGGACGACCCGGAACACGCCCTGCCCGGAGCTGAGTTGCTGTGCCGGATCTGGGAAGCGGTATGCCGCGGGGGCTACGGCGCGCATGCCGAGTCGTGGGGCCCGGCCCCTTGGAGCGGGGGCGGCGGGCAGCTGAGCGGCACCGCTGTCGAACGCGTCGCGTTCCTACGGGCGGTGCTCGACGAGGCACCGGCCGGTCTCGGCCACACCCCCGAGACACACGACGCCTCGACGCTGGAGGCGCCGGGCGAATACGTCCTGCAGTATCTCGGCCCGCACCGCTATCCCCGCCGGCCCTTCGCACTCGCCGGGGGCCCGTGGAGCGTGGAGATCCTGGACACCTGGAACATGACCGTCCGAGCCCTGGACGACGCCGCCGGTGGCCCGGTGACGGTCGAGCTGCCTGCGGAGCCGTATCTCGCGGTACGGCTCCGCAGGCGGTGACTCACCAGTCGAAGCCGGCCGCCACCTGCGACTTGATGTAGGCGGGGATGTCGACCGTCTCGGTGACCTTCAGTGCCGAGGACACCCGCAGGCCGTCCTGGAGGACGTGCTGCCGGAACACCGAGTACATGGGCAGGTCCCAGTACTCCGTGTTCTCGTAGTTCTGCAGGACGGCGTTGTCCCCCCAGAAGACCGCCGAGGTGTCGATCCCGTCGAGCTCGGGGATCGCGGTGCCGAAGGCCGCCTCGACAGCCCGCGAGCGCAGGGCGGGCTTCATGCCGTGCCGGGCCAGCTCGACCTGCCCCTCCTGGGACACCAGCCACTTGAGGACCTGGAGGGCCTGCGCCTTCTTGGCTGACTGCGGGGGCAGGAACGCCGCGATGCTGTTGGGCTGGTAGACCGCGTCGTCTCCGCCGCCCAGCACCGGCACGGACGAGATGCCCAGTTCGACGCCGCCGGCGAGCCCGCGCCACTCCTCGGCGTCGTCCTCCTGGAGGTAGAGAGGGCTGAGAGCGTAGGCGTTGAGCTTCCAGAGGCTGTCGACCGCCATGGCCACATGACCGGTCAGCAGGTAGTCGTCGACGGTGGTGAAGATGTTGTGAGGGTGGAGCAGGAAGCGCTCCAGATTGGTGCCGAGCCGCTGCCACCCCTCCGACGTGATGTTCACCTTCACGTCCTCCGGCGCCGGGGTACCGCCCGGTCCCGGCACGAACGGGTACAGCCCCAGCTGATTGAACTCCAGATAGAGGTCCGGGTGCTGGAGATATCCCTTGTACGCGACCAGGTTCTTCTCGAAGGTCAGCTTCCTGGCGAGGCGGAACGCCTCGTCGTAGGTGATGCCGCTGGCCGGTGTTCTCAGTCCCTTCATGTCGAAGATCTTCTTGTTGTGGAACATCACGTACTCGTCCACGAACAGCGGCACGCCGTACATCCCGCCGTCCGAGCGGGCCTTCACCTGAGCGACCGCGGCCGGGTTGAGCGAGCCGAGGTCGATGCCGGTGGTGCGGAGGTCGTCGGTGAGATCGCGGGTCCAGCCGAGCGGTTCCAGGTCGCGGTCGATACGCCGGCGCGGGTCCTCGAGGATGATGTCGGGTACGACACCCGCCTTCTCGAGGTCCTCGTAGCGCACGGGCTGGTCCCAGGCCACCGCCTTGATCTTGACGCCGGGGAAGGCCGCGCGCATCGCGTCGCCGATGACCTTGTCGAAGAAGCCCGGGTTCTCGAAGGGCTTGTAGTTCGCCATGAAGATGAACAGCTCGTCGTCGCACACTTCGAACGGCTCGTCGTACTTGTTGGGGACAACGGTGCACTTGGCGGCCGAAGCGGCAGCCGCTGCCCGCCCGGTGGCCGGACGAGCCTGAGCCGGGGCGGACGCCCCGAGCGTGACGCCGGTGAGCGCTGCCGCGCCCACCGCCGCCGCGGCACCGCCGACGAACTTCCGGCGGCTCGGCGGCTGCTGTTCGCTCTGCTGCGGTTGTGCGGTCATACGGGTGCCTCTCCTTCGGAGGGGGATCGCCGACGGTCGGAAGACACGATCGGCAAAGGAACGCCACTGGTATGCCAGGCGAATGCCACAATGGTTCACCTGACAGAAGATGCGGTCAACAGTCCCTACAAAGACGGGAGTTGCAAATGTTCCGGATCAGCTGCGGAGAGAGATACGCCGAGTTCGCCGAAGGCTCCACCGAAAGGTCGCCCGACCTCGTCCTCGGGTACACCGAGCGGAAGGGCGACGCCCCCCTCGTCGTCCCGCTGGACGCCATGTTCGTGGTGTCCGTGGGGCGTCCCTGGGCGCCTTCCCGGCCAGGCGTACGCTCCAGCGCGCTGGCGAGGGCCGGAGACGGCCTGGAGGTGCGCTGCACCCTCAAAGGCCTCCCCGGGCTGGAGGTATCGCTCTCCCTGGTGTTCGAGGGCGATCTCCTGCACCTGCGGACCGCCTGGCGCAACACCGGCAGAACGCCCCGCGCGGACGTCGTCCTGGGCATCGCTCTGCCGCTGCCCGCACTGCGGCCCGAGGCGGTCACCCTGCCCCAGGTCCTGTACCGGGGCAATCCGTCGGCCGACCCCGAACGCACCGTGCCGCGCCTCACGGCGGACTGCGGCGGCCTCGTCGTGGAGGACCACCGGCTGCCCGTCCCCTGCGTGCACGCGGAGTGGGAGACGGACGGAGCAAGCCGGTATGCCACCCTCTACGCCGCCCGACCCGGACCGGGCTCCCTCGGCGCGACACACCGCCCCGAGGGGGTGACCCTGCTCGCTGTGAGCGGAGCACTGCTCTTCGACGGGCGCCCCGACACCGCCTATGTCCACAAGGCCCGCACCGCCCCCTGCGAGGAGGGATACCGCGACCTCGCGGCCGGCACCGGCTACCACACCCATCACGCCCTGGACTGGGGGCACCCCACACGGCCGGGCCACGGTTTCCGCGCGCTCGTGCACCGCGGCCACGCCCTGTACCGGCCGCGCGGAGCGAGCCCGCTGTCGCCGGACGAACTCGTACGCCTCAAGACGGCGGCACTCGACCGGCGCTGGCACGACGACGGCGAAGCCGCCGGCTACCTCAAGTTCATCGGCCCCGGCCACACCGCCGGATTCATGTACGGGTGGACCGGGCAGAGCCTCCGGCTCGCCTGGTGCGACGCCCGCCTGGGCATCGAGAACGACGAACCCCGGCGCGTCGAACGCTGCCGCAGAGCCGTCGAGTTCTACCTCTCGGGCAGCTCGCTCCCGGACGCCCCCGGACTGCGCCTGAGCTTCTACGCCACCGAGGACCGCACGTGGACGGGGTTCGACGGGAAGGAAGGGCCGTACGTCTCGGCCCGTGCCCTCGGCGACAATCTCTGCGACCTCGCCGACATCGTTCGGCTCTTCCGCCGCCACGGAACCGACGTCCCCGACGCCTGGGTGCACGCACTCACCGCGGGCGTGCGGGCCGCCTGCGGCGACGGCCCGACGCCCTTCGGCTGGCGTCCGGACGGGGCACCCCTCGCCTCGTTCGCCGGGACGGCCGGCCTGCCCTGCGTACTGGCGATGCTGAAGGCCTACCGCGTCACCGAGGACCAGGACCTGCTCCAGGACGCCGAGGCACTCGTGGAGCACTACCACCGGCGGTACGCCGACGACTACTCGACACCCTTCGCACGCGCCACCCTCGACGCCGCCTGCGAGGACAAGGAAGGCGGCATGGCCTACTTCCTGTGCGTGTACGAGCTGCTGCGGCTCACCGGCGATGAGCGGTGGCGCGCCCGCGCCCAGGAGGCCGCCGACTGGCTCCTCACCTGGGTGTACCAGTGGAACCCGCCCTTCAGGAACGGATTCGCCACCACCGGCTGGCCGGGCGTCAGCGTCCAGAACCACCACGTCGACGTGTTCTTCCCGGCGTACGAACTCGCCCGCCTCGGAGATCTCGTGGACCGGCCGGTGTACCGGGAAATGGGGGAGCTGGTCCTGAACGCCTTCGGGCAGGGCGTCTGCACCCGGGCGGGGGAGTGGGGGTTCGACGCACCGGGAGAGCAGGCGGAGGGCTTCTTCCCCACCAACTGGCAGGACCGTGGAAACAGCAACACCTGGAACCCCTCCTGGGTGACCGCCCAGGTGTTGTCCCAGGTGCTGCGGATGCGGGCCGCCTAATCCGCCCGGCCGAGGCCCGCGCGCGCCGGTTCGGGGCGGTGCACGCCTCTGGGGCGGTAGCCGAGCGCCTCGCCCGACCCGAGATGGTCGGCGAGCAGCCAGGTGACCGCCAGCCACATCTCCGTGCCCTGAAGACCGGCGAGACGGTCCGGCCGCTCCCCGGGCTCCAGGGCGAAGGAGAACCCGGCGCCGTCCTGCCACCGGGCCAGGACCCGCTCCAGCTGCCCCCGAGCCCAGTCCCGGCCCTCGCCCGCTCTGTGCCCGGTACTCCGGGCACAGAGCCACAGCGGATGGATGACGTCGAGGACATCGCACGCCGTGCCCCGGTCAGGGCCGAACCAGGCCGGGTCGAGGCTGTGGGTGAGCACGGTGTCCACGGTCCGCTCCGGATACGGCACCGGCAGCCCGAACTGTGCGAAGGACCCGCGTGACGTCCGGTAGAACCCGTTCACCGGCTGCCGCCAGCCCTCCTTCGCGTCCGGGGCACCCCACAGGCCGTGCCGTGGGTCGGCCCGCGTCAGCAGCCAGCCGAACAGCGTCGCGGTCTGCGGCGAGGAGCCGGGGGAGGCGAAGTGGAGGGCGGTGGCGGCCCCGTCCACCCAGTTGCCGCTGCGCCACGCCTCGGTCCTCCACGGCAGCCCGTCCAGGCGTTCCACCAACCGGTCCGCCGGCAGTTCGGTGACCGCCCGCACCGGGTGCGCGAAACGTGAGCCGAGCAGTTCGAGCGCGTAGCCGGCGCAGAGGATGTGGTACATCGCTGAGTGGTCGTCGAGGGACGGAGAGGGCCCCCCGAACTCCGCCACCAGACCCGTCACCGGGTCCTGGAGGGCACGCAGCCGCTCCACCAGCGCGTCACGGTCCTCACCGGGCGGCGGTCCGCCCAGCAGCAGGTCCGCGATCTCCACCGCGTCGCAGACAGCGCGTACGGTCGGCGAGGCGCCTGGCCGTTCGACCCAGGACCCGTCCGGACGGCAGCGCCCCAGAACCTCGCCGGCCTGTTCCCTGGAGCGTCGCGCGAAGCGTTCCAGCCGCGTGTCGAGACTGCCCGCCGCCGGCCCCGGCCGCGGTGCACCAGGGCCGGCCGTCGTGGTGTCCCGCCGGTCGCGCAGCCGGCGGGCCGGGCTGCCCGCCGCCACCGACCAGGCCGGCAGGTCCTTCGTGACGACCGCTCCCGCCCCGACGACACAGTGGTCACCGATGGTCACCCCGTCCACGACGACGGCGTGCGAGCCGATCCAGACGTCGTCGCCGAGAACGATGCCCTTCGAGGTGAGTGGCTGACGGTGCACCGGTTCGTCCGGGGCGAAACCATGGTTGAAGCCGAGCAGCGAGGTATGGGCCCCCACTCGCACACCATCCCCCATCACCACTTTGCCGCGTGCCGTGGAGAACGGGTTGAGCGTGGAGTTGCGACCCATGGCGATCTCGTCGGTGACCACGGCGTGCGCCCCGATGTACGAGCGGTCGCCGAGCCGCAGGGAATCGGTGTGGACCCCCGCCCACGGCGACACGAACACCCGGTCCCCGAACTCCGCTGTGCCCCCTTCAGCCGCGAACCGCTTCACGAGCTCCGCCTGGTGGGCCAGCTGCGCGGCCCGCTCCTCCTTGCCGCTCCTGCTCCAGAACTCCCACGGGCAGTAGTCGTACCGCCCGGGGCGTGTTTCACCGTCCGTCGGACCCACCGGTCACCTTCTCCCTCACGTATCCGTCCACGTGCTCGACGATGTCTTCCTCCGCCAGACTTGTGAAGTGGCACTCCTCCAAGCGCAGTTCACGGATCGGAGCGTGCCCGTACCCGCGCGCCAGGACCCCGCGGCGCGCCCGGCCCACGGTCGCCCGGCTCACGCTGACGTTCTCGACCCGAGGGGGATACGCCCCCGTGTCCCCCTCGCCCCGCTCGAAGTCGCAGGTGATGAACTCCTTGGTGAGGTGAGTGACCGTCAGGTCAGCGAGATGGACGTTCTCGGCGAAGCCGCCGCGTACCGAGTTCGTCTTGATGTAGAGGCCGAAATAGAGGCCGGGGCCGCCGATGCGGCAGCGGCGTACGTAAACGTTTCGGATGCCTCCGGTCATGTCGCTGCCCAGCGTGACCGCCCCGTAGCGGTGCCGCAGCACACAGTCCTCGATCACGATGTTCTCGCTGGGCGTCGCCACGCGGCGGCCGTCGGCCTCGCGGCCCGACTTGATGGCGATGCAGTCGTCCCCGGCGGTGATGTCGCAGCGCTGGATCACCACGTCATGGCAGGACTCCGGGTCGATACCGTCGTTGTTGGGGCCGGGGCTGTCGATGACGACGTCCTGGACGGTGACGTTGCCGCACAGCACCGGGTGGATCTCCCACATCGGGGACCGGATGATCGTCACCCCCTCGATCAGGACGCCGTGACACCGCTGGAACTCGATGAAGTTGGGCCGGAAACGCCGCCCGTCGGCGTACACCCGCTGCTCGACCGGGTCGCCGTCCTCGGCCTGCCGCCAGAGGTCCGGCCAGTCCTCCTCCTGGTGCCTCACCCCGGGCCGCCAGCCGAACTCCTCCTGGCCGGACCACGGCCACCAGTGTTCCTCGTCGGCCTGACCGTCCAGGGTCCCGAGCCCGGTGACCGCGATGTCACGCTCGTCCCGGGCATAGACGAACGGGGAGTAGCCGTAGCACTCGACGCCCTGGAAGCGGGTGAGTACGGGCGGCAGATAGCGGTCCGGGTCCTGGCTGAAGCGCAGTGTCGCGCCTTCCTCCAGATGGAGTTCGACATGGCTGCGCAGCCGCACCGGCCCGGTGAGGAAGACCCCCGGCGGGACGGTGACCCGCCCGCCCCCCGCCGAATGGCACGCTGCCACGGCGCGCCGGAGTGCGGAGGTGCAGTCGGTCCGGCCGTCTCCACTCGCTCCGAAAGCGGTCACCGGGAAGACACGGTCGGGAAAGCGGGGCGGCACGACGCGGGCGACGACCGCGTCTGCCTCGCGCCACGGGTCCCGGACCGGGCTCCTCCCCGACCCGTCGGTAACATGCGTCGGATCCGTCAAGGCGAGGCCTCCTGGCCGTTGATGGTGACGCGGCGCAGGACCAGACCCTCGATGTTCCGTTGCTCGTTCGGGCCGGTCATGCCGTCGAAGACGCAGTCGCTCAGCAGCACGTCGTGGATCGGGTTGGCGTCGTTGCCGATGAAGGTCCAGGCGCGCGGCCCCGCCGTGGTGGTGACCCGGTGGACCGCGATGTCGCGCACGTCGGGATAGAAGTCACCGGTCTCGACCCGCTCGTAGTTGAGCGCGATCTCCACGACCGCGTCCCCGACCTCGCCCACCGTGATGTCGTGGCACAGCACGTCACGAATGTAACCCCCGCGCAGCGGACTGGACTTGAGGCGGATGGCCCGGTCGAGGCGGGGGCTGTCCATCACGCAGTGCCGGGCGACGATGTCCGATACACCGCCGGAGGTCTCGCTGCCGATGGTGACTCCGCCGTGGCCGTCGCGCATCTCGCACCGCTCGACCAGGGCGTGCTGCATCGGTACGCCGACACGCCGCCCGTCGGTGTTCTTGCCCGCCTTGAACGCGATGCAGTCGTCGCCGGTGTCGAAGAGGCAGTCCTGGATGAGGACATAGGAACAGGACTCGGGATCGACGCCGTCGTTGTTGGGGCCGACCGGGCTGTCCACGGTGACGCCGCGGACCGTGACGTTGGTGCAGAGCACCGGATGGATGTTCCACATCGGGGAGTTGCGAACGGTGACACCCTCGATGAGCACGTCACTGCAGCGGTAGAACTGCACCAGGTTCGGCCGCAGACAGTGGCCGTCGCCGAACACCCGCTCGGAGACAGGGACTCCCGCCTCGCCCCAGGCCAGCAACTGCGCGATGTCCGCGTTCTGCGGCGCGGGCGCCTCGTCGACGCCCTTCGTCCAGTCCCACCAGTGCGTCCAGTCGGCCTGCCCGTCGAGGGTGCCGAGCCCGGTGACCGCGACGGTGTGGCATTCGAAGGCGTAGACGAACGGCGAGTAGTTGAAGCACTCCGTGCCCTCGTACCGGCTGTAGACGGCCGGCAGGTAGGCCCCCGGCTCCTGCCGGAACCGCAGTGTGGCGCCCTTCTCCAGATGGAGGTCGATCCGGCTGCGCAGATGGACGGCTCCCGTCAGCCACTCGCCGGGCGGCACGACGACGTGCCCGCCGCCCGCCCGCGCGCATGCCTCGACGGCCGAGCGGACCGCCTCCGTGCAGTCGTGCACACCGTCGCCGACCGCGCCGTGGTCGGTGATCGGCACACGGCGGCGCGGGAAGCGCGGGTCGCGCACCCCGGCGAGGATGCGGGCGGCCCTGCGCCGCGCCCCGGGCACGGCGGGGGACTCCGCGCCCCGCGCGGCCGGGGCGGCGGCCACTCCGGCGGCGGAGAGTCCTGCCGCGGCGAGGAACGTCCGGCGGTCGGGGCCGCTCACCAGGACCACTCCTTCGCGGGAACGTGCAGGGCGCGCTCGCGCAGGGGTGCCTGCGGCGCGGGAGTGCGGTGCGGATACATGGGCCGGGTCTTTCCTTCCGGTTCGATACCGATGACGTCGTCGCCCCGCCAGCGCACGCGGTAGTCGCGGCCGGCGGCGGTCTCGTCGGTGAGGGTCTCGGGCAGGGGAAAAGTGACGGTGACGCGCTCGCCGACGCGTGGATCGCGCACGGAGAGCGATCCGTCCGGCGCCCACAGACCGGGCTCGCTCCCCTGACGCACCAGTTCGGGGCCTCCGGCTGGGGTGCGGACGACCCGGACGTGGGCGTAGCCCGCCCAGTCGGGAACGCGCAGACGCAGCTCGCGGCAGTCCTCGCGAATGTCGAGGTCCACCCGCCCGGTGTGGGGCAGATGACTGAGTACGTTCACGAACCTGCTGCCACGGTTGAGCAGCAGATTGACGCGGACCAGCCGTTCGTCGCCCGTCACCGCGAGGGACCAGCCGGTGAACAGGCCGCGTACGCCGGAGCCCACGCAACAGGCCTGCACGTCGGCGGTGTGGCCACGGCCGAGGACGCTGTCCGAGACGTAGTCGTTGGGGGCTCCGTAGCCGACGAACGCGCCGCGCAGTCGCTCGCCGACCCGGTGACGGGTGATCCACCCCGGTTCGTCGAGCCCGCGGTCGGGCGCCGAGCGGACCCAGGAGACGTCGAGGAGCTGGGCGGACGTCAGATGTCCGCGCAGAAAGCGTTCCAGAACACCCCAGTAACGGTCGTGGCCCGCACCGGCCAGTGTCCCCGCGACGGCGATGAGGTCCACCAGGGAGCAGGTCTCGTGCTCGAAGCGCTGTCCGGCCAGGTCCCCCGGCGTCCAGCCGAAGGCTGTGCACCGGCCCAGCGCCCAGTCGAAAGAGCGGCGCACGAACTCGGTCAGCGCGTGGTTGCCGGAGTCCACCGCGTACCTGGCGATGCCGTCCAGGGTGCCGAGACGGGTGTGGAAGTGCCCGCTGCGGTAGGCGAGCGCCGGATTGAACGACCCGTCAGGCAGGAAGACGCCGCTGTACTCGGTGATCAGCCGGGTGAACCAGCCGCACAGCTCCCAGGCCTGTTCGTTCCCCGTCAGCCGGTGCCACCGCAGCAGCGGCATGATGAGGCGCCCGCAGAAGGACGCCGGGTCGGGCGCCAGGTGGAGCTGTACGGCGTTGGCCGACGGCCAGCCCCGGTCCGTGTACTCCGACGCGGGGTAGTACCAGACATCGCGTTCCTTGACCGCGATCCGGTGCAGCGCGGCCACCAGCCGGTCGGCGGCGGCCGCAGCCCGCTCGTCCCGGCTCTCCTGGTACCAGGTGGTCAGCGCGAGCAGGGTGGCCCGCTGGTCGATCAGGTTGGCGTTCGGCTCCCAGTGGCCGCGCGGATGGCTCCGCCGCCGGGTGAGCCCGTCCTCGCCGATGAGAGCGAGGAGCGTCTTCTTGTACATCGTCTCCACGTCGCTCCACGACGAGGCGCCGGTCATCTGACGGGCCAGGACCGCCGCGTCGGTGAGCCTGCCGTGGCTGGAGCCGTAGTCCCAGTCGCCGTGGCGCAGTTCGGCCGGGTCGGCGAGAAGGTCCGCACCGAAGAAGGGGATGCCGCCGAGGTCGGGGTCGGCCAGACCCACGACGGCGTTCATGGCCAGCTCGGCCCGTTCTTCCAGGAGGAGAGTTGCTGGTATGCCAGTCATAGTCTTCACGCCGTCTCGGAGTCCGGAGGAACAGTGATGCAGGCGTCCGGAAAAGACGCTAAGCGCGGTGGTGAAGGGCGTCAAGGGGTTCGAAAGCGCAGTACACAGCCGTGTGTTGGGGAGGCCCGCGGTGTTGACGCGTCTCTCCAGGGGTTCTACGGTTCCGGGCATCCGACCCTCTCAAGTGGCATGCCAGCAACGATTGCAGGGGGAGGGGGCAGGGGGCCCTCGAACCGGAGGCGGACCCGAGCCACCGACATCACCACTGACCGACGCAGGGAGCCCGGGACATGACGACCGCACCGCACGCTCTGCGTACGGCCCACCTCGCCGAGCCCCTCGGCATCGACGAGCAGCACCCCGACCTGTCCTGGCGGCCCGGCGGCCGGCAGCGCGCGTACCGGATCCAGGCCGCCACCAGCCCCGGCCTCCTGGAATCCGGGACATGCGACCTGTGGGACAGCGGACAGGTGGAGGACCCCCGCAGTACGGGCGCCCGCTACGACGGCAGGCCCCCCGGCGCGCGGCGGCGCGTCTGGTGGCGGGTGCGGGCCCGGTACGACGACGGCACCTCGCCCTGGAGCGCATGGAGCTCCGCCGCCACCTGGGAGACCGGGCTCCCCACGGAGTCCGACTGGGACGGCGCCCACTGGATCACCGCCCCGGACGCGGACGGCACCTCCCGGCTACCCCTCCTCGCCAAGGACTTCCGGCTGCCGTCCGCCCCGGTCAAGGCCAGGCTGTACGCGACAGCGCTGGGCACCTACGAGGCCTCCGTCAACGGTGTCCGCGCCGGGTGCGCCCTCCTCGAACCCGGCTACACCGCCTACGGCACGCGCCTCCTCTACGCCACCTACGACATCACCGGGGCTCTGGGAGCGGGCGACAACACCGTGGGGCTGAGCCTCGGCAACGGCATCGCGCACGCACCACGGGTACCGGGGCGCTACGCCAAACTCCACATCGACCACGGCAGACCGCGCGCCCTCGCCGTCCTCTACGCCGTTCACGCCGACGGCACGTCCACCACGATCGTCACCGACGACACCTGGCGGGCCGCGGAAGGCCCCGTCACGCTGTCCGCCTGGTTCGGCGGCGAGGAGCACGACGCCCGCCTCGAACGGCCCGGCTGGAACCGCCAAGGCCACGACCGCCGGACATGGACCGCCGCCGTACCCGCCCCGCTCGACGGCGTGACGCTGAACGCCCGCACCCATCCGCCCGTCGAGGTCGTCGACACCATCGCACCGGTCTCCGTGAGCGAACCGCGCCCCGGGACGCATGTCTTCGATCTCGGCGTGAACATCGCCGGCCGCCCGCGTATCGACGTCACGGGACCCGCCGGAACCTCCGTCACGATCCGCCCCGCGGAACTGCTCGCCGACGACGGGACGGTGAACCAGCGGTTCACCGGAACCCCCTGCTACGACAAGTACACCCTGCGGGGAGACCCGGAGGGCGAGGAATGGGCACCCGCCACCGTCTACCACGGCTTCCGCTATCTCCAGGTCGAGCAACTGCCCGGCGCGCCATCCCCGGAGACCGTGCACGGCGAGGTGATGCGGACCGCCAACACCCGGGCGGGCGGCTTCAGCTGCTCGTCGGACCTGCTGAACGGGATCCACCGCATCATCGACCGTGCCGTCCAGGGGAACATGTTCAGCGTCCTCACCGACTGCCCGCACCGCGAGAAGCTCGGCTGGCTGGAGCAGACCCACCTGGTCTTCCCCGCGGTCGCGTACGGCTACGACGTCGCCGCCCACTACCGCAAACTCGTGCGCGACATGGCCGACGCGCAGACCGCGTCGGGACTCGTCCCGGGCATCGCCCCCGAGTACACCGTCTTCGAGGACAAGTTCCGCGACGACGCCAACTGGGGAGGCGCCCTCGTCCTCGCACCCTGGTACCTGTACCGGACATACGGCGACACCACGACGCTGCGCACCCACTACCCGGACATGCTGCGCTACCTCGGCCATCTGCACTCCCGCTCCGACGACGGGCTGCTGCTGCAGCACGGTCTGGGCGACTGGATCGCCTTCGACGACTCCACTCCCAAGGCCGTCACCGCGACCCACGCACACCACCGCATCGTCACCGCGCTCGGCGACATCGCCGCAGCGATCGGGCGGCCGGACGAAGCGGCGGCCCACCGGCGGCTCGCCGACCGGATCGCCGAAGCCTTCCACACGCGGTTCTTCGACCCACTCGACCACACCTACGGCAGCGGCAGCCAGGCCTGCGACGCCCTCGCCCTGGACATGGGCGCGGTCCCGGCCGGCGAGTCCCCGGCAGTCCTGGCGCATCTGGTCGACGCCATCCGCGCGGAGAACAACCATGTCACCGTCGGTGAGATCGCCCTTCCGGCGCTGCTGCGCGTCCTGTCCGCGCACGAGCGAGACGACGTCGTCGCCGACGTGCTCGGCCGGACCGACAGCCCCAGTTACGGCTACCAGCTCGCCCACGGTGCGACCGCGCTGACGGAACGCTGGGACGGCCCGACCCGCGGATCCTCGCAGAACCACTTCATGCTGGGCGCCGCCGCCCAATGGCTGACCGCGTCCCTGGCCGGGCTACGGCAGGCCGCGGACTCCGTCGCGTACGAGCACATCGTCGTCCGTCCCGCCCCGGTGGGCGGTCTCACCCGGGCGAGCGCCTGGTACGAGACACCACGCGGGCGTGCCGCCGTGACCTGGTACCGGGGTCCGGACGAGTTCAGGCTCACCGTCACCCTGCCGCCCGGCGCGCCCACACGGGTGGAGCTGCCCCTCCCGGACGGCGGCCGGGATGTGCGCGAAGTGCCGGACGGCAGCTGGGAGTTCACCGTCCCCGGTGACTGGTCGCTCCATGCGTGAACGGCCCGGACCACGCCGGCGGCGGCCTTCGACGACGAGAGGTGAGGGACTGTGACGGACACGGACACGGAAACGGGAGCGGGCGCGACGCCGGACAGCGGCGACGGCCACCCGGGCGACCCGGGCGACCCGGGCACAGAACAGCAGGAGGAGGCGGCGGCCCCGTACTGGGCGGACCTGACACCCGGCACGGGACGGCTTGCCCCGCGCGCCCACTTCGCCCCAGGCCGGCAGCTGGCACTCGCCGGCACATGGTCCTTCCGCCTGTCGCCGGCCGCCGACGCCCCTCTCGACTTCCTCGGCCCCGACGGCCCCGACCGAGAGGACCGCAGCTGGTCACCACTGACCGTCCCCGGCCACTGGGTGCTCCAGGGCCACGGCATACCCCGTTACACCAACACCGCGTACCCGTTCCCCATCGACCCTCCGCACATGCCCGACACCAACCCGACGGGCGACCACCACCGCACCTTCCACCTCCCCGGCGGATGGCGGCCGGCCGGCACCGTCCTGCGCTTCGACGGGGTCGACTCCTGCTTCAAGGTCTGGCTCAACGGCCAGGAGCTGGGCACCTCCAAGGGCAGCCGGCTGCCGGCGGAGTTCGACGCCGGCCCGGCCCTGCGCCCCGGCCGCAACGACCTCGCCGTACGCGTCCACCGCTGGTCCTCGGGCAGCTATCTGGAGGACCAGGACATGTGGTGGCTGCCCGGCATCTTCCGCGATGTGACGCTGCTGGAAGTCGTTCCGGGGGCGATCGGCGACTACTTCGTCCACGCTTCGTACGACCACGAACGGGGGAGCGGCACCCTGCGCGTCGACACCGATGTGCCCGCCCTCCTGTCGGTGCCCGAGCTCGGCATCCACGGTCACCCGGCCGGCCGGACCGTTCCGCTGCCCTGCGTCCGACCCTGGAGCGCCGAGAACCCCCGCCTCTACACCGGCGAACTGACGCCCCTCTCCGGCAGTGCCGAACCCGTCCGGCTGCGCATCGGTTTCCGCACCGTGGCGGTCCGGGACGGCCGCTTCACCGTCAACGGCGCTCCCGTGCTGCTGCGCGGCGTCAACCGCCACGAACACGACCCCGACCGCGGACGCGCCGTCCCCCTCGACACGATGCGCCACGACCTGCTCCTGATGAAGCGTCACAACATCAACGCCGTACGCACCGCCCACTACCCACCCCACCCCGACTTCCTCGGCCTCTGCGACGAACTGGGCCTGTGGGTCGTGGACGAGTGCGACATCGAGACACACGGATTCATCCACGCCGACTGGGCCGGCAACCCCGCGGACGACCCCCGGTGGCGGCCGATGTTCCTGGACCGGACGCGCCGCACCGTGGAACGCGACAAGAACCACCCCAGCGTCGTCATCTGGTCCCTGGGCAACGAGAGCCATCACGGCACGAACTTCGGCGCCGTCGCCGACTGGACCAGGGAGCGCGACCCGTCCCGGCCACTGCACTACGAACGCGACCGCACCTACCGCCACTCCGACTTCTACAGCCTCATGTACGCCCCCGTGGCCGAGGTCGATCGCATCGGCCGCCACGAGGAGGACACGCCGCCCGAGACCGCGGACGAGCCCGGGACGGAGCAGCGCAGGCGCCAACTGCCCTTTCTGCTGTGCGAGTACGCGCACGCCATGGGAAACGGCCCCGGCTCCCTCACCGAGTACCAGCGGACCCTGGAGTCCCATCCGCGCTGCGCCGGTGCCTTCGTCTGGGAGTGGATCGACCACGGCCTGCGCCGCACCGACGAGAACGGCCGCGAGTACTTCGCGTACGGCGGGGACTTCGGCGACAGTCCCAACGGCGGCACCTTCTGCATCGACGGGCTGCTCTTCCCCGACCGCACCCCGTCACCCGGCCTCGCCGCGTACAAGAAAGCCATCGAACCGGTCGGCATCGACATCGACCCGGAGGCCGGCCGGATCCGGGTGCGCAACCGGCACGACGTACGGGACCTGTCGCACCTGCGGTTCGGTTGGACCCTGGAGACGGACGGTGTCCACCTCGCGGAAGGCGGCCTGGAAGTACCACCGGTGGCCGCACGCCAGGAGGCGGACCTCGCCCTGCCCGCCCTGCCGAAGCTGCCCGCCCCGCCCGCCGGTCGCTCCGGCCCGTCCGGCGAGACCTGGCTGACCGTCCGGGCCGTCCTGGCCGCCGACGAGTTGTGGGGCCCGGCCGGTCATGAGGTCGCCTGGACACAGTCGCGCGTCCGGGCGGCCGCGCCCCGGCCAGGACAGCTCCCGCAAGCCCCCGCCGTCGGCGTCCTCGACGAACACACCGGACTGCTGCACGCACCGGACGGCCTCGGCCTGGGCCTCGCGGGCCCCTACCTCGACATCTGGCGCGCACCCACCGACAACGACCGGGGGATGGGCGACAACTCCGTACTGCGCCGGTGGCGTGGAGCGGGCCTGGACCGGCTGGTCATCCGCACGGAGAGCGTCGAGCGGAGCCGGGAGGAGGTGCGCGTCCGGTCCCGCCACGCCCCCGACGGCCTGCCGCACGGCCTGCGGATGCATCACACCTGGACCCGGGAGGGCGATGCCCTGCGCCTCACCGTCGACATCACCCCGGAGGGCCCCTGGGACGGTCTCACCCTGCCGCGTGCCGGCATACGGTTCACACTGCCCGCCCGCCACGACCGCGTCCGATGGTACGGAAAGGGCCCCGGAGAGGCCTACCCGGACAGCGAAGACGCCGCCCGGACGGGCTTGTTCACCGCCGATGTCGCCTCGCTCCAGACCCCGTACGTCGTCCCGCAGGAGAACGGCCGGCGCGCCGCCGTCCGATGGGCCGAGCTCGTGGACCCCGCGACCGGCCAGGGCCTGCGCGTCGAGACGGCCGGTACCGGCAGGCCCTTCGGCCTGACGGTCCGGCCCTGGAGCCACGGGGAGCTCGAAGCGGCCGCCCACCCGCCGGACCTCGTACCGGGCGACCGCCTTCATCTCCACGTGGACGTCGCCCAGCACGGTCTCGGCAGCGCCTCCTGCGGACCGGGCCCGCTGGCGGACCACCAACTGCTCCCTCAGCCCTGGCACATCGAGCTGCTGCTCCGCCCGCTCGTGTCCGGAGGCCCGTCGTGAGCGCCGACCGCACGGAGCACACGCACATCCCACGCCCCCAGGCCCAGCCCGTCGCCGGGAGCCAGGCGCTCCTCACCGAGCACGTCACGGACCGCTACGGGAACGGGGACCCGTACCGGCTGCCACGCCCAGTTGTGCACGAACCACAGGCGCTGTCCCAGTGCGTTGCTGGCCGAGGTCACGGTCACCGACGCGGGCAGCGGCGCCCAGCACGCCGCAGCCGTCGCACCACCGGATGTGTGCCGGGCCAGCGCCTCGGCGAAGACGCTGTCCGGCAGCGTTCCCACATACGTCACGCTGCCCCGCCCGTGCTCCCGGACGGTCGCGGCCGGCCACCGTCCGAAATGGGGGTGCGTGTAGTGCGCGAGCGGCCGGGCGTCGTCCGTCTCCAGACCGTCCGCCCACTCCAGGGCCCGGGCACCGGGCGCGAGCTTCAGCGACGACCCCTCCGCCGGCTCGACGGCCAGAGGCCCGGGCAGGTTCGCGTACTCCGTGTAGTGCACCCCGGACGCCGCCCGCAGCACGGCCCCCGGCGCGACCTCGGACCGTGCCCGCGCCTCACCGTCGGCGTAGCCCGTGCGGAAGGTGAGCACCAGGTGTCCGCCGTCGCGTGCGTAGCCGTCGAGGAGAGCGGGCACCTCGTCGTCGCTCACGTAGAGGGCGGGCACCACCAGGCAGGCGGGGAACGTGCCGGGGGCGTCCGTCCCGTGGCGCAGGGCCGACGCCAGCTGCCGGGGCGACATGATCCGGGCCTGGGCGCCCGCGTCGAAGAACCCCTTGTAGAAGGCGCCGAAGACCCGCCCGTACGAGCGAGGATCCGGATCGAACGTTCCGGGGAGCGGCAGCGGCGGCTGGAACTGCATCGCCCAGTCGCTCTCGACGGACCGGACGAAGGCCGCGTCCACGTCCGGGACGAGCCCCGTCATCACCTCCCCGGCCGCCTCGAACTCCGCCGCGATCCGCCGGATCTCACGCTGGGTACGGCCGGGTTCGAGAGCGTGCCCGAGAACGCCGCCCCAGTAGGTTTCCGCACCGTAGGGCAGCGTGTGCCAGTGCCAGTACTGCACCAGACGCGCCCCACGCGCGGCCAGCGCCCAGGCGGCCTGTCTCAACTGGCCGTCGTACCCCGCGTGATTGGTGTGCGACCCGCCGATCGAGGAGGCGTTCGTCTCGGTGACCAGGAACGGCTCCTGGCGCGCGCCCCACAGCCGGTCCGCCGCCTGGTACAGCTGCCAGACACCCTGGCCGAACCAGCCGCCCTCATGGCGCCGGCCCGTGTCGGGCAGAGCCAGCTCGTCCTGCGCCGCGTAGTAGACATTGCCGGCCGTGACGTCCAGCACCCCGGTCAGCGCCTCCTCGTCGACCGCCGGACGGGTCACCGCCAGGCAGGTGGTCACGTACTGGTGCGGCCTGGCGGCCTCCCGGACGATCTCCGTCTGCCAGGCGATGAACTCGGCCGTCAGATCGGCCTGATGGCGACGCCACGCCAGGTCGTACGAAGGGGTGGTGTTGCCCGCCGGCGCCCACAGCTCGTCCCAGGACGACAGACGGTGCGACCAGTAGGCCAGCCCCCACGCCTCGTTGAGCGCGCCGACGGTCCCGAAGCGCCGCCGCAGCCGCGCCACGAACTCCTCGAACACCCCCTCGTTGTGCAGGAGAAGGAGACCGGGCTCGTTGTCGACCTGGAACCCGGCCACCGCGGGGTGTCCCGCGTACGCGGAGACGACGCGCCGCACCAGCCGCTCCGCGTAACGGCGGAACACCGGGTGCGTGAAGTCCACCTCCTGCCGGGCCCCCCACGGCACCCGGCTGCCGTCCGCGCGGACCGCGGCGATCTCCGGGTGTGCGCGCTGCAGCCAGGGAGGCACCGCGTACGTCGGTGTGCCGAGCAGCACCCCGATGCCGCGCTCGTGCGCGCCGTCCAGGACCGGAGCCACCCAGTCCAGGTCGAGGACTCCGTCCTCCGGCTCCCAGGTCGACCAGACCGACTCGCCGACCCGGATCAGCGACAGCCCCGTCGCGGCCATCAGATCGAGGTCCGTCTCCAGCCGGTCCGTCGGCTGATACTCGTGGTAATACGCGGTCCCCAGCCGGACCCGGTCCGCGCCCCATGACGCTCGTGCAAGGAAGTTCGACATGGCTCCGAAGGTGGCATGCCGCCTGAATACCGTCAATGGAAGGGGAGTTGCATGAACACCGGCCACGACCGGAACAGCACGTACCGGCCCGACTGGGGATCGCTGCGCGGCCACCGCGTCCCGGACTGGTTCAGGGACGCCAAGCTCGGCATCTGGGCGCACTGGGGCCCGCAGTCCGCGGCCCGCAGGGGCGACTGGTACGCCCGCCACCTCTACGGCTCCTACGAGGGCACCGAGGACTTCGAGCGGAAGCGGACCGCCAGGCAGACCGCCCACCACCGCGAACACTTCGGCCACCCCTCCGCGTACGGCCACAAGGACCTGTGCCACTCCTGGAAGGCCGAACGGTTCGACCCGGAGGCGCTGATGGACCGCTTCCGGCGGACCGGCGCCCGGTACTTCGTCTCCCTCGCCACACACTGCGACAACTTCGACCTGTGGGACTCGGCCCGCCAGCCGTGGAACTCCGTCAACGTCGGTCCGCGCACCGACATCGTCGCCCGCTGGGCCGGCGCCGCCCGCTCCGCCGGGCTCCGCTTCGGCGTGAGCATGCACGCCGGCTCCTGGACCTGGCGCTGGCTCGACGCCGCGTTCGGCCACGACGCGGACGGCCCCCACGCGGGTCTCCCGTACGACGGACACCTCACCGCGGCCGACGGGGACGGCTCCTGGTGGCAGGGGCTCGACCCACGCGACCTCTACGGCCGCCCACGCCGGCCCGGTGAGAAGCCCGACGCGGCGTTCGTCGACGACTTCTACGCCCGGCTGCGCGACGTCGCGTTCCGCCACGACGCCGACCTCGTCTACCTCGACGACTCCCGTATGCCCTTCGACGAGGGCAGCGTGTGCCAGGCCGCCCCGCCCAGCCGCCGAGGCCTGGAATTCCTCGCCGACTACTACGCCCGCCGGCCCGAGGGCGCCGTCTCCATCAAGACCATCCCCGACGAGGACCGCGACGCCGTGCTCCTGGACGTCGAACGAGGCCAGCTCGGCACCCTCGACCCGCACCCCTGGCAGTACGACACCAGCATCGGCGACTGGTTCTACAGCGACGGCGAGCGCTACAAGACCGCCCCCGAGATCGTGCACCTGCTGGTCGACACCGTCGCCAAGAACGGCTGCCTGCTCCTCAACGTCCCCCAGCTCCCCGACGGCACCATCGACGAGCCGACCGGCGCCGTCCTCGACTCCCTCGGCGCCTGGACCGCCCTGTGCGGCGAGGCCGTCTTCGGCAGCCGCCCCTGGAAGGTCCACGGGGAGGGCCCGACCGACGTGACCGGCGACCGCGCCCGGGAGAAGACACTCACCTACACGCCCCGCGACATCCGCTTCACCGTGGGCCAGGGGGACCGCTCCGCCCTCTACGCCTTCCTGATGGCCTGGCCCGACGACCGCACCGTCCGTATCGAAAGCCTCGGCACGGCGCGAGGGCTCGTCACCGCACCGCCCCGCCGGATCAGCATGCTCGGCACCGACGCCCCGGTCCGGTGGACCTCCGGCCACGACGCCCTCGACGTCCACCTGCCCCCCGGGCCGCCCCCCACCCCCTACGCGCAGGTCCTGCGCATCGAAATGGACTGAGGAGCCCGGCCCGTGCAGCATCCGACGACAGTGACCGCCGCCCCCGTCTTCGAACACCACCGCCTCGCCCTCGGTATCGGCGAACCGGCCCCGCGCCTGAGCTGGCGTACCCGCACCGAGGAACCCGACTGGGTCCAACACGCCTACCGCATCAGGATCGTGGGGACGGACGGCACCCCCCTCACCGACACCGGCCGCACCCCGGGAGCCGACTGCGTGCTGGTGCCCTGGCCCGGCCCGCCACTCACCTCCCGCACCCGCGCCACCGTACGGGTGATGGTGTGGGGAGGCTCGGACGGCGGACCCAGTCCCTGGTCGGAAGCCGCCACCGTCGAGACCGGGCTGCTCGACCCCTCCGACTGGTGCGCCCGCCTCATCACACCGGACACCGGCGACGACGAGGAAGCCCTGCCGGTGGCCCTGCTGCGCAGGGACTTCCGGATCGAGGGCGACGTCGCGTCCGCCCGCCTGTACGTCACCGCGCACGGCATCTACGAGACCGAGGTCAACGGCACACGCGTCGGCGACGAAGTGCTGGAACCCGGCTGGACCTCCTACCACCACCGGCTGCGCTACCGTACCCACGACGTCACCGCCCTCCTGCGGCCCGGCCCCAACACCATCGGCGCGCTCCTCGGGGAAGGCTGGCACTCCGGACGCCTCGGCTGGGACGGCGGCCGGCGCCATCACTACGGCCGCCACCGGTCCCTGCTCGCCCAACTGGAGATCCACGGGACGGACGGGACCACCCAGCTCGTCACCACCGACGACCGCTGGACCTGGAGCACCGGACCGCTGGTGCGCTCGGAGCTCTACGACGGCGAGACCTACGACGCCCGCCTGGAGCAGGACGGCTGGTCCCGGCCCGGCCACGACAGCCGCCACTGGGCACGGGTATGCGAACTCCCCCCGCCCACCGCCCGGCTGACCGCCCCCACCGGCCCCCCGGTCCGCCGCACCCGCACCGTCCCCGTCCGAGAGGTGCTCACCACACCCTCAGGCCGCACCGTCGTCGACTTCGGACAGAACCTGGTGGGCCGGCTCCGCCTGCGAGTGACCGGGCCCGCCGGACACACCGTCACCCTGCGCCACGCGGAGGTCCTGGAACACGGCGAACTCGCCCTGCGCCCCCTGCGCCGGGCCGCCGCCACGGACACGTACGTGCTGCGCGGCACGGGCGCGCCCGAGACCTACGAACCCCGCTTCACCCTGCACGGCTTCCGGTACGCCGAGATCCACGGCTGGCCCGGGACATTCGACCCCACCGGTGTCGAGGCGATCGTGCTGCACACCGACATGGAGCGCACCGGCTGGTTCGAGAGCTCCGACCCGCTCCTGAACCGGCTCCACGAGAACGTCGTGCACTCCCTGCTCGGCAACTTCGTCGACATCCCGACCGACTGCCCGCAGCGCGACGAACGGCTCGGCTGGACCGGCGACATCGCCGTCTTCGCACCCACCGCCGCCTTCCTCCACGACTGCACCGGCATGCTGGCCGGCTGGCTGCGGGACCTCGCGGCCGAGCAACTGGCCCGCCCCGACCACTCGGTACCTCTGGTCGTCCCCGACATCCTCGACCCGCCGGCGGGCGAACACCCGCACGCGCTGTGGGGCGACGCCGCGGTCCTGGTGCCGTGGGCGCTGTACCGCAACAGCGGCGACCTCGGCCTGCTGCGCGACCAGTACCCGTCCATGACCGCCTGGGTGGGTCTCATGGCCGGACGAGCGGCGGAGGACGGCGGTCTGTGGCGCGACCCCGACCAGCTCGGCGACTGGCTCGACCCCACGGCCCCGCCCGACGACCCCGCCGCGGCCCGCACCGACGCCGAACTCGTCGCCGCGGCCCACCTCATCCACTCGGCCGACCTCCTCGCCGGGATCGGGGAACTCCTCGACGAGAAGGGCGACGCCGCCCACCACCGCGCCCTGGCCGCCCGCCTGCGTACCGCCTTCGCCGAAGAGTTCGTCACCCCGGCAGGCCGTCTGGCGTCCGACTCGCAGACCGCCTACGCGCTGGCCCTGTGCTTCGGGCTGCTCCCCGAAGGGCGACAGCGGCTGCGGGCCGGGGACCGTCTGGCACAACTGGTGCGCCGCTCGGGCTTCCGCATCGCCACCGGCTTCGCGGGGACCCCCCTGATCTGCGACGCGCTGTCCCTGGCGGGCCACGCCCGTCTCGCCCACCGCATGGTCGCCGAGCGGCACTGCCCGTCATGGCTGTACCCCGTGACCATGGGGGCGACCACCGTGTGGGAGCGCTGGGACTCGATGCTTCCCGACAGCAGCGTCAACCCCGGACAGATGACGTCCTTCAACCACTACGCCCTCGGATCCGTGGCCGACTGGCTCCACCGGAGCGTGGCCGGACTCTCCGCGGCCGAGCCCGGCTGGCGCCGCATCCGGGTGGCACCGTCCCCCGGCGGCACGCTCACCCGCGCGTGGGCCGCGCACCTCACCCCGTACGGGCGCGCGGAGGCGGGCTGGCGCATCGAAGGGCCCACCCTCGTGGTGGAGGTCCTGGTGCCGCCCGGGGCCCGCGCCGACATCCACCTCCCGGGCCGGCCCGCGCCCCTGACCAGAGGCGCCGGCCGCCATGTCGTCGACACCCCGAACGTCATCGACGACCGGCCCGTCACGGTGACCGGCCACCCCTTCGTCGCGGGGAGCGACCGCGACTGCGGCTGTGGCTCACCGCCCGGCGAGCCACCCGCCGGGTGACGGGATCAGCGGTGGTAGGCGGGCATGGGGCCGCGGAGTCCGGCCCCCACCTCGTCGCACGCCGCAAGCACGTCACCGGGCAGCGGGCCCGCCGAAGCAGCCGCGAGGTTGGCCCGCAACTGGCCGGTCCCGGAGCAGCCGATCAGTACCGCGTCGGTCGACTCCCGGTGCAGCAGCCACCGCAGCGCGAGCGCGGCGAGCGGAATTCCGGCGCCGTCCGCGACGGCCCGGAGCCGGGCCACGGCCGTGAACAGCCCGTCGTTCCAGTAGCGGTCGTGGTAGGTGTCCGCGAGTCGCGACGTACCGAACCGGCCCGCGCCCGGCTCCCGGCCACCGGCGTAACGTCCGGTCAGCAGACCGCCGGCCAGCGCGTTGTACGCCATGGTGCGCATCCCGCGCGACGCGGGATGCGCGGTGAAGCCGGTGTACTCCTCCTCGACGCGGCGGGCCAGCAGGTTGTGCAACTGCTGGGCGATCACCGGCCGGGGCGTCCCCGACTCGTCGGCGACGCCCATGAGATGGGCGATCCGCCAGGCGGGATGATTGGAGACCCCCAGTGCCCGGATGCGGCCCTCGGCGGCGAACTCCGCCACCGTCTCCAGAGTTTCGGCGGCCGGCGTGGCGTGATCGGGCTGGTGCAGGTAGAAGATGTCGACATGATCGGTGCCGAGCCGCTTCAGGCTCCCGTCGAGCGCCGCCCGCAACCCGGCGCGGGACAGCGGGGCGTGGCCCTGATGGTCCTCGTGCGGCATCCCCGCCTTGGTGGCGAGGACCATCCGGTCGCGGCGGGAGGGGAGCAACCCGGCGAGGATGCGCTCCGTCTCGCCGTCGGCATAGACGTTCGCCGTGTCCACGCCCGTGACACCGGCGTCGAGGGCCATGTCCAGAAGACGGGCGGCGTCCGCGCGGCCGACTGTGTCGCCGAACGTCATGGTGCCGAGCACCAGGGGAGACAGCGGGACGGCAACGTCCGGCAGGTGAAGGTCATGGGCGGTGGACATCGGGAGACCCCTTCCACTCGGGCGGCAACTGCGGCGTGTCCGCGCGGCACTTCGGGCATCGGGCGCCGGCTCGTGGCCGTCGGCACGACGGTGGCAGTGTTGCGTGATTCGCGCAAGATATATCGCGCGAATCGCGCAGAGCTGCCATGCTGGGCCGGCCGTGCCGCCGGAGACCGCGACGGTCCATGAGCCGCGCCCGCCGGGCCGCCCGGCGACTTCAGCCACGTAGCGCAGGAGGAGAGGGGGCCGCTCGTGCCGCACGACCGGTTCGACCGCAGGACCTGTCCGCCCCTCGTCGTGCTGGCCGACGACCTGTCCGGTGCCGCCGAGTGCGCGGCCGTGCTGCCTTCCTGCCGGAGGATCGCCCTCGTACCGGCCGCACACCGGCTGCCGGGGGAGACCCTGGTGGTGGATCTCGACTCGCGTGGACGCACATCCACCGAAGCGGCAGGGCTCGTCGCGCAGGCGGTCCGGCGGCACGCAGCGGACGGCACCCGGCTGGTCAAGAAGAGCGACTCGCTGCTCCGGGGCCATTTCGCCGCAGAGACCGCGGCGTTCGCGGCGGGCGCGGGCGGTCTCGTGGTCGCGACCGCGCTGCCGGCCGGCGGCCGGACCGTCCGCGACGGTGTCGTACGGCTCCACGGCGTACCGCTCCACCACACCGACGCCTGGCACGCCGAGCCAGGGCCGCCGCCGAGGTCCGTGGCCGGAGCACTGGGCATGTACGCGTCCGTCATACCCCTCACGGAGATACGCGCGGGCGTCCCACACCTGTTACACCGTCTGAGCCGAGGCCTCGCCGACGGAGCGGCTCTGGTGTGCGACGCCGAGACCGACGCCGACCTGGACGCCGTGGCCGAGGCAATTCTCCGCCTGCCGGAGACAGTACGGACCATCGGCTCGGGCGGCATCACCGCCGCCCTGGGACGGCTGTCCGGCACGGCCGAACGCCGTGCGGACCCCCGGCGGCCGAACAGGGAGCCGCGCCCCGTGGTGGTCGTCGTAGGAACCGCGCACCCCGGCGCCCGTGCGCAGATCGCGCAACTGACCCTGCTCGGGGCCCGCCACATCGCGTTCCGCCCCAACTCCCTGCTCGCCCACCCCGCCGGCAGCCACCCGGCCGCCGTCACCACGACCGCCCGGGACCGGGCCCCGGTCCTCGTCCTCAGCGTCGCGCCCACCACGGTCATCGACCCTTCTGCCGCACCCCGCCTGGCAAGGGCCCTCGCCCGCACCGTCGCCGGGCTCCTGCCCGAGGACGCGGACCTCGTCCTCACCGGCGGGGAGACCGCCCGCACCCTCCTGGACGAACTCGGGATCACCGCACTGCTGCCGGTCGGACAGGTGCACCACGGCGCCGTGCTCTGCCGGACCACGGACGGGCGCGGCGTCGTCACCCGCCCCGGAAGCTTCGGCGGCACCGATTCCCTCGTGCGCATGGTGGGCGCCCTGCGCGAACAGCCCGGCCACGACGTACCGCAGACACCGCACACATCCGACGGAGGACCGCGATGAACCCCGCCGAGCACACCCCCGGACGCGCCCGCACGACCGCACCGCCGCCCGACCGCCTCCCGCTCGTCGCCGTGACCATGGGGGACGGGGCCGGCGTCGGCCCCGAGATCGTCATGAAGGCGCTCGCACACCCGGACACCGTGCGCCGGTGCCGCCCCCTCGTCATCGGCGACGCCCGCAGTCTGCGCAGGGCGGCCGCACTGGTCGGCAGTGAGGACACCGTCGTACCCGTCCCCGGCCCGGGGGAGGCCGACTGGACCCCCGGACGCGTGAACGTCGTCGACCTGGACCTCCTGCCGGCGGATCTGCCCTGGGGACGCCTTTCCGCGGAGGCGGGCGAAGCCGCCTACCGCTACGTCGAGGAGGCCGCACGACTCGCCGTGCGCGGCGACGTCGACGCGATATGCACGGCCCCCCTCAACAAGGAGGCCCTGCACCTCGCCGGGCACGCCTACGCCGGGCACACCGAGCTGCTCGCGAGCCTCACGGGCACGGACGAGGTGTCCATGATGCTGACGACTCCCGACCTGAACGTCATCCACGTCACCACCCACCTCGGCCTGATCGACGCCGTGCACCGGATCGACCCGCCGCTCGTCGAGCGCACCGTGCGCCGCGGCCACCAAGCCCTGGTCCGCGCCGGAATCCCCGAGCCGGTCATCGGCGTGTGCGGCATCAATCCGCACGCCGGTGAGAACGGCCTCTTCGGCAACGGTGAGGAGGAGACGAAGATCGCCCCCGCCGTCGCCGCGCTGCGCGCCGACGGCATCGACGTACACGGCCCGCTCCCCGCCGACACGGCGTTCTTCCTCGCGGCCCGCGGCGACTACGATCTGATCGTGGCGATGTACCACGACCAGGGCCACGCCCCGGTCAAGGTCCTCGGCATCGAGAACGGCGTCAACGTCACGGTCGGACTCCCCGTCATCCGCACCTCCGTCGACCACGGCACGGCCTTCGACATCGCGGGAACCGGCACCGCCCGGGGCGACAGCATGGTCGAGGCGCTCCGCCAGGCGGTCGCACTCGCCACCGAAAGGCACCGATGACCAGCGCGGCCGCACACGCCCGGCGCGAAAGTATCGTCGCCCTGGCCCAGGACAGCGGCCTCGCCGGGGTCGACGAACTCAGCACACGGTTCGTGGTGAGCCCGTCCACGATCCGCCGGGACCTCGCCAGACTCACCGCTGACGGGCGCCTCGCCCGTACCTACGGCGGCGCCATGGCACCCGAGGCACCCCTCCACCGGCGTACGGCGCAGGCGCCCGAGGCCAAGCGCGCCATCGCGGCCCTCGCGTTGACCCGGATCGCGCCGGGCGGGACGGTCCTGCTCGACGCGGGCTCCACCGTCGCCGCGCTCGCCCGCGCACTGCGCGGCACAGGGGCCGGAGTGACCGTCGCGACGCCCAGCCTGTCGGCGGTGCTCGAACTCGGGGGAGCCGAAGGCGTGCACGTCACCTGCCTGGGCGGCGACTACCGCCCGCTCAGCCACGCGTTCGTCGGCCCGCTCACCGAGGCCGCTCTGGAGCGCATGACGTTCGACGCCGCGTTCCTCGGAACCGACGGCGTCTCGCCCGGCCTCGGCATCTGTGAGGCCGGCGCGGAGCAGATCAGGCTCAAGGAACTCATGGCCCGCCGTTCGCGCCGGGTGTACGTCCTCGCGCACGCGGCGAAGCTGGGCGCGGCCCCCTTCCACGCCTGGGCCCCCTGGCAACCTGGCTGGACGCTGGTGACCGACGCGTCGGCGGATCCCGACCAGGTGCGCGCCCTGCGCAGCCGCGGTGTCGAAGTCCTGCTGGCGGAACCGCCGGTGAACTGACAGCCCGTCCGTGCCGTCTCATCCGGGCCCGTCTCCACCGCCGAGGGGCCAGGCCTCGATGTCGCGGTAGTGGATCGGCCCACGGCTGCGGCCGACGTTGCTGCCGACCAGGTGCAGACGTTCGGCAGACCACGGGCGGCCGGTGAAGCCGGCCAGTCCCTCAGCGATCTCCGCCGCCGAGGACCGGTCTCCCCGGCGGGCACGTGCCAAGGTCAGGTGGGCGCGCAGCGGCCGGTCCTCGAAGGCGACACCGGCGCCCTTCATAGCCGTACGTACATCGGTGGCGAGCATTCGCAGTCCTTCGAGGTCTCCGTCCATCCCGCTCCACAGCACCCGGTCGTCGAAGGTTCCGCTGCCACGCAGGGCCAGCCGGGGCGGCCGGTGGTCCGCAGCGAGGCCGGCGAGCGGCGGGCTCAGGAGCGGAACGGTACCGACCGGAAGTTCCCCCAGGAAAGCCAGGGTGATGTGCCAGTCCTCGATACGGTTCCACCGCATGTGAGGGTGCGTGTCATACGCGGGGCGCAGCTCTCGGGCCAGCTCTTCCTTCGCGTGGTCGGGCGGGGCCAGGGCGATGAACACGCGTACGGTCGCGGGCCGGGTCTGTTCGTTCACACAGGTCTTCGTACAGCATCCCGTCGGCCGGGCGGCGGACCGGGTGCGCGAGGGAGCCGCTCGCAGCCGTGCGGCGTCTTCGTCGCGCACCCGCAGGACGGGTGAACGGGCCCTTCCGGCCGGATCAGTTCGGGTTGTCGCCGTGCGTCAGCGTCTCCCAGGCCACGAAGAGGTTGTTGCTGCCGGCCGGGCGGCTCCGCTCGGTCAGCAGCTGGGTGTTGGTCATCGCCGTGCCGAGGCGGTTGTGCAGGGCGTTGTACCCGACCTCGGTGACGGGCCCGAGACCCAGGTCCAGCGACCCGCCGCACAGCCAGTCCGGCGCCGGTTCGCCGAGTTCGTACCTGGACTGGAAGCCGAGCGCCTGCCGCAGTCGCTCGCCGACGTCCGTGCCGTAGAGGTCCTGGCCCTGGATCCGGCTGGTCTCGGCGATGTGGGCGATGGCCGAGATGCCGTAACCGGTGTGCGTGAAGTCACGGCAGGTCTCCTGGGTGAGCCCGGTGACGAAGGTGGACTGCCCCTGCCAGTACTTGACGATCTTCGCGGTGGTGTCGAGGTTCTGGCTCGGCACGGTCCTGGGCACGGCGCCGTCGGAGGCGAGATAGACGTACGCGGCCGTGCGCGCACGGAACTTCGCCATCGCCTTGTCGTAGGACGTCCTGTCGTCGAGGAAGACAGAGATGCCGACGGCGGCCTCCATCATCGACAGCTCCCAGTTCCCGTTGGAGTCGGAGCCGTTGATGATCTCGGGAAGGTAGACGTCGCGCAGCATGGTCGCGAAGCGCCCGGAGCCGGGCCACGTCCCGGTGTAGGTGTGCTTGATGATCTCGGCAGCCTTCGGCCAGGAGGAGCCGGCCCAGCCGGTCTGCAGCGGGGCGTTGCTGTTGGTGTGGGTCTTGATCACCGCCGACCAGGCGTCCATCAGCTCGATCGACTTCTTCGCGTACCGCTCGTCGCGTGTGATGTACCAGGCGAGCGCGTTGGTGTATGCCGCGATCGCGTCCTCACGCTCGTCCGTACAGCCGTAGTCGGGATTCGAGTAGGAACCGCACTCGACGGTCGCACGGGGCTTGGCGGTGCGGTTCGGGTCGGCGTACTTGCTCGCCGTCATCTGGTCGAACGCGCTCTTCCAGGGCTGCGCCCCGGCGTCGACCTTGCCACGGGTGAAGTCCAACTGCCCTTGGGAGACGATGACTCCGGGGTGCGTGAAGGCCGCGGGCGCGGCCTCCGCGGAGCGGGCGCCGGGCAGGGAGAGGAAACCGGCTGCCAGAGCGGTGGTCGCGACGGCCGCGGTGAGCAGGAACGCCGGACGCCGTCCGGCACGGTGGAACGCGGAAATGGCGGGCATGTGGGGGGCCATCCGTTCGTGTATGTGAACGATGCACTGGATGTTGAACACTCGCGTTGACCGGTGACCATAGGTACAGACCAGAAACCCGTCAAGACCCACCGCCCCTTCAACCGCGCGATGTTCCTGGCGGTGACCCGATGACGGCGTGCGTCGTTGAGCCGGTGACCGATATCGGACGGCGAACCAGGAGTAGCTGATGGCGACGGCTCGGCAGACGTGTTCCCGGGCGGGCGTCACCCTCCGGTGCGGTGCCGCGACATTCGTTCTCGTCCTGACCGGCTGCGGTGGCGTCGGGTCCACCGGGAGCGACGGGAAGCCCCCTGTAGGCACGTCCACGGCGGCCGAGGCCGACGTGCTGGCGGTGTACCGCCTGATGTGGGCGGAGCAGTTGAAGGCGTACCGGGCTGCCTCGGCGGACGGGACGGACCTGAAGCGGTACACGGCGCGCGACGCATGGAGCGCATTCGAACGGGACCTGGCCCGCATGGCCGAGGAACACACGGTGATGCGCGGCGACCTCGGACATGAGCCGGAGGTCACCACGCTGACTGCCGGCGCGCAGCCGCCCACGGCGACCGTGCAGGACTGCGTGGACGGTTCGAAGTGGGAGACCCTCGACACGACGACAGGATGGCGGCTGCCGCGGCGGGCCGGTCAGCCGGTGAGGTACGGGGTCACGGCGCGGTTGGAGCGGGGGGAGGGCAGCCGATGGACAGTCACCGAGTACACCGCGGACAGAACCCGCTCGTGCTGAGCAGCCGACAGGGTCAGGCCACTCAGTCGCGTACGGACTTCGTCCCGGTGTGGTCGGCGAGCGGCACGTCCAGGGGCCGGGCGAGCCCGACCACTCCCTCGTCCAGGCGCTGCAGGTGCCGCAGCACGCGGAAGGTCACGGTGCCGGACGGCTGGGTACCGGACCCGTCGTCCCGCAGCGTCGAGGCGATGCTGGCACCGGACTCGACCTCGCCCCGAGCCGCCTCGTCCTCGACGTACGCGGCGAGTACGCCGATGTTGTGCGCGATACGCTGCCCGGCCCGGTGGAGCCGGGGGTCGGCCGCGACGGTCTTGCTGTGCGGCACGAGCTCAGCCGTCGCGGCGAGCGAACGCGCGTGATACGCGCACGTCTCCAGGAGCGCCACCAGATAGCGGACGGTCCGGCGCCGGCCACGCAGCGGCGTGATCGGATAGGTCAACGGGTTGGTGGAATCACGCAGTTCGTCCAGTGCCGTGTCCAGCCCGCGTGCCTTGCCGAGCAGATCGGACGCGGGACCACCGCTGAGCTGTTCCACCGCTGCGGACACCACCTCACCCAGCCGCTCCAGGACGGTTCCGAGCAGCTCGTCGGTACGACGGTCTGTGCGCACCGGCAGTACCAGCACAGCGGCGATGACACCGCACGCGGCGCCGATCGCGGTCTCCTCGATACGCAGCACCAGCACGTCGAAGCTGTACGAGTTCAGCAGGGTGTACAGCAGGCCCAGCATGGCCGTGACGAAGAAGGACATGACCGCGTACGACAGCGGAGCTGTGAAGAACATCGCGAAGATGAAGACGAGGACCAGCGCGAACGAGATCCAGGTGTGGTCACCGACCAGCCCCGCCAACGCGACACCGGCGACGGCTCCCAGAAGAGTGCCCAGCAGCCGACGGTATCCCTTGACAAGGATCTCACCGGTGGAAGCCGTGTTGAGGAAGACCACCCAGCACGTGAGGACGGCCCAGTACCAGCGCTGGGAGGAGAGGAGCTCACCGCCGATCATGGCCAGCACCGAGCCCACCGCCACCTGGAACGCCGCCCTCGTGGTGGGACGCTGCAACCCGGCGCGGTCCTTCTCCCCGGACGTCTCCGAGGCCGCGAGCGCGATGTCCTCCGCGTCGAACTCCTCACGGGAACGCGTGGTCGCCGGAGAGTCGTCCGACTCGTCCTGCGGCCCGTCCAGCGCGAGTCGTAGCCCCAGGACCGACCGGGCGGCCTCGCCGATGCCGCGAAAGGCGTCCTGGATACCCGAAGGCGCGGACGGAAGCTTCTCCTCGTCGCGGTAGCCCAGCAGCCTGTTGCGAATGTGGGCCACCGCCGTGCCCGCGTCGCGCGACGCCGGACGGCTGACCAGAAGGTGCAGCGCCTTGAGGTCCCGGCGCAGGGCGATGGTCGCGTCGTCATCGGCCGGCCTCCAGTCCCCGGTGAGCGGTACGGGCGCGTGCGGCAGATGCAGGGTGAGGGTGTCCGCGCGCTCCACGCTGCGGGCGTTCAACAGCAGCATGCCCAGCCGCTCCGTGGCGATCTCCGCGTCCGCCACCCGGCGTTGCAGCAGCGCCGCCTTGTCCGCGTCCGGTGTGCCCTCCTCCAGACGGCCCTGGATCAGCAGAGCGGTCTCGTGCAGCCGCGCGGTGCGCAGCCGCATGTCGTCGAGCACCTTCTCCAGTTGCTCGGGGCCGGCGTCGAGCAACTCGATCTGCACGGAGACGAGCTGGGCGAGCCGCGCCCGGAAGGCGTCGCGCAGCCGTGCCAGGACGCGCCGGGGCGTTTCCGGAACGACGCCGAACCGCACCACCGCGCTGCAGCCGAATCCGACGGCCAGAGCCAGACAGAGCGACGGCAGGGCAGTCGTCGAGGCACCGACGAACAGGGAGAGGAAGTAGATCTGGAAGCCGATGAGGCCGAGTGCCGTTCCCCGCTCGCCGAATCGCCGGCAGTAGACGGCACCGAAGATGAGGGCGATGAAGAACAGGTCGCCCGCGACGACCTGCGAAGTCAGCAGCGCGCCCAGCGACATCGCGACGAGTGAGACCGGCAGGCCGAGGGCCAGCGTGACCGCTTGGTCGCGTACCGGCTTCTCCTTGATGGCGAAGGTGGCCGTCATCGCTGTCATCGCACCGGCGACCATGTGGCTGACGTCGGTGCCGAGAAGGGCCAGAACCAGCAGGGTGAGCGCGATCGCCGAGACGGTCCGCAGCCCCGCCGTGAGCCGCAGCAGTCCCGGATCGGACGCCGCGAACCGATCCCACACCATGGCCCCGCCCCGCCGCCGCACTGCCCTCACCCTGCACTTTCTTCCGCTACCCGCCGTGATCCCACGTGCCCTTCAGCATCGCACGCGAGACGACCCCAGGACGAACGGTCGAGCAGCTGACACCTGACGTCTGGCGCTAGTGCCGCAGCAGGCAACGTCCGCCCCGTCGCGACGCCCGGCACGCGCCCCCAAGCTCTCGGCTTCGCTCGAGCAGGGAGGTGCCCCCTCCGCCGCACCGGCCGAAAGCCCAAGTACGTCCAGTACGAGGACTTCCGGCCGGCACTCCCCCAAGCTCTGCGAGCAGGGGGGACCCCCAGAGCACGCACCGAACGCCGCTCCTTGACGGGCGAACATTGCCTGCCGCGGCACTAGCATCGGATCCCATGATCGTATGGCTCAACGGCACCCACGGAGCAGGCAAGACCACGACCGGCGCACTCCTGCAGCAGCTGATCCCGGATTCACGGGTGTTCGACGCCGAGAAGGTCGGCGAGACGCTCATGGACATCACGCCGGGGCTGCCCTGGACGGGCAACTTCCAGCACTGGCCGCCGTGGCGGCCGCTCGTCGTCGAGACCGCCCGCCACGTACTCGGCTACACCGGCGGCACCCTGGTGATGCCCATGACCGTCCTGGTCGAGCAGTACTGGCGCGAGATCAGCGCAGGCCTGGCACAACACGCCATCCCTCTACGGCACTTCGTTCTCCACGCCGACCAGGACACCCTCCGCGGGCGCATCGAGGGGGACACCGTCCTCGGCCCCTCCGCATTCCGTCTCGAATACCTGGAGCCCTACGCCGAGGCCGCCCGCACCTGGCTGCACGACGAGGCCGAGGTCGTCGACACCACGCACCTCACACCCGGTCAGGCCGCCCTGCGGATCGCCGAGGCCGTGAGGAGCTGAGGCTGTGGCAGCGGGCCGGCAACCCCCCCGGCCCTGCCATGCCATCACTCCGGCTCATGGGCGTCCCCCAGCGGTTCGCCGAACCACCTGGTCAGGGCGGCCCGCAGACCGCTGACGTCGCCCGGCTCGTAACCCGTCCACGCGATGTGGCAGTCGGGACGCAGCAGCAGTCCGGTCGCGTCCGTGCCCTCCGCCTTGCCGCTCAGGACGTCCACCCGGTCGAGCCAGGGCTTCGCGGCCTCGGCGAAGCCGCCGTCCAGGTCCAGCAGCAGGGGCCGGGCGGAGGTCGTCAACTCTGCCAGCCGACGGGTGCCTCCGCCGGTGTGCACCTGGAGGTCGGGCGCGAAGCCCTCGGTGGTGCCGGCGAGCAGGTGGGCGATGCGTCCAGTGCCTCCGGGGGAGGCGAGCAGCTCACCGAAGACGGTCCGCAGGGCGGTGACCTCCGGCCCGGGGCGCATCAGTGCCGACTGCGACAGTGTCGACGCCACGACGCGTTCGGCGACGGGACGTCGCTCCTCGTCGTACGTGTCGAGCAGATCATCGGGTGCCCACCCGCGCACGGTCGCGGCCAGCTTCCAGCCGAGGTTGACCGCGTCCTGCAGGCCGAGGTTGAGGCCCGGGCCGCCGATCGCCGAGTGCACGTGTGCGGCGTCGCCCAGCAGCAGTACCCGGCCGTCCCGGTAGCGCTCGGCCAGCCGCGTGTTTCCGCCGGCCAGACGGCGGAGCAGACGCGGCCCGTCGCCCTTCGGCGGTTCCACCGGGACGGGCGCGCCCAGCACTCGCTCGGCACTCGCCAGCATCTCCTCGAAGGTCATGGGCGTGTCCTGCTCGGCCGCCCCGCCTGTTTCGGTGGTGTGGAGGATGGGCGCACGGCCGGGCAGCAGACCCCATACGATCGTGCCGCACTCGGTGCGCACGTACAGCAGGGGCGGCAGGCTGCCGTAGCCGGGGACGATCAGGTCGCCTTCGGGGCCGACGTACTCGTCCGCAACGGACACGTTTGCGGACCGGGTGACGAAGTCGTCGTCGGTCACGCCGGGGAAGCCGATGCCCGACAGACGCCGCACCATGCTGCGTCCGCCGTCGGCCCCCACCAGGTAGCGGGCGGTGAGGGTCTCACCGCCGCCCAGGGTGATCCGGACGAGGTCGTCGGTCTGGTGCAGGTCGGTCACTTCCTCCCCCCTGCGGAGGATGACGCCGAGTTCTGTGGCGCGTTCGGCGAGGACCTTCTCGATCTGCTCCTGCGGCGCCGGGAGCAGGCTCACGGGGTTGTCCTCGATGCCCGCGAGATCCAGCGTGAACGCGCCGAACATGTAACGGGGCGCCGGCCGGGGTGGCTCGCTGGAGCCGCTGATGCGTGCGTAGAGGCCACGGCGGTCGAGCATGCGCACTATCTGACCGACCAGGCCGTTCGCCCGTGGCTCGGTCTTCGGGCCGGTGAGACGTTCGAGCACGACGGGGCGCACCCCGGCCAACGCCAGCTCGCAGGCGAGCATCAGTCCGTTCGGACCGGCGCCGACAATAACCACGTCAAACATGAGAATTCTCCTTTGTTGCTTCAGAGGAGGGCAGGCGGGAGAGAAGGAAAACCCGGCCGGGGGAGGGCGGCGCTATGGGGTGGGGAGTCCGGCGGCCACCATGTCGAGCGCCCTGGGCAGCAGGACCTCCATCGGCTCTCCCGTGTCGCCCTGAACGAACAGCTCGATCGCGACGCTGGTGGCGGCCATCACGCTCGCGGCCACCAGGCGCGGATAGAGGCCGGATCCGGAATCGGTGCCCGTGCGGTCGGCGACCGCCGAGGCGAGCTCCTTCTCCGCGATCTTGCAGGCTCGCAGCATCTCGGCTTCCAGCACCGGTTCGGCCAGCATCACCCGCAGGCCCGCCGCCCAGTCGGCGGGCTCCTGCGGCGGCATGTGCCGCACCTCAGGGCCGGGTTCCAGCTGCCGTAGCGCCGCACGGGTGATCGCCTCCCACAAGGGCTCGTCGGGCGGTCCGTGACGCAGCTCGGCTGCGACCCGCAGGGACCGCTCGAGGTAGCGAAACGCGATCGCTTCGGCCTTGCTGGAGAAGTAGTTGTTGAACGTGCGTGGCGAGACGCCCACCGCCTCGGCGATGTCCTCGACCTTGACGGCGTTCAGCCCGCGCTCGACGGTCAGCCTGATCGCGGCCCAGCTCAGGGCTGCCCGCGTGGCTTCTTTCTTTCGTTCTCGAAGGCCGCTCACGCCCCCCACGGTAACAGAAAATGCGTGGCACGCAATATTGCGTGCCACGCAAATAATGGGTTGTGATCAGATGCTTTGCCTGGCCCGTGCCATTTCGCGCACCCGGCCGCGGACGAGGAACCAGCCAACGACCAGCGCCGCCGCGATCACCGGGAGAAGCGTCACGGTCGTCCGGCCCACGCCGCCGCCCCACCACATGAGGAAGGCCACGCCGACGAGGAACAGCAAGGTGACGATCTGGGTGTACGGGGCCCAGGGCAGGCGGTAGGCGGGCCTCAGGACCCGGCCGTCCTGCGAGCGGTGCCAGAACACGAGGGAGCAGAGCATGATCATGCCCCAGGTGCCGAGGATTCCGATGGACGCGAAGTTCAGCACGATCTCGAATGCCTGGCCCGGCACCACGTAGTTCAGTCCGACACCCAGCACCCCGAAGCCCGCGGTCAGCAGAATGCCGCCGTACGGAACCTGTCCCTTGTTCATCAGGCCGGTGAAGCGTGGCGCGGAACCCGACAGCGCCATGGAGCGCAGGATGCGGCCGGTGGAGTAGAGACCGGAGTTCAGGCTGGACAAGGCGGCGGTCAGTACGACCAGGTTCATCACGCCGGCCGCACCGGGTACCCCGAGCTTGTCCATGACGGTGACGAAGGGGCTCTGGCCCCCGGAGTAGGCGGTGTAGGGCAGCAGCAGTGCGAGCAGTACGACCGAGCCGACATAGAACAGTCCGACCCGCCACATGATCGAGTTGATCGCACGGGGCATGATCTTCTCGGGGTTCTCGGTCTCACCGGCGGTGACGCCGCACAGTTCGACGGAGGCGTAGGCGAAGACGACGCCCTGGATCACGAGCAGCATCGGAAGTGTGCCGACGGGGAAGACGCCGGTGTCCGAGACGGTGGACAGGCCCGGGGTGTGGCCGTCCACCGGATGCTGGGTGACGACGAGGAAGATGCCGATCAGCATGAAGGCGACCAGGGCCGCGACCTTGATGATCGCGAACCAGAACTCCATCTCGCCGAAGTACTTCACCGAGATGAGGTTGGCCGTGAGCACCACGGCGAGGGCGATCAACGCGAGGATCCACTGCGGGACATCGCTGAACACACCCCAGAAATGGGCGTACGTCGCCGCAGCGGTGATGTCCGCGATCGCGGTGGTGGACCAGTTGAGGAAGTACAGCCAGCCGGCCGCGAAGGCACCCTTCTCGCCCATGAACTCGCGGGCGTAGGAGACGAAGGCCCCGGACGACGGGCGGTAGAGGATCAGCTCACCCAGCGCGCGTACGACGAAGAAGGCGAAGACACCGCAGACGGCGTAGGCGATGGCGAGCGAGGGTCCGGCGTCGGCGAGACGCCCTCCCGCGCCCAGGAAGAGCCCGGTGCCGATCGCGCCACCGATGGCGATCATGTTGATGTGGCGGGACTTGAGGTCCTTGCTGTAACCGGCGTCGCCGGCGTCCACGTGGGGGGAGCTCGCCGTTGTGTCAGCGGTGAGCTGACCGGCTGCTGTGGGGCTGCCGTCACTCATGGAGGGGTTGCCTTTGTGAGGGGGAGATGGCCGGTCCCGGCCGGGACCGTGGGGGAGGTGCCCGGCGATGGCTCTGAGGCGCATGATCAGGAACCCTGTGATTCTGGCAGTGCGCCCCGACTCACGAAAACAAATCTGAGGTATTTCAGAGGTTTCGGCACAGTAAAGTAAGCGAACTCCGACTCGCCTGGGCTGCGCCGCCTAGGACTTGTCCGGTCGATCATGTTCGGAGCCAGATAGTGAGGGCTGCGGCGGTAGCGATGCCGAGGAAGACGTAGCCGCGCTTGTCATATCCAGTGGCGACGGCTCGGTGTTGTTTAAGCCGGTTGATTGCTCGTTCCACGGTGTTGCGTTTCTTGTACCGTTCGCCGTCAAAGTTTGGTGGCCGCCCGCCGCGTGAACCCTTGCGCAGGCGGGCCGCCTCGCTGTCATTCTTCTCCGGGGTCGCGTGGCGGATGCCCCGCAGGCGCAGGAGCTCACGAACGGGGCCGTTGCTGTATGCCTTATCCGCGGCAAGGCTGTCCGGCTTCTTGCGCGGCCTGCCCGGGCCGGTCTTCGGAAAGCGGATCTTCTCCAGCACTGGCTTGAACTGGGTGCAGTCCGCCCGCTGACCTGGTGTGACGATCAGGGATAGTGGGCGGCAACGACCGTCGGCGCTCAGGTGGAGTTTGCAGGTGAACCCGCCGCGTGAGCGGCCCAAGCCCTCACCTTCAGCACCACCTCCACCAGGCGGGCGGCGAGGCTCTGCCACGGCGTCTCGTCCTGGTGTTCTGACGCCTCGCCCCCTTCCATGGACCGAACCGCTCAGGAAGGTCACGCCACTGCACTCCGGTCCGCACCCGGTGCAGAATGCCGTCGATCACCTGCCGGTGATCCCGCCACCGGCCACAAGGCCCGTTGCTGACTGGCAGGAACGGCCGCAGCCGTTCCCACTCGGCATCGCTCAGATCTCCCCGCTCCATACCCACGTCAACGAGCCGGTTATGGAGCAGTCACATGATCCAAAAGGCAGACGTTAGTGGTGCATAGCCACCACTACGTACAGGCCCGCCACGACTGCAACGACGCAGAGCGCCACCAGGAGGATCAATGCACAGCCCAATGCTCCTGCCGTCCCAGCAATCGCTGACCAGCCGACCCGCGTTGCTTGCTCGGCCCGTTGGAGTGCATCGTGGTACTCGCGGTCGTCGTGCCAGCCGCGATCTGGCATGGTCACCCCCGGTCGAACCCTGCAGCTCGGCCATCTCGCCCCAGAATTCGACGGCGCGGATCCCGTGGGGCGGAAATAGCATGATCGCCCGGACGGCTCCTAGTCGTCGACGGGGATGCCCAGCTGGCCGGCCACCGCTGTGAGGGCCGCCCCCAGGGGAAGCGCGATGCGGGTGACGGCGTGACGGTCGCCCCGGGTCGGGTCGTGGTTGACGATCAGCACGGGCTTCCCGGCCTGGGCCGCCTGGCGGGCGAACCGGAGCCCGGACATCACGGTCAGCGAGGAACCCAGGACCAGCAGCGAGGTCGCCTCGCGGACCAGTTCACGGCAGTGCTCGACCCGCGGCGGGGGCACGGACTCACCGAAGAACACCACGTCCGGTTTGAGGATGCCGCCGCAGACCGTGCAGGGCACCACGCGGAAGTCTCCGACCTGTTCGTCGGTGAGGTCGGCGTCACCGTCCGGGTTGATCGCGGCGGCCACCGGCCGGAACCCCACGTTGGCCTCCTCCAGCCGACGGGCGAGTTCGCGGCGCGGGGTGAAGGCCCCACAGGAAAGACAGACCACCCGGTCCAGGCTTCCATGGAGTTCGACGACGCCCTCGCTGCCGGCGGCCTGGTGCAGGCTGTCGACGTTCTGGGTGATCACACCCGAGAGCCGGCCGTGCCGCCCGAACGCCGCCACGGCCCGGTGCCCGGCGTTGGGGCGGGCGCGGCCGAAGGTCCGCCAGCCGAGGTGGCTGCGGGCCCAGTACCTGCGCCGGGCCTGGGAGTCGGCGATGAAGTCCTGGTAGGTCATCGGCGTATGCCGGCTCAGACTCCCGCCCTCGCCACGGTAGTCGGGGATGCCCGACTCCGTGGAGATGCCCGCCCCGCTGAGCACCAGCACGCCGCCGGTGCCCAGCGCATCGGCGACCGGCTCCAGATCCGTGGTGCCCGGCGGCAGATCCTCGGTGGGGATCCAGGTCAGAGTGGGGCGCATACGCATGCCCCCAGGGTACGGAACAGGCCGCCGCCACCCCTTCCCGTCGCCGCACGCACCACGCGGCCCGAGGGTCTAGGTCCTCACGGCCGGTGGTGCGGGCAACAGCTCAGACGATCACGACCCGGCGCCCACGCGTGTGGCCGGACCGGCTGTCGATGTGCGCTGCCGCGGCCTCGGCGAGCGTGTACGACTTCTCGACAGGGATGTGGAGCTTTCCCCGCGCGATGAGATCGGCGGCCTCGGCGAGCGCATCCGGCACACTTCCGGCCACCCCCGAGAACCGCACACCGAGCTGCGGCGCACCGAGATCGGCGATGGAGATCACCTTCCGCGGGTCCCCGGTCAGCTCGACGAGCTCGCGGATCACGCCCGAGCCGGCCAGATCGAGGGCCGCGTCGACACGGCCGAGCTGCCGCACCCGCTCGGTCCAGCCCTCGCCGTACGTCGTGGCGAGGGCGCCCAGGCTGCGTAGATAGTCCTGGTTGGCGGCACCGGCAGTGCCGATCACCGTGATGCCTCGGGCGCGGGCGATCTGCAGCACCGCCGATCCGACCCCACCGGAGGCACCGCTCACCAGCAGCGTCTGTCCGGGCCGCACACCGACCTCGCGGATGAGGCGCAGTGCGGTCTCCACCACGGAGGGGTACCCGGCGGCCTCGTCGAACATCAGGCCCTCGGGCATGCGCGCCCAGGCCGACAGCACGGCGAACTCGGCATAGGTGGCGGTCCCTTCGCCGAACACATGGTCGCCGGCCTCGACCCCTTCGACACCCTCCCCGACCTCGTCCACCACTCCCGCGGCATCTTGCCCGACTCCGGCGGGCAGTTCGATCGGATGGGCTCTCAGCATCTGCCCCTCACGGACCCTCCAGTCGACGGGGTTCACGCCCGCCGCTCGGACGGCGATGCGTATCTGGCCGGGGCCCGTGTGGGGCTCCTCGGCCGCGAACCGTAGCACTAACGGTTAGTGTTTTGTATCTGTTGTGATTTTGCAGCTGATAGTGTCAGGGCATGAATACGCCGCCCGGCCGCCGTGAGCGCAAGAAGGCCGCGACCCGCCAGAAGATCGCAGACACCGCCCTGCGGCTCTTCCTGGAACGCGGGTACGACGCGGTGGGTATCCGTGAAGTGGCCGCCGAGGCCGACGTAGCCGGCACTACCCTCTTCTCCCACTTCGCCTCCAAAGAGGCCCTGGTGTTCGAGCAGGACGAAGGCTTCGAGCAACGCCTCACGCAGGCGGTCACCGCCAGAGCGCCGCACGAGCCGCTGATCCCCGCGCTGCGCCGCGAGATCCAGGCGCTGGTCCAACACTGCACGGCGGACGGTGTCGGCCCGATCTGGCGCATGATCGACGAAACGCCCGCCCTGCGGAAGTACGAGGAGTCGATGAGGCTGCGCCACGCGGAGACGCTGGCAACGGCCATCGCCGCCGATCCCGGACTGTCACAGACCGACACGGTGAGCCGGACGATCGCGAGGTTCGTGATCGACGCCTACTCGCTGGCCCGCGAGGCAGCCGACCCGGAGGCCGCGGTGCATGAGATCTTCCGGATGATCGAGGCAGCCTGGGAAGCCGGGTGCGGCAGTACCGGAGGCCGATGACCGACTGCTTCCTGGGACAGGCCCGTGCAGTGCCGTCATGCGGGTACCGGAAATCCGCTCGACGGGCGGGGCAGGGACGGGGCACGATCCGCACTCGTGACGACGCCGCAAGAGTTCCTGATCAGAGCCGCCGCCCGAAACAACGCCGAGTGGTGTGCGGCGATGAGCCGGTCCCACGGCCCGGCGGGCGCGTTCGAGGCCCGGTCCTGGATTTCCCCGGCTCGCACGCCGCTGTACCACCCCGACGCGGTAACGCTCGCGCCAGGAGCCGATCCGGCAGCGCTGGCGGCCCGTATCGACACCACAACGCCTGGCGCCTCCGTCAAGGACAGCTTCGCCGATCTCGACCTGACAGAATTCGGCTTCCAGATCTTGTTCGCCGCGCAATGGATTCACCGCCCGGCAGGCGAGCCCGCCACCGCGCCGGATCTGGCCTGGGACGTCGTGGCCGACACGGATCTGCTGCGCGCCTGGGCACTGGCCTGGGACGACGGGAACGGCAACGCGCACCTCTTCCGGCCCGGCCTGCTGGACACCCCGGCCACGTCCGTGATCGCAGGACGGTCCGCGGACGGCCAGGTGGTTGCCGGCGCGGTGGCGAGCCGCAGTGAGCAGGTGGTCGGCATCTCCAACGTCTTCGCAACGTACGGCGGCCCTGACGCGGCCTGGCCGGTCGTACTCGATGCCGCGCACCGCCTGTTTCCCCGCCTGCCGGTGGTCGGCTACGAACACGGCGACGATCTGGCGGCCGCCCTGCGCCATGGCTTCGAGGCGATCGGCCCGCTACGGATCTGGGTGCACGGCCAGTAGCGACTCCGCCGGCAGCCGGATGCCGGTCGAGGGCCGACACCGGTCGCCCGCTTCGTCGCGCGGCCCCGAGCACCTCGCTGAGCACCCCTTCCCATGGCCCGGCAGATGCGGCACTTGGACTACGGAAGAACGTTCCTGCGGGTCCCGTTGAGGTGACAACCGCCGGAGCGTGTGCCATCGCGCCAGTTCGCCAGGACAGGCTTGACCAGTACCCACGCCTGCGTGAAGGAGCCTTCCATGCGCCGTCCCACCAGCACGGCCGCCGTCCTCGGCGCCCTAGCCCTCGTCGTAGCCCTGCCGACCTCCGCGAGCGCCGCCACCGGCGACTTCTCCTACAAGTACGCCGACCTGGACGGCACCACCCAGTCGGTCACGCTGCACGACCCCGACAGCCGTGAGTGCGTCACACTGCCCGAGACCGCCGACGAGGACGCCTCCGAGCCCTCGTTCGCCCCGCACAACAACACCGACGAATGGGCCATGGTGTTCTCCGAGCCCGACTGCACGGGTGACTCCTGGACCCTGCGCCCCCACGGGAACCCCGCGACGGACCGCCTCAAGCTGCGCTCGGTGTTCCTCAGCGATCGCTGAGCTGATGCTCGGCTCGTAGTGGTGCGGAAACAGTCGGCCATCGCACGGCCGGGGGCGCCCCCCAACTGGTGGTGCGACGGTCTCGCGTGAGCGGCACTGCCCGGGCAGTGCCGCTCACCACCCGGCCGGGGAGCCTGAGGCGAGTATCTGTCCCATGCCCCCATGCACGGCATGTCTGCGCGCGTACCGTGGGGTGACGACCAGCCGGGAGGACAAGCCCGATGAGCGCGCAGCCTGATCACGTCCCCGTCACGCCGTACGCCCCCACTCCGGGAGCTCCGGCCGAACTGCTCGCCCAGCTGCGCGCCGACCGCCGGGCTGCGCGGTGGGTGCCGGCCTTCGAGCAGGAGTGGGCGGCCGCGCTGGAGGAGTCCCGCCAGACGTTCTCCCTTGCCGCGCTGTACGAAGTGGTCCAGGTCTGGCAGGCCCGCATCGCCTCCGTCCCGGCAGTCGACGCGTTCCTCGCCTCCGGCCGGAACGAGGCCGGTTTCGTGACCATGGACGAGGTCCGGAGCAGGCGGAGGTGACTGGCCGGCCGTACGCGATCCGGCTCTCGGCTCAGGCCGCGAAGGTGCTCGCCGAACTGCCCGAGCACGCGGAAGAGACGGTGTGGGACGTGCTGGAAGTCGCTGCGGCCGGCCCCTGGGGCTTCGACCAGTGGGACGCCGGCGACCCCAAGGGCGAGGACATCCGTATCGCATCCGTCGGCCAGCTGTCCGTCATCGTCGTCGCGAACCGACCCCTGCGCCACCTTTCAGTTCTGGACATCGTCCGGCTCGGATGACGACAACGCCTCCGACGGCGGACCGGACCGGGACCGAGCCGGAGATCACGTTGCTCCCCGGCGACGGGCGGCCTCACGGGCACCGACGCTTTCACGCCGACACCGGGTGACCCCTCGGTCCGGTTCAGCTGCCTGCTCCCGCGGATCGGTCCAGGACGTCGAGGTAGACGGAGAGCTGACCGGCGGCGTACAGCTGGGCCGTTCCGCGGGACGTGAGATCGCGCCACCACCCTTCCAGCGTCCTGGCCAGCGCTTCCAGGCTGCCGGCGTCGCGGAGTTCTCCGAGGACGATGGTGATGGTGCCCAGGGGGCGGCCTCCTCGGCGTAGCAGGTGCGCCAGTTCGGCTTCGCGCACGTCCCGCGCGAGGTACCGCCGGTGCCCGCGCGGGTCACGTTGCGGGGTGAGGACTCCAGCGCGTTCCCAGGCGCGCAGGGTGGCCCGGTCGAGCGCGAGGTGGCCGGCGAGTTCACCGATGCTGTACGGCGCCCGGGTGGTGGCCGCCGCATCCGGAGTGGCGTCTCCGAGATGCGGGAGCGCCGCTTCGACGGCTCGCAGCGTGTTGCGGTCCCGGGCCAGGAGCGCGTGCCCGTCGTCGATGTACCCCAGCGCGTCGTCGAGCCGGGCGCCGGTGACGGCATGCATGATCCGTCGGCTCCGTGAGTAGCCGAAGGCAGGGACGAGCGCCAGGTAGGCCGCGAGGCCGGCGGCATGAGTGGCGGTGTAGTCCCGATACCCCGTCCGGCTGCGGCGGGCCGGCGGAATGATGCCGGCGTCCTCGTAGTTGCGGACCGCCTGCGTGGAGAGGTCATGGCGACGAGCCAGGTCCACCGGACGCACATGACCTCCGTTTGAGGGTTTCCACACAGATGAGCGGAAAGTACGTCGCAGAGTCTCCACCGGGCATTCAAGGATACGATTCAGGGGCATGGGACAGAACACGCACACCGTGTCCGGAGATTTCGATCTGACGACGGACGAACTGCGCGTCGTGGCGCGCTACGTGGTTCGGCACGCAGAGGACGTCCTGTCAGTCTTCGAGCAGGCTGCTCCCGATGATCCGCGCCCCCGTGCGGCGATCGACGCGGCCTGGGTGTTCATCAACGGTGCCCGCAGGGCGAAGTTGCAGCGTGTCACTTCCCTCGACGCGCATCGAGCCGCCCGCACCGCACCGTCCGAAGCCGCGCGACTGGCCGCGCGATCCGCCGGTGACGCCGCATCGGCCGCGTATCTGCACCCCATTGCCCAGGCCGGCCAGGTTGGTCACATCCTGCGGGCCTGTGCGAGCGCCGCACGCATCGGGGAGATGGAGGCAGGCGGTGATCCCGCGACCGGGGATGCCCTGCTGGAACGGTCGCGGAAGCGTGCCACACCGGTGCTCATCGATGTGCTCTGCCGATACCCGCTCACGACAGGCGGCAGCAGTCGTGTCGCCCAGCTGATGAGCACGCTGGATCATTCCCTGCGCCGGGCGGCTGACCGGCCATCAGGGCACACCGCGGTGAGCGGAGCCGATGTTCGCAGAAGGGAGTGCACGTCATGATCCTCCCGAAGGTCCGCGACCCCCGCTTCGTGACGATCCGCCGTGGTGGGACTCTCACCGATGCGGATCACCGTCTCCTCGCGCTGTGGGCTGCCGCTTGTGCGGAGCACGTTCTGGATCTCTTCGAGCCGGCCCAGCCCGGCGATCGGCGGCCGCGCCAGGCGATCGAGCACGCCCGTGCCTGGGCGCGTGGCGAGGTCACGATGATGCAGGCGCGCGCGGCGGGCGGCCATGCGATGGGGGCAGCCAGAGATCTGCGCGGGGCGGCGCGGCACGCCGCGTACGCCGCCGGCCAGGCCGGAGCAGTCGCCCACGTCGCCGCGCATGAACTGGGCGCGGCGGCCTACGCGATCAAGGCCGCACGTGCAGCAGCACCGGACGGCGAGAGCGGGATCGCGGGACGACTCGAGTGCCAGTGGCAGCGCGAGCAGCTCCCGGAGGGGATTCGTGAGCTCGTACTCGATGACCAGCGGCTGCGCAACGACATCTGCTGGTCGATGTTCGACTGTCCGCCGACACACCCCACGGCAGAACACCCCAAGCCCGCGTCCGCCTGACTCCGTCGGGGCAGGGTACGAATACCCCGGCGACACCGACAGCCGTCGGCCCGTAGCCTGTGCAGGCTCTCGGTCGAAGGTGCGCAGGGCCATACCTCACCGCCGCGGGGCCGGAGGGCGCAATCCGTTCTCCAGCAGCGCGAACGCGTGCTCGGCGTCCTTCACGGCACCCGAGTAACGTTCGTCAGCGGGTTCCCCGTTCGTCATGCGTTCGGCGTTGTCCTGTGCCAGTGCCCACTGCACCGCGACAATCTGGACGCCGGCCAGCCTGGCGGTGAGTTCCGGAGCGTCCGCTGTTTCCTGCAACGCCTGCGAGAGCGCGCGTTCGGCACCCGTCTTGAAGCGATCCATCCGGGCCACCAGTGTGGGCGCGTCGAGGATCATCCGGGTGAGCCTCAGCACCTGAGGGTGATCGTTGAGCCCGGTGATCGGGTCCCGCTCGCGCAGCCCCTTCAGGAAGTGCTCGTGTACCGCGGTCAGCGGGGCGGTACGAGGCGGGCGTGCCCGCACGACGCGTGCGAGTTCGGTCTCGTGATCGGCCAGGCGATGCACCACGAGGTCTTCCTTGGTGGGGAAGTAGGCGAAGAGCGTGCGTTTTGACACCTCAGCCGCCTCGGCCACCTGGGCCACCGAGACCTGGGTGAAGCCGTGTTCGAGGAACAGCGTGATCGCCGCGTCGGAGATCGCCGCGTGGGTCCGCTGCTTCTTTCGTTCCCGTAGCCCTGGCTTGCCATCCACGACACCCACGATAGCAAGGAGCTACTCCGAGGATATTTTTGCACCATGTATACGTTTAACCCGAGTGAGGAATTATGGGGAGTGAGTGTGTTGGCGAAGACCGAGACCGAGGTCGTCATCGTGGGCGCCGGCCCGACCGGACTCATGCTGGCGTGCGAGCTGGCGCTGGCCGGGGTCGAGACCCTGGTGCTGGAGAAACTGCCCCAGCGCATCGAGCAGGTGAAGGGTGGCGGGATCCAGCCCCGCACCGCTGAGCTACTGGAATTGCGCGGGCTGCTGGAGCCGTTGCTGCACCGGGCCGCGCCGGGAGATTCGCTGGGCGGGCACTTCGCGACCCTGCCCGCGCCCTTGGACTGCGCCCCCTGGCAGACCAGACACCCCTTCCCGATCGGGATTCCCCAGTGGGAGGTCGAGGAAGTACTGGAAGAGCGGGCGATCGCCGGCGGCGCGCGGGTACTGCGGGGCACCCCGGTCTCCGGGGTCGAGCCGGACGACAGCGGCGTGACGGTGACGTCAGACGGTCTGCAGGTGCGTGCGCGCTATCTGGCGGCGTGCGACGGCAGTCACAGCACGGTGCGGAAACTGCTGGGACTGCCGTTCCCCGGCAGGCCCGGGACCCAGCAGGCGGTGCTGGCCGACATCCGCCTGTCGGCCTTGTCGCTGCTGACGTGGTCGGGCTGAGGTTGTTTGTCTGCCGGGCGGGGCGCTCTGATCGGGTCCAGGGCGTCGATTATCTGCGGGGTGTC
>NZ_JBIWKH010000012.1:0-187617 GCF_044765585.1 Streptomyces sp. NPDC102441
AAACGCTCGGCTGGGAAACCCCAGCCGAGCGTCTGGCTAAACTCCTCGCGGCCTAGACAACCGACCACGTGTTGCAACGATCGCTAGAAACCGCCACCCTTCGTGGGCCCTCTCGCGTTTCTCAGGCGGTGCGGACGCGGAGCATCCTGGCTCAGTCCTCCGGCTCGGCCGCGGCCGAGCCCAGCGGGTGCCCGAGCCGTAGGTTCCACCGGCCGCTGCGCCCACTGATCGTGGTGGCCGTCAGCGGCGGTACGTCGAGCCGCCAGAAGGCCGCTGCCGGCATCTGAAGCACGTGTGTCACAGCGGCCCGTACGACTTCCGGCTCGACGACGGCGAGCGTGCGGCCCTCGGCGGCCTCCGCCAGCCAGAGCGCCACCCGCACGCGCAGGTCCTCGACCGACTCACCACCGTGGGGTGCGGACGCGGGATCGGCGAGCCAGCGGTCCACCTCCTCCGGTTCCGCCGCGCCGACCTCGGCGAGGCTCAGGCCCCGCCACCGCCCCACGTCCAGCCCCGACAACCGGGCCGTCTCCGCTCCGCGGAGACCGAGCGCGGCCGCCGTCTCCCGGCAGCGCGCAGTGGGCGAGATGACCACCCGCGCCGGGGATGGCAGGGTTCCCGCCGCGGCGTGCGCCTGCGCCGCCGCGCCGGCGTCGATCGAGGCGCCGTCGTCGAAGCGGGCCTGGCGTAGCGACGAACTCGTCGCGGGCGAGACGAAGGTGACGCGGCTGGTCACGTGGTGACTCCTCCGAGGCAGGGGTGATGGGGTAAACGACTGTTCCTATTTTTTTCGGTAGATATGCGGCATTCTCTGTGAATACCCTGATGCTGTGAAGCTTTCTGAGTGGGCAGCACGTAATGGTGTGCACTACCAGACCGCGTGGACGTGGGCGAAGGAGGGCCGTATGCCGGTTCCGGTCGTCCAGACACCGTCGGGTACGTGGCTTGTGACGGAGCCCGCCCCGAAGTCGGCCGGGCGGGGCGCAACGGCCCGGGGCTGCAAGGTCGCCGATGTGGTGACGGAGATTGGATCAGAATGCAACTCGCACTCTGGTGACACCGTTACGGACCATTCCGGCAGAAACGCCGGAATGGCTGAGATCTACTGATACTCAAAGCGACGGAGACATGAACAATCCGCTCAAGGGGAACATCGTCCGCACGCTCGCGCAGTGTGCTGCCGTCACCGGTCTGGCCGTCGCGCTCGCCGTGCCGGCCACCGCCGCGACGGCCGTCGCACCCACTGCCGCCATCCCGCCCGGACTGTCGTGCGACACCGGCAAGCACGCGATCGACGACTACACCGGGTACGCGCTCTGCAGGAACAACGGCTCGGCCACGCAGACCTTCTGGGTGCACCTGGTCTGCGGCTGGTCGCCCGACGTGGACGGTGAGCACGTCACCCTGAGGCCGGGCGAGTCCGGGCAGTCGACCGCCCACTGCGCCGGCCTCGGTTCGGGGATCGGCGAGATCCACGTGCGGCCGTAACACCCGGCCGCCGGACGCCCGTCTCCCGCAGGCCCCCGTGCGCAGGGCGTTCGCGTGGACGTTCCCGCCGGTGAGGGGAGGCGGGTTCCGATCCTTGTGCGGCGTGCTTGAGCGGGCGTTCCCGCCTCGTTACTCTCCAGTAGACCGCTCGTGCGGACTCCGGGCGGACCGGGGGCAGGTGGCGGGCGGACGCGAGGAGGCGGTGGCGATGTCCTCAGCAGACCCCACGGAGCGGACCGGGCCGGCCGGGCGGGTGGAGCCGCCCGTGCTGCCCGGACTCACCGACTGCGCCCGGGAACTGGCCGAGGGCCGGACGACCTCGTCCGTGCTGGTCGCCGCGGCGCTCGCACGCATCGAGGCGAGCCGGCACACCCTCAACGCCTTCCGCCAGCTGCGTACCGAGGCCGCGCTCGCCGAGGCCGCCGAGGCCGACCGGCGGCTCGCGGCGGGGGAGCGGCTCCCGCTGCTGGGGGTTCCGGTCGCGGTCAAGGACGACACCGACGTCGCGGGCCTGCCGACCTACTTCGGCTGCGACGGCGCACTGCCGCCGGCCACCGCCGACAGCGAGGCCGTCCGCAGGCTCAGGGCCGCCGGGGCCGTCGTCGTCGGCAAGACCAACTCCTGCGAGCTGGGACAGTGGGCCTTCACGGAGGGGCCGGCCTTCGGCGTCACCCGCAATCCGTGGAGCCCCGCGCACACGCCCGGCGGTTCGTCCGGCGGTTCCGCGGCGGCCGTCGCCGCCGGGCTCGTCCCCGCCGCACTCGGTTCGGACGGTGCGGGCTCCATCCGTATCCCCGCGGCCTGGACCCACCTCGTCGGCATCAAACCGCAGCGGGGCCGGATCTCCGTCCACCCCCACACCGACGCCTTCCAGGGCCTCACGGTCAACGGCCCCCTCGCCCGTACGGTCGCGGACGCCGCTCTCCTCCTGGACGCCGCGGCGGGACCGCACCCCCGGGACCCGCACCGCCCGCCCGCTGTCGACGCGTCCGCCGCGGCCCGCCGCGACCCGGGAAGGCTGCGCATCGGCCTCGCCCTGCGGCCTCCGCTCACCCTCACCCGTAACGCACCGCACCCGGAGGTACTGCGCGCCGTCACCGCGCTCGCCGAAGCGCTCGCACTCCTCGGCCACCAGGTCGAGGAGGCCCGCCCCAGCTACGGACTGATCGGCCTCTCCTTCGTCCCGAGGGCCACCGCCGGGATCGCCGAGCTCGCCGCGCTGCACCCCGAGCCGGGACTCCTGGATCCGCGTACACGGAGTGCCCTGCGTACGGGGACCCGTCTCGGCGGCCGGATCGTGCGGGCCGCCCGCGCGCGGGAGGTGCGCCAGCACGCCAGGATCGGCGCCTTCTTCGACACGGCGCGCGGTGGACACGGATACGACGTGCTGCTGACGCCGACCACCGCCGCCCCGCCACCCAGGATCGGTGCGTTCGACCAGCTCAGCGCCTGGCGCACCGACCTCGCGATGACCTCGGCCTGCCCTTACGCCTGGCCCTGGAACGTCCTCGGCTGGCCCGGTGTCAGCGTTCCCGCCGGCTTCACCCGCGACGGCCTCCCTCTCGGCGCACAGCTCCTCGGCCCCTCCCGCAGCGAGGCCCGTCTCATCTCGCTCGCCGCCCAGCTGGAGGCCGACCGGCGCTGGTACGAACACCGCCCGCCGGCCCCAGGCGCACAGCACCGCGCCGGGACGGAGTGACCGGTTCCGCCGGACTGGGCGCGGGCCACTGTGGAGAGGGGACCGGTCACGAGATATCTTGATGTCAAGCAATGTTGCAGACGTGGAGCGGAGCACCCGGTGACTGACTCGACCATCATCTATACGCACACCGACGAGGCCCCTGCCCTGGCGACGTACTCGTTCCTGCCTGTCATCGAGGCGTACGCCTCGACCGCGGGTGTCACGGTGGAGCGCCGCGACATCTCCCTGGCGGGGCGGATCATCGCCGGCTTCCCGGAGCGTCTCAAGGCCGATCAGCGTATCGATGACGCGCTCGCCGAGCTCGGCGAGCTGGCCAGGACTCCCGGCGCGAACATCATCAAGCTGCCCAACATCTCGGCCTCGATCCCGCAGCTGAAGGCCGCGATCGCAGAGCTCCAGGAGCAGGGCTACGCGCTTCCGGACTACCCGGACGACCCGCGGACCGACGAGGACAAGGACGTCCGCGCGCGGTACGACAAGGTCAAGGGCAGTGCGGTGAACCCCGTCCTGCGTGAGGGCAACTCCGACCGCCGCGCCCCCGCGTCGGTCAAGAACTACGCCAAGGCGCACCCGCACCGCATGGGCGCCTGGTCCGCCGACTCGAAGACGAACGTCGCCACCATGGGTGTCGACGACTTCCGCTCGACCGAGAAGTCCGCCGTCATCTCCGAGGCCGGCTCGCTGCGTATCGAGCTCGCGGGCGACGACGGCACCACCACGGTGCTGCGCGAGTCCGTCCCGGTCCTGGCGGGCGAGATCGTGGACGCGGCCGTGCTGCGCGTCGCCGCGCTGCGTGAGTTCTTCACCGCGCAGATCGCGCGCGCCAAGGCCGAGGACGTGCTGTTCTCCGTGCACCTCAAGGCCACGATGATGAAGGTCTCCGACCCGATCATCTTCGGCCACGCGGTCCGCGCCTTCTTCCCGAACACCTTCGCCAAGTACGGCGACGTGCTCGCGGCGGCCGGCCTGACCCCGAACGACGGCCTCGGCGGCATCCTCAAGGGCCTCGACTCCGTGCCGCACGTCGGTGCCGAGATCAACGCGTCCTTCGAGGCCGAGCTCGCCGAGGGCCCTGCCCTGGCGATGGTCGACTCCGACAAGGGCATCACCAACCTCCATGTGCCGAGCGACGTCATCGTCGACGCGTCCATGCCCGCGATGATCCGTACGTCCGGCCACATGTGGGGCCCGGACGGCAACGAGGCCGACACCATCGCGGTCCTGCCCGACAGCAGCTACGCGGGCGTCTACCAGGTGGTCCTCGACGACTGCCGCGCCAACGGCGCCTTCGACCCGTCGACCATGGGCTCCGTACCCAACGTCGGTCTGATGGCGCAGAAGGCCGAGGAGTACGGCAGCCACGACAAGACGTTCGAGGTCCCCGCCACCGGCACGGTGCGGGTCGTCGACAGCAAGGGTGACGTCGTCCTGGAGCAGGCCGTCGGCGCCGGCGACATCTTCCGGATGTGCCAGACCAAGGACCTCCCGATCCAGGACTGGGTCAAGCTCGCCGTCACCCGCGCCCGCGCGACCGGCAACCCGGCCGTGTTCTGGCTCGACGAGGGCCGCGCGCACGACGCCAACCTCATCGCCAAGGTCAACACCTACCTGGCCGACCACGACACCGACGGCCTGGACATCTCCATCCGGACGCCGGAGGAGGCCACGGCCTTCTCCCTGGAGCGCATCCGCCGCGGCGAGGACACCATCTCGGTCACCGGCAACGTGCTGCGTGACTACCTCACCGACCTGTTCCCCATCCTCGAGCTGGGCACCAGCGCGAAGATGCTCTCCGTCGTCCCGCTCATGAACGGCGGCGGACTGTTCGAGACGGGTGCCGGCGGCTCCGCGCCCAAGCACGTCCAGCAGCTGGTCAAGGAGGACTACCTGCGCTGGGACAGCCTGGGTGAGTTCCTCGCCCTCGCGGTCAGCTTCGAGCACCTCGCCACCACCACGGACAACGCGCGCGCCAAGGCGCTCGCCGACACCCTGGACCGGGCCACGGGCACCTTCCTCAACGAGGACAAGTCCCCGAGCCGCAAGATCGGTGGCATCGACAACCGCGGCAGCCACTTCTACCTGGCGCTCTACTGGGCCGAGGAGCTGGCGAAGCAGACCGACGACGCCGCGCTCGCCGAGGCGTTCGGACCGCTCGCCAGGACACTGTCCGAGCAGGAGCAGACCATCATCGGCGAGCTTGCCGCCGTCCAGGGCAAGCCGGCCGACATCGGTGGCTACTACCAGCCCGACCCCGCGAAGGCGGAGGCCGTCATGCGTCCGTCGGCCACCTTCAACAAGGCCATCGCGACCCTGGGCTGATCCCCGCGCACCGCGCTGAACGACGTCCGCCCCGGCAGGTACCCACCTGCCGGGGCGGACGTGTGCGTTACGGGACCGGCCCGGAACCGAAGGGCGCCTACGGCACCCGCGCCGTCCACTCCGCGCTGCTGAACTTCGTGGCGGCCAGCTCCTCCGCGCGGGCCAGCTCCTCGCGGGTGACGCCGCCCGGAGTGAGTCCGTAGCGGTCGTGGAAGGACCGCACCATGCGGTCGATGACCGTTTCCCGGGGCAGGCCGGTCTGACGGCGCAGCGGATCGACCCGCTTCTTGGCCGACTTGGTGCCTTTGTCGGACATCTTCTCCTTGCCGATGCGGAGGACCTCCAGCATCTTGTCGGCGTCGATGTCGTAGGACATGGTGACGTGGTGGAGGATCGCGCCCGGCCCGCCGTCCGGGCCGACCATGCGCTTCTGGGCGGCGCCGGCGATTTTCCCCACGTCCGTCGCGATGTCGTTGAGAGGCTGGTACCACGCCTTGATTCCCATGTCGCCGAGCGCGTCGAGAACCCATTCGTCGAGATAAGCGTAGGAGTCGGCGAACGAAAGTCCCGAGACCAGGGAGGCGGGGACCGAGAGGGAATACGTAATGGTGTTCCCGGTCTCCACGAACATGGCTCCTCCGCCCGAGATGCGGCGTACGACCGTCACCCCGTGGCGCGCCGCGCCCTCGGCGTCGACCTCGTTGCGGAGGGACTGGAAGCTGCCGATGATGACGGCCGGGGCGCCCCACTCCCAGACGCGCAGCGTCGGGGGCCGGTGCCCGGCGGCGACCTCGGCGGTGAGCACCTCGTCGAGGGCCATGTGCAGCGCGGGTGACTGCGGTCCCTCGTGGATGAGTTGCCAGTCGTAGTCGGTCCAGTCGGTGGCCTGCGCGAGTGCGCGCCGGACCGCCACCGCGACGCCCTCGGCGGTGATCCCGTACATCACGGTGCCCTCGGGGAGCACCGCTTCGATGCGGGCGGCCAGACCCGAGGCGTCGGTGTCGGCGGGGGCGCCTTCCAGGGCTTCGTCGATCGCGGTGATCGCCTCGTCCGGCTCCAGGAAGAAGTCTCCCGCGACTCGTACGTCGCGCAGTACGCCGCCCTGGTTATTCAGGTCGACCACCACGAGTTTGCCGCCAGGAACCTTGTATTCGCCGTGCATTGCCGGTCCTCCGATGAGTTGAATCGCTTTGACGTCAGCGCTCGTGAGGCTCGTTGTCTTCCCCGCGAGTGGCCATCGGTAAAGAGGCTGCGGGAAAGAGGGGCAGGAAGGCGCCGCAACGCGCGGTGGCTCCGGTCCGTAGTCATGGCGGCGCCTCCCTATGTCAAGGTCCAGGTCGCCGTCGGGTGCGGAGCGACAGGTTCCGGGCATCCGTATACGAACCTGAGGCGGTGGCGGGGCCGCCGCCACCCCGGGACCCGCAGGTGAGCGGTCGTGTCGGGGTGGCCGCCCGCGCTCCGTTATCCGATTGTCAGGTAAAACCCGTCCGCTATGTGAGCAGAGGCCTTGCCTTGCGGACTGTATGCGAAATACGGTCTGCGATATTCCTTGATCACCCCTGGCGGGAGGTAGGCCCCCGTGCGCCGAAAAGCGGTTGCCCTGGTGGCGGTTGCGTTGGTGTCCCTCACCTCGGGCTGCGCGTCGTTGCAGTCCTCGGCGACCGAAGTCGGTGGTGTGCGCATGACCGATGACCGGTCCGTACGCGACGGCGGGACACTCACCGTCGCCCTCAACTCGGACCCGGACAAACTGGACCCCACCCTCGCGCAGACCCTCGTGGGCCGCACGGTCTTCGCGGGCATGTGCGAGAAGCTCTACGACATCGACGAGGATGGCGCCTTCGTGCCGCAGCTCGCCGCGTCGCTACCCACCACCTCGGCCGACGGCCGGACGGTCACCGTCAAGGTGCGGCCCGGGCTGAAGTTCAGCGACGGGACCCGGCTCGACGCCGAAGCGGTCGTCACCTCGCTGCTGCGCCACCGCGATCTGCCCGGATCCGCGCGCTCCACCGAACTGGCTCCGGTCACCGAGGCCGAGGCCTCCGGGCCGCTCACGGTCCGGCTGACACTCGACCACCCCTACGTCCCGCTGACCGGCGTGCTCGCCGACCGTGCCGGGATGGTGATGTCACCCACCGCACTGAAGAAGTACGGGAAGAACTTCACCAACCACCCCTCCTGCGTCGGCCCCTTCCGTTTCGTCGAGCGCACCGGCGGCGACCGGATCGTGCTGGAGAAGGACCCGAACTACTACGACGCCGGCCAGGTCCACCTGGACGGCGTGCTCTACAAGCCGATACCCGACGGCAACGTCAGGCTCGCCAACCTGCGCTCCGGCGACCTCCAGGTCGGCGACCAGATGGCCCCCGTCGACGTACAGAGCGCCCTCACCGAGCCGAAGCTCCAGCTGTTCAACTCGCCCTCGCTCGGATACCAGGGCATCGGACTCAACGTCGGCAACGTGAAGGGCCTCGGACAGAAGCCCGGGAAGATCGACACCCCGGTCGCCCGGGACGTCCGAGTCCGGGAGGCCTTCGAGCTGGCCATCGACCGCGACCTGCTCAACAAGGTCGTCTTCCAGGGCATGTACGAGCCCGCCTGCGGCCCCGTCTCACCGCAGTCCGCCATCGCCCCCGGCGTCGCGCCGGAGAAGTGTCCGAAGCGCGACGTCGGCCGGGCGAAGGAGCTGCTGAAGGAGGCCGGGGTGAAGACCCCGGTGAAGATCGAGCTGAAGACGTCCACCACCCCGGAGCAGGGGCGCGTCGGACAGGTCCTCCAGGCCATGGTCAAGGAGGCGGGCTTCGACCTGTCGCTGCGCCCCACCGAGTACGCCACCATGCTCGCCGAGACCGACGCCGGTGACTACGACGTCTTCACCAGCGGCTGGTCCGGCCGGCTCGACCCGGACGGCAACGTCTCCAACTTCCTCAAGACCGCGGGCGCCATGAACGCCTACGGTCTCGGCGACCCGGAGATCGACAGGCTGATCGCCGAGGGCCGCAGCGTCGCGGACCCCGCACGGCGCACCGAGATCTACGACGAGCTCACCCGGCGCGTCCAGGACGCCCACGCCCTGATCTACCTCTACCGGCAGAAGAACTACGTCGTCGCCGGCAAGGACATCGCGGGCATCCACGTCTACGGCGACGGACTGGTCCGGGTCAAGAACGCGGGGTACACCCGATGACGAAATACCTGCTGACACGGTTGCGTCAGTCCCTCATCACCCTCTTCCTCGTCAGCGTCGTCGTCTTCGCCGGAATCCGGGCCCTGCCCGGCGATCCCGCGCTCGCGCTCGCCGGTGAGGAACGCAGCCCGGAGGCTCTCGCGGCCATCCGCGAGAGCTACGGCCTGAACGACAACGTCGTCATCCAGTACGGACGGTTCATCGGTCACGCCCTGACGGGTGACCTGGGCACCTCATCCCGTACCGGCCTCCCCGTCGCCGACGCGATCGCGCAGGCCCTGCCCGTCACGCTGGAACTGGCAGCGCTCTCCCTGCTCCTGGCGATCGTGGTCGGCATCGGCGCCGGAGTCGTCGCCGCCGTGCGGCGCGGGAAGCCGGAGGAGTGGCTCGCCAACGCCATCGCGCTGATAGGCCTCTCCATCCCGACCTTCTGGCTCGGCATCGTGCTCGTCCTCGGATTCGCCATCGCCGTCCCGGTGTTCGCGGCCTCCGGCTACGTGCCCTTCGGTACCGACCCCGTCGACAACCTGCGCCGCATGGTGCTGCCCGCGATCGTGCTCGGATCCGGCCTCGCCGCCGTCGTGATGCGGCAGACCCGGGCCGCGATGCTCGACTCGCTCTCCGCCGACTACGTGCGGACCGCCCGCGCCAAGGGCCTGTCCCGGGGCTCCGTCGTCGGCGGGCACGCCCTGCGCAACTCGCTGGTCACGGTGGTGACCGTGCTCGGCCTCCAGCTCGGGCACCTGATATCCGGCGCCGTCGTCACCGAGCAGATCTTCGTCCTCCCCGGATTCGGCAAGCTCACCATCGACGCCGTCTTCACCCGCGACTACGCGACACTCCAGGCCGTGGTGCTCTGCACCTCCGCCGCGTACATCCTCATCAACCTGCTGGTCGACGTGGTCTATTCGGTCATCGACCCGCGCATCCGGCTCGGAGGTGCCCGGTGACCACCGCGACCACAGCGCTCCCCACCCCACCCGAGGCGAGCAGGCGGAAGTCCGGCGGCGGCAAGCTGCGTGCCCTGCGCAGGAACAGGCTCGCGCTCACCGGCGGGATCATCGTCGCCGTCTTCGTCCTGGCCGCCCTGTTCGCCCCGCTCCTCGCCCCGTACGACCCTTCGCAGCCGGACTTCGGGAACGTCCTGGCCGAGCCCGGCGCCGCGCACTGGCTCGGTACGGACGACCTCGGCCGCGACCAGCTCTCCCGCATCGTGCACGGCGCCCGCGCGTCCATGCAGGTCGGCCTCGTCGCCGTCGTGCTGGCCTTCCTCGTCGGCGTACCGCTGGGGCTGCTCGCCGGGTACTACGGCCGGTTCGCCGACACCGCGGTGTCCCGCCTCACCGACACCATGCTGGCGTTCCCGTTCCTGGTGCTCGCCGTCGGGCTCGCCGCGATCCTCGGCCCGTCGCTCACCAACGCGACCATCGCCATCGGCATCTCGCAGATCCCCGCCGTCATCCGGATCACCCGGGCCGAGACGCTGCGGCTCAAGCACGTCGACTACGTCGCCGCGGCCGTCGCCAACGGAGGCGGCGACGGCACCGTCCTCTTCCGGCACATCCTCCCCAACGCCACCTCCGCCCTGATCGTCCAGGCGACCGTCGGCATCCCCGCCGCGATCATCGGCGAGGCACTGCTGAGCTTCCTCGGCCTCGGCGTACAGCCGCCCGACCCCTCTCTCGGTGTGATGCTCTCCGGCGCCCAGTCCTTCCTGGCGCCCGCACCCTGGCTGGCCGTCTTCCCCGGCCTCGCGATCGTCGCGGCGACGCTGGCCTTCAACCTGCTCGGCGACGGGCTGCGTGACGTCCTGGACCCGCGAGGAGCGACCCGATGACCGAGACCGTTCTCGAACCCGCACGGGGGGCGGCGGCCGAGCCCGCACTGAGCGTGCGCGACCTCTCGGTCTCCTTCCGGTCCGACACACGCACCGTGCACGCCGTCGACGGTGTCTCCTACGACCTGGCGCCCGGCGAGGTCCTCGCCGTGGTGGGGGAGTCGGGCTGTGGCAAGTCCGTCACCTCGATGGCGGCCATGGGCCTGCTCCCGCCGACCGCCCATGTCGGCGGCTCGATCAGGCTCGGAGGGCGCGAGCTGGTCGGCGCGTCGGAGAAGGAGCTCCAGCGGGTCCGCGGCAAGGACATCGCGATGATCTTCCAGGAGCCGATGACCTCACTGAACCCGGTCCTCACCATCGGCCGGCAGATCGGCGAGGTGCTGCGCAGGCACCAGGGTATGAGCCGTAAGGAAGCCAAGGCACGCGCCGTGGAACTCCTCGAACTCGTCGGGATCCCGGCGCCGGTCCGCCGGATCGACGAGTACCCCCATCAGCTCTCCGGCGGCATGCGGCAGCGCGTCATGATCGCCATCGCGGTGGCCTGCGACCCGGCCGTCCTCATCGCCGACGAACCGACGACCGCCCTGGACGTCACGGTGCAGGCGGGGATCCTCGAAGTCCTCCAGTCCCTGCGCGAACGCCTCGGCACCGCCATCGTCCTGGTCACCCACGACCTCGGTGTCGTCGCCGACGCCGCCGACCGGGTACTCGTGATGTACGCCGGGCGGGCGGTCGAACAGGCCCCGGTCCACGATCTGTTCGCCTCCGGCCGGCACCCGTACACCCGTGGACTGCTCGGCGCCGTGCTGCGTCCCGGCGGCGAGGGCAAGCGGCGGCTGCCCGAGATCCCCGGGCTTGTCCCGAGCCTGGACAGCCAGCCCGACGCCTGTACGTTCGCGCCTCGCTGCTCCCGCGCCGACGACACCTGCACGGGCAGCCGCCCCGGTCTCCGGGCCGTCGACCGGGAGGCCGGAGCGGACGCCCCGCACCGGGCCGCCTGCTGGCACCCGTACACGGAGACCGAACCCGGGACCGGTCCCGGTACCAGCACCGAGCCACAGGAGGCCGGAAAGTGACCACCGCGAAGACCGTCCCCGCGCCGCGTGAGGCTGACGGCGCTGACGGCGCGCCGCTTCCCCCGGTGCTGGAGATCAGCGGCATGGAACGGCACTTCGGTGCCTCCGGCGGCGGCACCGTCCGGGCCGTCGACGGCGTCTCGATCACCATCGGCCGAGGCGAGGTCGTCGGCCTCGTCGGCGAGTCGGGCAGCGGCAAGTCGACCGTGGGCAAGTGCGCCGTACGCCTCGACGAACCCACCGCCGGCACCGTCCACATCAACGGTACCGACATCAGCCATCTCTCCCGCCGCGCGCTGCGGCCCCTGCGCAAGGACTTCCACCTGGTCTTCCAGGACCCCTCGTCCTCACTCGACCCACGGATGACCGTCGGTCAGATCATCGCCGAACCCATCAGGCTGCACCGCCGAGCCCGGGGAGCGGCCGTGGGGGAGCGGGTCGAGGAGCTGCTCGGCCAGGTCGGGCTGCGCCCCGAGCACGCCGACCGGCACCCCCACGAACTCTCCGGCGGGCAGCGCCAGCGCATCTCGATCGCCCGCGCCCTGTCCTGCGACCCGGACCTGGTCATCGCCGACGAGCCCACCTCCGCGCTCGACGTCTCCGTCCAGGCCTCCGTGCTCAACCTCCTCGCCGACCTCCAGCGCGACCGTGGGTTCGGCTGCCTGTTCATCACCCACGACCTGGCCGCTGTCGAATTCCTCGCCGACCGGATCGCCGTGATGTACCTCGGGCAGATCGTCGAACAGGCACCGACCGCCGAGCTGTTCGCCGCCCCCAAGCACCCCTACACCCAGGCGCTGCTCTCCGCCGCCCCGGTCCCCGACCCGGTCGCCCAGCGCTCCCGGGAGCGCATCGTGCTGCACGGCGAACTCCCCAGCCCTCTCGACCCCCCGCCGGGGTGCCGCTTCCACACCCGCTGTCCCCTCGCCGTCGACCGGTGCCGGACCGAGGTCCCCGCGCTGCGCGAGATCCCCGGAGGCCGGCAGGTCTCCTGCCACCTCGTGACCGACGAGGGCACCGCCCCGGACGCGGCAGCCTGAGCTCCGGTCAGGGGCGGTGGCCGGGTGGCGCCTGTTCCGTCGGCGGTGCGGTGGCCAGGGAAGGCCGGCCGGGCGCGGAATAGGTCCACCCGGACCGACGCCATTCGACGTCGTCCAGGGCATGGCGTGCGTCGACGATCCTCCGATGGCGAACCGTCCGTTCCAGCTGGGCCGGTTTCAGCGCCGCGAACTCCTGCCAGTCCGTGAGCAGCGCCACCACGTCGGCCCCCGCCGCGGCGGACAGGGCGTCAGGGGCGTAGTTCAGCTCCGGGAAGGACCGGCGGGCGTTGTCCATCGCCTTGGGGTCGTGGACGGTCACCTCGCCCCCCTCGCGCTGGACGACGTCCGCCACATGCAGGGCGGGTGAGTCCCTGATGTCGTCCGTACCCGGTTTGAACGCGGCGCCCAGGACCGCGATCCGCCGGCCACGGAGAGTCCCGTCGCACTGTTCACGGATCAGCTCGACCAGCCTGTCCCGGCGGCGCAGGTTCACCGCGTCGACCTCCGCGAGGAAGGCCAGGGAGCGGCCGGCTCCCAACTCGTCGGCACGGGCCTGGAACGCGCGGATGTCCTTGGGCATGCAGCCACCGCCGAATCCGAGACCGGACGTGAGGAACTGCCCTCCGATCCGCGTGTCGTAGGCGAGGGCCTCGGTCACGACTTTGACGTCCGCCCCGCTTGCCTCGCAGAACTCCGCCATCGCGTTGATGAAGGAGATCTTGGTCGCCGTGAAGGAGTTCGCCGCGGACTTGATGACTTCGGCGGTGGGCAGGTCGGAGACCACCACCGGGACCCCGTTCTCGATCAACGGTGCGTAGACGTCACGCAGCGTCTTCTCGGAATGGGCGTTCTGCACCCCCAGTACGATGCGATCAGGCCGCAGAGTGTCAGCCACTGCCTTGCCCTCGCTGAGAAACTCCGGGTTCCAGGCCATGGACAGGACGTCACCGGCGGGGGCGTGCTCGCGCAGCACGGACCACAGATGGGCGGCTGTCCCCACGGGCACGGTGGACTTCCCGACGACCAGGCATTCCTTGGTCAGATGGGGAGCCAGCCGCGTTGCCACGGCATCGATGTAGCTCAGGTCCGCCGAAGTCCCTTGAGGCTGCTGAGGAGTGCCCACGCAGATGAAATGGACGTCGGCGTCCGCGGCGTCCTCGTACGACGTGCTGAAACGCAGTCTGCCCGACCGCAGATGCCGGGTCATCAAGGTGTCGAGCCCGGTCTCGAAGAACGGCAGGCGGCCCTCGTTGAGGAGGGCGACCTTCTCGGCGTCCACGTCGATGCCGACGACCGTGTGTCCCAGTTCCGCCATGCCCGCCGCGTGTGTGACACCCAGGTATCCGCAGCCCAGTACAGAGATCAGGTACACGATTCCGCCTTCACCGTCTTCTCGGAGATCGACATGGATGGACTCCTCATCCGCTCAGACCCTGGCGAGCCTGCCTCATGGCGGCCACCGTGAGCCGGAGTCCTTCGGCAAAGGAGACCTGCGGTTTCCAGCCGAGTTCGAGCGTCGCCCGGCTGATGTCCGGACGACGGCGCCGAGGGTCGTCCAGGTCGGCGTCGACGTGCTTGAAGGGCGACGCGCTCCCCACCGCCTCCCGCGCGAGCCGCGCCAGTTCGAGCACGCTGATCTCCTCGACGTTGCCGATGTTCACCGGGTGCGCGATGTCGCTCGAAGCCAGGGCGAGGATGCCGCGCACCGTGTCGTCCACATAGCAGGGCGACCGCGTCTGCTCCCCGTCACCGTGGATCAGCAACGGCACTTCGTCCAGCGCCTGTGCGATGAAGTTGGGGATCACGCGGCCGTCGTCCCGCATCCTGGGGCCGTAGCTGTTGAAGATCCGGACGATTCCCGTGTCCAGGCCGTACGTCTGGCGAAAAGCAACCGTCATGGCTTCCGCGTACCGCTTGGCCTCGTCGTAGACGGCGCGAGGGCCGATCGGATTGACGTTGCCCCAGTACGTCTCCTTCTGGGGGTGTTCCAGCGGATCGCCGTACACCTCGGAGGTCGAGGCGAGTACATATCTCGCACTGTGGCGTTGAGCGATCCGCAAGGTGTTGTACGTGCCGGCGCTGCCGACCAGCATGGTCTCTATCGGAAGCCGGGCGAACTCCGGAAGCGAAGCCGGTGACGCCAGATGCAGGACGAGTGTGACGGGTCCGGGGACGTCGAGATCCTCGGTGACGTCCGCCTCGATCAGCGTGAATCCCGGGTGGTCCGCCAGGTGCTCGACATTGCTCCGGTGGCCGGTGGAGAAGTTGTCCACGCACACCACTTCTGCTCCGGAATCCAGAAGCCTGTCGCATACGTGAGAACCGATGAAGCCGCCCCCGCCTGTGACGACGGCTCGCTGTACCCGTTGCATAGGTCTCTCCTCGTGCTCGATGTCGGGATACGCAGGGGTGCTACTTCTTGTGCAGGCCTTCGGACTCCAGCAGACGTTCGAAGCACTTGAGCTTGACGTCCTCGTCCTGGGTTCCGTGCATACTGCCGGCGTTGAAACGCATGTCGCAGTGACGGACACGCAGCGGCCATCGGCCGGGCCAGGCTATGGCGCGGCCTCCGGTGCGCCCCACGTGGCTTGCGAGAGTCTCCCAGTGGTAGTCGAAGTCCGTCCGCCCGGTGAAGACGTCCCGGTCCCATGCGCCGAACCGGCGCGCCACGGGCTCGAACCGCCGGGTCTGGTAGGCGATGAACTGATCCACCACCCGGTTGACGGACCTCACTCCGGGCTCGATCTCGGGACCGACGTCCATGAGCGGCGAGTCCCACTCCTCGTGGTCGTCGACCTTGCTCAGCAACGTCACTTCGGGGTTCTGCTCGAACAGCCTTGCCGTTGCGTCCAGTACGTCGAAGTTCTCGTCCGTCTTCCAGATGAAGGAGTCGTCCGTGAAGACGATGAGATAGGGGTTGGTGACGGTGAAGTTGTTCCCGTGGAAGTTGTTCGACGGCAGGCCGGCGAACGAATTGCGATCGGTGCGCCTGTAGCGGAGTTCGTCCACGCCGAACTCACCGAGCCGGGGGAGCAGCCGCGCGACGGCGTCATCGGTGGCCCGATCCGCCACCAGGATCACTTCGAAGTCGTGCCGGGTGGGCCGCGTGAGCGATCTGATCGCCAGGGGCAACGTGTGCTCCAGGAGCCGTTCCGTGTCATGAAACGCGCAGGCGATGGTGAAGAAGGCCATGTGCGATACCTCCTGCTGTCAGGGAAGAAGGTCTGCCAGCGCGGCAGCCAGTTTGACGCTGTCGTGAGCGCTGCCGTCCGGAAGGGCCAGAGGTGCCTGGACCACGTCGATCTTCACGTTGTCCAGCGGGAGCGCGCCTGGGCTGTTGACCAGGACGAGGTCCGGCTTCACACCGTGGTCCATGAGCGCGGCCACATGGGCCGCGACGTCGTAACCCGTGGTCTCGGCCTGTTCGGGTTCGAGGTTGCACACGTACAGCTTCTGCGCTGTGGTCGTGTTGAGGGCGGCGAACACGTCCTGCACCAGCGCGGCGGCCAGCACCGAGGTGTAGACCGACCCCGGCCCCATCACGACCTGGTCCGCTCCCAGGATCGCGTCCACGACCCCGGCCGGGGCCTTGCAGCCGGCCGGATGCAAGGAAACGCGGTGCAGGCCTGCGGTCTGCGATATGGCGTACTGGCCGAAGACCTCATGCCCGTCGACGGTTGTCGCCCGCAGGTCCACGGGGCCGGTCGTGGCCGGCAGCACCTGAGCGACGCCCGGCTGGATGCCGAGAAGGCCGGCGAGCTCCGCGACCGCTTCCGTGAAGTCTCCCTTGACCGTGGTGAGACCTGCCAGCACCAGGTTGCCGAGGGCGTGTCCGTCGAGGTCGGTGCCCGGGAAGCGGTACTCGAAGGCTTTGCCTATCGGGTCGTCCTCCATGCCCGCCATCGCGAGGAGGCACCGTCTGATGTCCCCCGGCGCCGGAATGGACATGGAGGTGCGGAGCCTCCCCGTCGACCCGCTGTCGTCGGCGGTCGTGACGACAGCGGTGGTGTGGCCGGCGTATCTGCGTGCCGCCCGGACCGTCGAGGACAGCCCGCGGCCACCACCGATCACCACGACTCTCGGCGTCCCGGGCCTCCGCTCCCCGGCCGTCACTTCTCCACGTCCCTGTGGAGAACGCTCAGCCGGACGTCCATGGCGCGCAGACGGGACGCGAGCTCCTCCGTCATGGCCACCGAACGGTGTCTGCCTCCGGTGCAGCCGAGGGAGATGGTCAGATACGCGCGGCCCTCCGAGGCGTACCGGGGCAGCAGACGGTCCAGGAGGCCGACCAGGTCCGTCAGGAAGTCGTCCGCTCCCGGCCGGCCCAGTACGTAGTCGCCGACCTCCTGCTCCAGGCCCGTCTGCGGCCGGAGGTGCTCGACCCAGTGCGGATTCGGCAGGAACCGGCAGTCGAGGACCAGATCCGCGTCCAGCGGCAGCCCGTGCTTGTAGCCGAACGACATGAGGGTCAGCTGTGCGCCGGAGCCGGCATGTGTCCCGGCGAACATCAGCCCGATGCGCCGCCGCAGTTCGTGGGTGCTGAGCGCCGACGTGTCGAGTACGACGTCTGCCTCTCCCTTCGCCCGCGCCAGCAGGCGTCGTTCGTCCTCGATCGCCGCCATCAGGTGCTGCTGGTCGCTGCCGGACGAGAGCGGATGGCTGCGACGGGTCTCGTCGAACCGGCGCACCAGAATCTCGGTGGTCGCGTCCAGGAACACCACGCGGGATTCGTACGGTGCCGAACGGAGCCAGGCCAGCATCGTGAGGAAGTCCTCGACGGAGGACCCGGCCCCCACCGAGAGAGCCACGCGATCCGCTGACGAGGCAGCGGAGGTGACCAGCCGGGTGACGTCGGGGACGATACCCGGCGGCAGGTTGTGGATGGCCAGCCAGCCCAGACTCTCCAGGTGGTCGGCGGCCTGGCTGCGTCCGGCTCCGGACAGCCCGGTGATGACGAGGACCCGGGTACGGACAGGGTCAGCTGCCTCCGCCCACTCAGGGCCGGTCATGGGCCGGCTCCTCCGCCGCGAATCGGTCGATGGCTCCGATCGGCTCGGTCGGACGCCAGCTCAGGCCGGGAATGTGCGAGTTGACCAGCTCACCGTCCTCCTGAAGGATCGACGCCGGCGGGTGCGCCATGTGCAGGAGCACGTCCTCGTAGCTGTCGAACGCGGAGTTGAAGTCCATCCGGTAGGCGAAGTCGTTGTCCTCGCCACCCCAGCCCTCGTAGCGCTCGTCCATCCCGGAGATCAGGTCGAACGCGCTGCGCCGCACCCACAGGCAGCAACCCGGCGGCCGGCGGAGCTCGAACCCGCGCAGCAGCGCCGGGTCGGCCTGCTCCTCACCCTGGAAGAGCCTCTGCTCGATGGCTTTCGACGTCGCGTGCTCACTGAGGCTCAGCATGTTCCGGTACGTGAGATGGCCGCTCGTCCCCGGGCGTGTGAAGCGGGCCGCGTTGCGCGCGATGAAGTCACGGTCCGCGAGGACGTCGGCGTCGAGGATGCAGATCGCCTCGGCGTGCCCCGGAGCATTGAGCACTCCCACGTTGACGGCCCACGACTTGTTGAACGAGGCGGCCTTCGGGGCGAAGATGTGATGGTCGACATACGGTTCGAGGACCTCACGCCAGCGCGGCTTGTCGTCGGTCTCCACCACCACGACCTGGTAGCGGTCACGGGGATAGGACTGGTCTGCGAGTGAGAGCAGGCACGCCAGGAGGTTGCGCAGACGCATGCCGCCGGTGTCCCGGTCCCGGAACGGAATGACGACGACCACCTCGGCGTCCGTCCGGCCGACCGGCGAAGTCGACGGAGACAGATCGCGCAGTGCTTTCAGAGGGACCGAGTCGGTGCCGTCCTCGTACTTCTCACCCAGGTGGTATCCGAGCCGGTTGTTGCACTCCGCGGCCCACGCGGACGTGAAGAGAGAGGCCACCGACGGGTCGCCGGCTCCACGTGCCACGAGCGCCGACCTCAGGGACCGGTGGTGCGCGGGGTTCGTCGGACTGTCGAGCAGACTCCGTCCCAGAGTCCTGATCTCCTCGTCCTCGTTGTCCCTGACCGCGTCGACGACCGCCCTCAGCCAGGGCTGGGCGTTCTCCCAGTAGAAGAGGCAGGAGCGGCGGGAGTCCGAGTCCACGGCGACGACAAGGCTGTCTGCCACCGCGGTTGCCAGCACGTCGGGCTCGGTGGGTATCAGACCGGGCATTCTTCTCTCCCTGTTCGAGGCTTGACGAAGGGTGTTCACGAGGACGGGACCGGTGGGGACGGGACCGCCGAGTCCGCCTGCTGCGATCTCCTGATGACGTACAGGAGGACCGGGGATGTGATGGCGAGGAGACTCACGGTGCTCAGCGCCGTGGACAGACCGGTGGCCTCGGCCAGGAACCCGACGGCCGGCGGGCCCACGAAGAATCCGGTGCCGCTGATGCTGGAGACCAGGGTGATCGCCGGTCCGGCGCGGTCGCCGCCCAGCTTGCCCGCCATGGAGAAGATCACGGGGATGTTGACGGACAGGCCCAGGCCGAGGCAGGCGAAACCGAACAGGGTGAAGGCGGCGTTCCCGGTCGTCAGTGTGAGAGCGAAGATCGCGGCGGCCGGGGTCACCGACCACATGACGACCCGCATGCTGCCCCACCGGGCAGTCGCCCTGTCACCGAACAGGCGGCCCGTCGCCATGAACACCGAGTAGGCCGCATATCCCAGTGCGGCGACACTCGTGCTCTGCCCGAGGTCCTCACGCAGATGGACGGCGCCCCAGTCCGCGGTGACACCCTCGACGGCCATTCCGCACAGGCCGGCGAAGGAGAGCAGCAGCAGGGGAAGCCGGCCGCTCCGGGGCAGCGCGACCCAGCGGCGCTTCGAAGACGTCCGTGGGACGGAGTCAAGCCTGCCGGACAGGAGCCACGAGGCCGCGACAGCGGCGGCGGCCCCCGTCACGACCGCGACGAGCGCGAAGTGCACGAGCGGGCTGAGGCCTCGGCCCGCGAGGGCGCCGCCGGCCACGGCCCCGAGGAGCGCGCCCGCGCTGTACGAAGCGTGCAGTGAGGACAGGACGGGACGGCCGAGTTCCTTCTCGAGGGTCACACCGTGAGCGTTCATTCCCACGTCGACCACACCGAGTGCGACTCCGAACCCGATGAGGCTCAGACCCAGGGTGACCGCGTCGTCGGCGAAGGCCGGAAGCATCAGGGCCGGACAGCTCGACAGGATGCCTGCGCGGGCCACGGGCGCACTCCCGAACCTGGCCACCGCCTGCCCTGCGATCTGTTTGGACACCAAGGCGCCGAGCGCGAGGCCGAGCAGCGACAGGCCGAGCTCACTCGTCCCCGCACCCACGTGTTCCTTGACCGCCGGAATGCGGGATGCCCAGTTGCCGAACAGCGCCCCGTTCACGAAATAGACGACGATCAGGCCCATGCGTGCCTGTCGGGGCCGTCCCGTGGCCGTGGCGGATACCGTGCTCATTCCCATCGGTGTCACCGGGAAAGGACGGGAACCGGGGCGGGGCCTCCGGAATCCGTACTTTCGAGCCCCTTGGTGAGCCAGATCCCCGACCACGCCTCTGGGGCGGACGGAAGGACGAGTTCCACCATGCTCGGGCCGTCGACAGCGGCGGCGTAGGCGAGGGCGGCGGAGAACTGGCGCACGGAGTCCCCGACCTCGTCCGCGGGACCGCCGACGGGAACCGGAACACGCATGCAGGGGATGTTCAGCGCCTGGGCGATGGCCTGGTACCGGAGACCGGGAACGTTCGAGAGGTAGGGCCGCTCCACCGTTCCGAGCGAGGTACGCCCCTGCTTCTGCAGAGAGACGGATTCACCGTTGTTGCAGACGACGTAGAGGACACGGGCCTTCTGTTCCATGGCTGAGACGAGGCCCTGGAACGAGTTGGTGAATGCCTGGTCGCCCAGCGTGCACATCACCCGCGCGCTGCGATCGGCGATGGCCAGCCCTGTCGCGTACGACAGTCCGCTGCCCACGAAAGCGCCGTGCCCTCCGAAGACTCTGAGGTTCCCCGGCAGCAGGTCGTAGTGCTCGGCGATCAGGCCGCCGAACATCTGGCTGTCGTCCACCAGCACGGGGCGGCTCCAGCCGGCCAGCACCTGTGCGAGGGACTCCACCACGGGGCGCCGGTCGTTCCGCGCCCGGAGATGCCCCGGTTCGGAGTCGGATCCCTCCGGGTTCCGGGCCTCAGGGCCGAACCACGGTGAGCGGGCGGTCTCCCGGCGCTCGAGCCGAGTGGTGAGATCGTTGAGAAGCCCGGCAGGTTCCCCGACGAGCAACAGGTCCTTCTCTTCGAGGTATTCGTTCTTGATGACCTTCTGCGGGTCGGTGTTGACCGCTATCTTGCGACAGGCGGGAAGTCTGCCCACGACCCGTTCGTAGATGTTGCGGTCCTCCACGGTCACCAGCAGGTCGCACGCTTCCAGCAGATCGCTGTGGGGTGTGGCGAACGGGTTCAGCCAACCCACGAAGTTCTCCACCTCGTCCTGCCTGAGCCGCTCGAACAGCATGGGTCCGCGGCGGTAACGCACCTGTAGCACCGGCGCCCCGAGACGCCGGCTGATGTGGTCCAGCGCTTCCCGGATCCCCGGGTACGACAAGGCGTAGTCGTCGATCAGGAACACCGGCTTCTCAGCCGTCAGGATCTCCTCCAGGGCCAGTTCCAGAGCTGCCTGACCGCTCTCGGCGGCCTCCGCGGCCGCTGCCCCGGAACAGATCAGGCCGAGCGGGATCCATGGCTTCTCGAGAACGTCCTGCGGGACGCCGAACAGAGCAGGCCGGCACGGTGGCAGGGAAGAGGCGGAGAGGGCCTGCCGCAGCTTGTGGATGAAGTGCCGGGCCGCTTCGAGGCGTTGTGCGTGATCTGCCGGGACGGCCGGAGCCTCCCACACCCAGTCGACGAGGCCGCTCAGACCTGCCAGCAGGTCCGCCTCGCCGTGCGGTGGAAGAAAGCGGGCGGAACTCGATGAGGGCAGCCCCACGACGCACAGTGTCCCGGCCTCACTCCTCCGGGCGTCCGCCACCGCGCCCATGGCATTGGTCAGCCCCCGGGCACCGTGCAGGAGCGCCACTCCTCGGTTCGCCTCCAGGAGCGAGGCGCCGGCTGCCATGAACGCCGATTCCTTGTCGCCGCGGCCGTTGATGAGCTCGATGCCGTCGGCCCCTGTCACGGCGTCGCACAGCGAGAGTTCGGACGTTCCCGCGTACGCGAAGACAGTGGAGACGCCGGCCAGTACGAGCAGGACCGTCACTGCTTCGGCACCGGTCAGCTCGATGTTCCAGGAGGCGACTTCCTCCACCACAGCCCCTGCCAGGCGCCCGGAGGAGACGGATTCCCCGGCTGCCGGGTGGCCGAACACCTCATCGAGCCGGTCCCTGCCCGCATCTTCGCCCTCGGCAAGGAGTAACGCACAACGAACAGCGTCCGGCGACCCGTCCGAGCGGCGGAAGAAGTCGAGAACGGCCGCGATCTCGACCGGCTCCTCGAAGAGAGAGCGGTCCTCGAGTACCGTGAAGACAGGTATGTTGCGCATTGAGATCAGACATCTCCGATCGATGATGGTTCCGGCGAATTTCCTCTGATGCTGAGCACGGTGAGCAGCGTTCGAAACATGGCCTTCGGTCAGTCCTCCTCGCGGCAGCGGTCCGCGACGTACGTACGCAACCACGACCTGAACTGCGGGCCGATTTCCGTGTGGGCGCAGGCGAGTTCAACGGTCGCGCGAAGATAGCCGTCCGGGTTTCCGGTGTCATGGCGGCGGCCCGAAAGAATGACACCATGGACGGGCCCGCCATCGGAATCCTGGCAGGCCATGGTGTCAAGAGCATCGGTGAGCTGCAGCTCTCCACCATGTCCGGGGGGAGTGTGCGCCAATTCCCCGAAGATATGAGGGTCCAGGATGAACCGCCCCACCACTGCGAGATCGCTGGGTGCTTCATCGGTCTCGGGCTTCTCGATCAGACCCGTGATCCGCACGACATCCTTTTCGGCGGTCGGCTCCACCCGGGCGGAACCATAGAGATGGATCTCGGACGGATCCACCCTGGTGAGGGCCACGATGCTGCCGCCCATGTCCCGCCGAACAGCCATCATTCGTTCCAGCAGACGGGCCTGCGGATCCATGACCTCGTCGGGAAGCAGGACTGCGAACGGCTGATCGCCCACGTACGAACGAGCGCACAGGACGGCATGACCCACGCCCCGGGTCTCTCCCTGCCGCATGTAGTGGAGTTCCGCCAGACCGGAACAGGCGAGTGACTTCGCCAACGCCGAGTCGTTGCCCGATCGAATCAGGTGCTGCTCCAACTCGAACGACCGGTCGAAGTGGTCCAGAAGTGCCTGCTTGTGACGCCCGACGACCATGAGCGCCTGGCGTAGTCCGGCAGCGGCCGCCTCTTCCAGCACGTGCTGGGCGACGGGCTTGTCGACGAGAGGCATCAACTCCTTCGGTATGGCCTTGGTAGCCGGAAGGAAGCGCGTGCCATAACCGGCCGCAGGTATGACGCATTTCATTTCCGATGCGGCCATGACTGCCAACGGGAACCCCTGTTCGATGCGGACGGACGAGAAGGAGGCAGGTGGATTCTGGGCAGGCGGGAATACTCGGCTCGTCGGTCGGATGCCGACGAATGCATGGGGATCGCGTTCATGCCGGGTGGCTGGTGCACGCTCGTCAAGTGGAATGGAGCGAGGAAGCGCCCACTTAGTTAACTCGCGACTGAACGACCGGTCAAGGGTCGCATTCGGCACTGCGAAGCCGCGGGTGCGCCGACGATGTGACGACGTCCGGCGCGGCCGAGATGTGGGGCGTGAGGGTACGGATCGGTTCGCAGCGGCCGACGGTGAAACCGGTAGCCGGAGAGCCCCTCCGGAGTGCTGAGAACCCTCGTCCCACCCGTGACTTCGAGGCTTTCGATACCTTCCGGCGGGCTGCGTAGCGGCCGCGACCTGGCCCTTTCCGCCAACCGTCCCAATCATGTCCACATCTCTTCTCATGCGATGGCCGAAGGGCTAGCATCCGACAGGTTGTTTGCTTATGGGAGCGCTCCCGTAGTAGCCGGACCGAACGCGTGATGGCCGGATCGTGAGCACTCCGGTTTCGTTTCAGGGGGGGACATGAAGCTGGGTGGGAGCGAATTTGCAGACCTCGGAGCGGCTTGCAGGGAGGGTGGAGTCTTGGCAAGCGAGGGTGGCCGAATCTTGACGCTCATGGCGGTGGCGCCGGTGACCATGATGCCGATCATGGAGCTTTGCCCGGGAGAGCATGTCCGAGCCGGTGGAATCGATCAGGATCACGTCAGAGTTCTCACCGACTGCGATGAAGAACTGCCGCCGATCGTCGTTCAGCGCAAGACCATGCGCGTCATTGACGGTATGCACAGGCTGAGTGCTGCTCTTGCGTGTGGGCGCAAAGAAATCGAAGTCCGACTGGTCGACATGAGCGACGCCGAGGCATTTCTGTACGGTGTGGAAGCCAACATCGCCCACGGCCTCCCGCTCACCTTGTCGGACCGCAGATTCGCGGCCCGGCAGGTCATGGCGCTCTACCCGGAGTGGTCGGACCGTGCTGTGGGCAGGGCGTCGGGTCTGTCAGGCAAGACGGTCAGTCAGTTACGCGACAGGACGGCGTCGGACGCCCCGGGGTCGCAGGTGCGGATCGGCCTCGACGGGCGGGCCAGACCGTTGGACAGCGCCGCGCGGCGCAGCGCTGCCAGAGAACTCATCACGGCGAGGCCCGAGGCATCCCTGCGGGAGATCGCACGCCAGGCCGGCATCTCTCCCGGAACGGTGCGGAGAATCCGTGGCGACATGGAGAAGACGCCGTCCGGCCCCCCGGCGTCGGCAGCCCTGACACGTGTATGCACCGCCCGGGTGCCGGGTCCGTCGCCCGTACCCGCACAGGAAGCTCCGTCCGCTCCCGCGTCCGTGAACGTGGACACGGCGCTGGCGAATCTGCGGCAGGACCCCTCCTTGAAGTACCAGGCGAACGGACGCGGCCTCCTGCGACTCCTGCACCAGAGGCCCGCACGGATACTGAGCCCCGATGTGCTCGAGGCGATCCCGGCTCACTGCGTCCCGGTCGTTCTGGGCGTCGTCCGCGCCTACGCCCAGGAGTGGCGGGACCTGGAGGACGCGCTCGACAAGGTCGCGAAGGAGCAGCCCGAAGCTGTGCAACCGCGGAGCTGACGCAGTTGCACACCTGCCGGGAGGCCGATCGCTGTTCCCTGCCCGGCCGTCACGGGACAGCCCTTGGGTGCAGCGTGATCCGGTGTCGCCTCGGCTATTGTCTGAGCGGCCGAATCAGCGCGCCGATTCGTGGGCGAAAATACCGGGGAGAATCATGTCCAGGAAGAGCTGTGTTTCCGCCGTGCTCCGAATCCTCGGGCCTTCGCGTTTATCCGGACCGGTGCGTATGGCGATTGCTGTCGGGCTGGCCGCGATTCCGGTGTCCGTAGCGGCGCCGGCCACTGCGGCACCGGCCGGGGAAAGAGCTGTCGAGTGTTCCACCGCCGCCACCCTCTGTCTCTTCTCGGGTGAAGGTCTCACGGGCGACCGTCTCACCATCAGCTCGCCCTCGGCCGGCGGTGTGTGTGTCGATCTCGACGAACACGGCTGGAACGGTCGTGCTCGCTCGGCAATCAATACGCACACCGCGAGTGCGGCGATGTTCGCGAACAAGGGCTGTCTGGGTGACGCCTATCGGATTCCCGGCAGTTCGAGCCGAGACAGCTTCGGCCTGTTCGTTCCCGCCAGTGTGTGGGTCGCGGGACAGTCCTCTCAAACCTGTTCGCCGGGCATGGCCAGATACCGACGGATCAGGTCTTCGAGTGGGGCGGCCTCTGCGTCGAACCGGATCTCGTCGATGGATTCGATGACGCGCACCCCGACGGCGGCGTTCGTGGCAAAGGCGATCGGATAGCCGGCCGCCGCCGCGAGGTCCAGCTCGCGTTCGGACGAGTTCGCGACGCCGAGGGACTTCACCAGCTCCATCGTGACGCCGGGCAGCTGATCACCGGTCGGCCACACCAGCCGGGTGCCGTCATGGAAGCCGATGTTCCAGGTCGCACCCTCAAGGATGCGTGAGCGTTCGTCCACGAACAGCGCGTCGTCGAATCCTGCTCGCTGGGCGATCCGCCGCCGGCGGATCGTCTCGAACAGGCCGACGTGCTTCGCCCCGGGAACATCCCGCCGATGAGTGACGGAGCACAGCCGCAGCGGCGGCAGGCGCCGCGAGGCCGTCGGCCGGGTCGTGACGAGGATGTGCGGCTCCTGGTCCGCACCCGGCCGGGCGAGCTCCAACTCCGGTGCGTAGACGGTCACCCGGACCATCCGAGGTGCGTCGTCCCGGGCGCGGCGTACGAGCTCGCGTACCCGGTCGAGGTCCAGCTCGGCGTCGAACAGGGCCCGGCAGTCGCCGGCCAGCCTGCCCAGATGGAGGGAGAGTCCGCGTGCGCGGCCTTCGCTCACCAGCATCGTGGTGAAGTGGCCGTAGTTGCACAGAGCCAGTCCGGCGAGATCTTCGGCTGTGGCGGGACGCCCATCAAGCTCGATCATGACGGCATTCCACCACACCCACCGTGGTCAGGTGACCCCCGGATATCTGTTCTGTCGGAGTTCTGTTCGAGAAATTACTGATACGGCTTCGGTCTTTGAATCGGCAGGCGTCAAGTCGAGGCAGGGTTTACGGGATTCCCCGGCTCCGTTACTATTCTCGGGTAGTCGCTCGATCGCGTATGAAGAAACAAGATCGGCGATGGTTCGGACGGTTCGTCGCGTACGGCATTGTTGCTGTGCGCACGTATCAGGACGGCGCTTTGTGGAGGACGGGGGTCCCACGGTGAGTGATGTTTTGGGCCGGGCCTTTTCGGGGCCATAGCCCTCGATCTCGGCGGAGAAGATGCACCGGCTGTCGGTCACGACGGTCGACGGTTAACCGCTCGTATATGACGACTTCTCGAACCATCGGCGGCGAGTCGATGGAATGCCCCGCGGTCTCCGACGAGATGCCGCTGGACCGGCCGTCCGGATCTCATCTGCCCCAGGAGGGTGTGTGTCCACGGTAGTACCGCAACACGGGCTGTCCGTCGTCGTCCCGGTCAAGGGCCGCGTAGCGCTGATGCGTGCGCAACTGGCCTCACTCCGCGCTGCCGTGGACCGCAGTCCCGAGCCCGCCGAGGTCATCGTCGTCGATGACTCGGAGCCGGCCGACGCCGCCGCTCATCAGGCGAACTGCCGCGAGTTCGGCGCCCGTTACGTGACCGGTCCCGCCCACGTCGGCGCCAAGCGCAACCTGGGCGTCGAACGGGCCACATACGACCTGATCCTGTTCACGGACTCCGACTGCCGGGTGTCACCGGACATCCTGGAACATCACGTCAAGACCCTGCGGAGCGCCGGCACGTCCGTCGGGGGCGTCACGGGTCCTACCTTCGTGGAGCGCGGTCCGACACCGGCGAACAGGATCATGCGCTGGTCGAAGCTGATCAACGACGACATGGAACGCCCCGAGCGGTGCGCGAAGGTCATCTGGACGACAGCGACGAACCTCGCGGTGCGCCGGAAGGTGTTCGAGGAGGTCGGTGGCTTCCCCTCGGAGAGCCTCGATGTCGTGGGCGGCGAGGACTGCGACCTCGGCATCAGGATGACCGACGCCGGCTACACGCTTCTGTGCGACCCCCAGGCGGTCGCCGTTCACGACCACGGCATCACTGGCTCCTTCGCCACGGCGGGCCGCCGGCTCTACAGCTACGGTCGCTCCGAACAGTGGGTATGCAGCGTCCACCCCCGCCACCGTCGGCCTGTGGTGAACGCCTTCACCGTCGGGACGGCGGCCACCGCGGTCGGCATGGCACTGGCGCCCCGCACCGGCGGCCGAAGCCTGCTCGCGGTGCCCGCGTGCCTCGGCCTCCTGGTGGGCATGCGTGCCCATCGGCTGCGAGGGGACGACAGGTCCCGTGGGGCCGCCGCCGAGTGCATCGCGTGCGCATCGGTCGACCTGATGTTTGACCTCGGCGGTTTCGTGGCGGCGCTCGAACTTCGCCGACCGAGCATGTTGTTCACCGGTCTGAGACCCGCCGACGCGGTCTGAGATCGAATGCGGTCATTCCGGAATGACCGGGTTGACGCACAGCTGAACGTCGTGGTCCAGCGACGGTTCAATGCGACGACGGGGGCGTGGGGACGTAATGGTGACGGGCGACGAAATGACCGCGATCATCGCCGAATGCACGGCCCTTCAGGCGGCCGAGGGTCCAATTGAGTACGACACGGAAATAGTCATCGACTCCTTCAGCTTCGTCTGGCTCCAGCATCTGCTCGAAGAACGCTTCGGCTTCGACCTGGAGCTGCCGGACAGCGATGTCATGCAGACGCTGAAATCGGCACGGTCCGTGCACAGATACCTCGCTGAAATCAGCCCGGAACGCTTCGCCGCAGCGGACTGACGGCCGGTCGAGAGCTGTGGCGACCGGGCCACCGGACGTACAAGCGACCGCGTACAGCAGCCTTTCGCACTTCCAAGGGGGAACCACGTGCAGCACGGGGGCGCCGTCTCTGACGGCGGGAGCCATCACGTTGTGATGGCCGACGATGGTGTGCTCGGCCTGAACCCCGAGTTCGAGGCCGTACTGCGGGAATGCCTGGACGGCTTGATCGGCCCGGAGGAGCCGCTCCAGGAGGACAGCGACCTGGCGGTGTTCGGCATCGACTCGCTCACCGTCGTCCGCCTCCTGGTGACGATCGAGGAGGCCTTCGGAGTGACGATCCCCGACGAGATCATCACCTTCGAGATCTTCTCCTCACCGGGTGCCCTCTGGAACGTCGTCTCCGGCCTCCTGGAGGTGCCGGATGAACGCTGAACCGCTCCGGGCCGTCGTGGAAAGGGTGCGGCTGGTCCCCGACCGGCACCGGGTTCTCGACCAGGACACATCGACCGCACGGAGGATCTACGGGATCGGTGCCCCGGTCCTGTCCGAGCTGCTCGATCTCGGGTTCCCCCACCGCTCGTCGGGCAGGGAGAGGTACTTCGACGAGCTCGACCTGGCGAACGTCTCTCTCGCCCTGCGTCTGCCGTCGCCCCGCTACCTCGCCATGCGGAGGTGGCCACAGATCTTCCGTGCGGTGGTGGACGAGCGTCCCGTCCGCTACGAGGTCGAGGTCTCCGCGGAGTGCGGTTCCGCCGTGCCTGGCCATCGGTGCGACTTCCGTCTGCCCGCGGAGGTGCTCGCCCTCGGTGCGGACAGGGACACCTCGGACCGTTTCACGCTGCGCCGAGAGGTCGGAGCCACCGGGCGCACCGGGGAGGCTCCTCAGGAACTGCGGCGGCTCTTCGCGGAGGCGTCCGAGTTCCGCTTCCACATCCTGCCCCTCGCCCTGTACGGCGATCTCTCCTTCCTGGCGGAGACCTCGCTCGCCAACTGTGAACTGGCCGGCCGCTACCTGGTCCAGCGGGCGGCCGAGGACGGATGGGAAGCCCGGCGCAGCTTCGGGCTGCTGCTGTCCAGCCCTTACTCGCTGCCCCATTTCTGGCCCGAGATCCGGCTCGACGGAGTCTGGACCGCCTTCGATCCCTACATGATCATCAGTCTGGAGCGGTGGGAGGTGCTGGCACCCTTCGAGGTCTCGACCGCCCAGGTTCTGAACTCGGCTGTCTTCCGCGTCGCCGAGGACTGGATCGACCTCGTCCAGGACGCCGGAAGTCCCGCGCGGGTGTCCTTGCTCACCCGCCGCAAGCCGCTGGCCGGCGGCGCGGTGAGCGCGGCCGGTCACGCCGAGGGGCGGCCTCATGAGTGAGCCCCGCAGCGACATCACTCTCTTCGGAACCTGCCCGGCCTCGGCGCGGGAGCACGGCCCGGCCTATCTGGAGTCGGTACGGGAGGTGGCTCGCTGGAGCGACCGCGCCGGCTACGAAGGGGTTCTGGTCTACACCGACAACCGCTCCGTGGACCCCTGGCTGGTCGCACAGACCATCATCCAGGCGACCACGCGGCTCGCTCCGCTGGTTGCCGTGCAGCCGGCGTACATGCACCCGTTCACCGCAGCGAAGCTGGTCGCCGGTCTGGCCTTCCTGTACCGGCGCCGGGTCCATCTGAACATCGTCGCCGGCGGGTTCACGGGAGATCTGGAGGCGATGGGCGAGGCCCTGCCCCACGACGCCCGCTACGACCGTGCCGTCGAGTACGCGTCGATCATGAAGCGGCTGCTCACCTCCCCGGAACCGGTGACCTTCGACGGCGCCTACTACTCCGTGGCCGGACTCCGCCTGGAGACTGTGCCGCCGGCGGAACTGGGCCCCCGGTTCCTGGTGTCGGGCTCCTCCCCGGCCGGGATGGCCGCCGCCCGCGCCCTCTCGGCGACGGGCATCGTCTACCCGGAGCAACCGGAGATGCAGGCCCCCGCGGATCCCTCGGTCACCCAGGGCCTGCGGATCGGAGTGATCGCCCGCCCGACGTCGGCCGAGGCCTGGGACGTGGCCCTCGCGCGCTTCCCGGAGAACCGGGCCGGACGGGTCAGCCACCGGCTCGCCATGTCACGTTCCGATTCGCAGTGGCACCAGCAGCTGTCGAAGGCGGCCGAGCAGGACGGCACGTACTGGATGCGGCCGTTCAAGAACTACAGGACCTTCTGCCCGTACTTCGTCGGCGACTACGACACGGTCGGACGCGAGATCGGACGCTACGTCGAACTCGGCTACACCACCTTCATCCTGGACACCCCGGCGGAGGAGCAGGATCTGAAGCACACCGCAGCCGTCCTGGACATCGCTCGGAATCGTTCGAGGGGGCGTGTGTGAGAACTCTGCTCATCGACAACTACGATTCCTTCTCCTACAACCTGGCGCACTACCTCGGGGAGATCAACGGAACCGAGCCCACCGTCATCCGTAACGACGAGCCGGGGTGGCGTGCGGAGCACCTCGACGGGTTCGACAACGTCGTCATCTCCCCAGGCCCGGGAACACCGGGTGTGCCGGCCGACTTCGGCGTGTGCCGCGACGTCATCTCGACGGGCCGTATCCCGCTGCTCGGCGTCTGTCTCGGACACCAGGGCATCGCGACGCTCGGCGGCGGGTCGATAGCCCTGGCCCCGGAGCCCCGGCACGGGCGGAAGTCCCCCGTCCTCCACGACGGCACGGGCCTGTTCGCGGGCATCCCGTCGCCGCAGGAGGTCGTGCGCTACCACTCGTGGGCGGTCGACAGCCTCTCGGACGAACTCGAGGCGCTCGCCCGGACGCCCGACGGGGTACTGATGGCGCTGCGGCACCGCCACCGCCCCCAGTGGGGGGTGCAGTTCCATCCCGAGTCCATCGCGACGGAGCACGGGCACCGCCTGCTGGCCAACTTCGCGGAGCTGAGCGGGGAATGGAACCTGCGACACGGGCGGCGGGTCCGCCCGGGGCGCCCACAGGAGACGCCTCCGGGCAGCTCGGACGCCAAGAGACGGGTGACGTACAGCCTGTTGGTCGAGGAGTTCCCCACGAAGCGTGACGCGGAGCAGGTCTACGAGGAACTCTTCCTCGACCGCTCCTTCGCGTTCTGGCTGGACAGCAGCCGTCCCGACCCGCGTCTGGGCCGCTTCTCGGTGATGGGAGCGGCCGAGGGCCCCCTCTCGGAGGTGGTCACGGCCGACGTCGCCGACGGCACGGTCACCGTACGCTCGGGACAGCGCACCCACACCGAGGTCCGGCCGCTGCTGGACTGGCTGGACGACCGCCTGCGCACCGCCGAGGTCGTCGGCGGCCGGGAGCTGCCTTTCGACTTCCGCGGCGGCTGGGTCGGCTATCTGGGCTACGAGCTCAAGGCCCAGTGCGGCGGCCGTCTGCGCCACCGCTCCGAGCACCCGGACGCGTCGCTGCTGTTCGCGGACCGGTGTGTGGTCTTCGACCACACGACCTCCACGACCTACCTGCTCGCCCTGCACACGGGGGACGAGGCGCCGGCGCGGAGCTGGCTCTCGGCCACCCGGGCTCGCATCGGGGCCATTTCCGACGCTCCTCGCTCCTCGACGGCGGAACAGGAGCAGGCCGAGGCACCCTTGTCGCTGCGCCACGACCGCGGCGCCTACCTGGAGCTCATCGAGTCCTGCCAACGCGCAATCGCCACCGGCGAGAGCTATGAGATCTGCCTGACCAACATGCTCGACGTCGAATGCGCGATGGACGTGTGGTCCGCCTACACCTCGCTGCGCCGCGACAACGCGGCTCCGTTCGCGGCACTGCTGCGCCTGGGCGACCTGTCGGTCCTGAGCACCTCTCCCGAGCGCTTCCTGCGCGTCGACGGGGAGCGCCGCGTGGAGGCGCGGCCGATCAAGGGCACCCGCCCCCGCGGCCGTTCGGCCGAGGAGGACAAGGAGCTTCGGCAGGATCTGGCCTTCTGCGAGAAGGACCAGGCCGAGAACCTCATGATCGTCGATCTGCTGCGCAACGACCTGGCCCAGGTCGCGACGAGCGGTTCCGTGGCCGTCCCGGAGCTGTTCGCCGTGGAGACCTATGCGACCGTCCATCAGCTGATCAGCACCGTCTCGGCCCGGCTGCGCCCCGATCGCAGCGCGGTCGACTGCGTCCGTGCGGCCTTTCCCGGCGGTTCGATGACCGGGGCGCCGAAGCTGCGGACCATGGAGATCATCGACCAGCTGGAGGACGGACCACGCGGAATCTACTCCGGTGCGATCGGGTACTTCTCGCTGTCCGGGAGCGTCGACCTGAGCATCGCCATCCGCACTCTCGTGGCACAGCACGGTCGCATCAGCTACGGGGTAGGCGGCGCGATCGTGGCCATGTCCGACCCGGTCGCGGAGTTCGAGGAGACGGCGGTCAAGGCCACCCCTCTGCTCTCCCTGCTCGGGGTGTGTTTCCCGGAACGTGACACGGCGAAGGTGACGAGCGATGGCTGAGCCCGTGGCGTCCGGCCACCCGCGGCTGACGGGCCGTCAATCCAGCTCCCCCCGGGAGACGCCATGATGCTCTACCACTGGTTCGAGGCGGCGGTCGCCCGCCACGGCACCCGGACGGCCATCGAGATCGACGGCGAGCGTTTCACCTACCGGCAGCTCGCGGAGATGGCGGAGTCCCTCGCGGCCCGTATCCGTCAGTCGTCGGACACCGTTCCCCGGCGGATCGGTCTCCTGGCGGAGCGAAGCGTGCTCGCGTACGCGGGTTACCTCGCCGTCCAGCGCCTCGGCAGCTCCGTCGTCCCGCTGAACCCGGCCTTCCCGGAGTCGCGGACGCTGTACATGCTGGCGGCCTCCGGAGCCGGCCTGGTGCTGGCCGGCCCGCGGCCGGACCCACCGCGGGTCGACGGGATCCGGCTGCTGGCCGTGGACCCGACGCAGGCCCGGGGAGAGCCACCGGCTCCGGTGCCGCCCTTGCTCGACGCCCCCGAGGCAGAGGCGTACCTGCTGTTCACCTCCGGCTCGACGGGCACGCCCAAGGGGGTGCCGATCCGGCAGAGCAACGCCTCCGCGTTTCTCGAAACGGTCCGGAACAGGTACGGTCTCGAGCCCGGCGCCCGGTGCTCACAGTGCTTCGACCTGACCTTCGACCTGTCCGTGTTCGACCTCTTCGCGGTCTGGTCCGCGGGCGCCACGCTGGTCGTGCCCAGCCGGAACGACCTGTTGCGACCGGTCCGGTTCATCGCTGACAACGCTCTCACCCACTGGTTCTCGGTGCCGTCGGCGATCAGCAGGGCGCAAGCCGGCGGAAGGCTGCTGCCGGACAGCATGCCGTCACTGCGGCACAGCCTCTTCTGCGGTGAGCCACTCACCTGGCAGCAGGCGCGTGCCTGGAAGGCAGCCGCTCCCGGAGGCACGCTGACCAATCTCTACGGGCCCACCGAACTCACCATCAGCTGCAGCGACTTCGCCCTGCCCCCCGATCCCGCCGACTGGCCGGCCACACCCAACGGTGTCCTGCCGATCGGCCTGCCCCATCCCGGGCTCGAGTACGCCGTGCTCGACGAATCGGGGCACCCGGCTCCGGACGGTGAGCTGTGCGTCCGGGGCCCGCAGCGCTTCGACGGTTATCTGGACCCGGAGGCGAACCACGGCCGGTTCCACCCCGCGCCCGCGCCGAGCGACTCGGCGGTCCCTCCGGACCACTGGTACCGCACCGGGGACCGGGTGACCGCACACGACGGCACCCTGCACTTCCTCGGACGGACCGACCAGCAGGTGAAGATCAACGGCTACCGGGTGGAGCTCGGCGAGATCGAGGCGGCGCTGCGGTCCCTCACCGGCGTCACGGACGCCGTCGTCGTCGCTGTCCGCGAGACCGCTGACGCGCTGGGGCTGTACGCCGTCTGCCTGGCCCCGGCCAGTGAACCGGCCCTTCTGCGCGCCGAACTCGTCCGCAGCCTGCCGGGCTACATGGTGCCCAGGCGCGTGCTCACCGTCGGCCGGTTTCCCTGCAATCCCAACGGCAAGGTCGACCGTCGAGCCGTAGCAGAACTCGTCGGTGCCGCACTCGAACGCCCGGCGGCTCCCCGGCCCAAGGAAGGGATGACTCTTTCATGATCGCCACGAGCGGGGAACGGAGGGGGACATCGTGACGTCCGCACGCGAGCTGAGCGACCGCCTGTGCGGGTCGAGCTCGGACGATCCGGTGTGGGTCGACGAGACGGCGACCTTCGACCGGCGGGCACTGCACCAGGAGGTCGGCCGCTGTCTCGACCTGCTCGTGGCACGCGGTGTCCGGCCGGGCGACTGCGTCGCGGTGCAACTCGTCCCCGGTGCCACCTTGTTCGCCCTGCTCCTGGCGATCTGGAGGCTGGACGCCCGAGCGATGCTCCTGGACCACCGGCTGACCGAGACCGAGACCGGCTCGCTGACGCGGCTGTGCCCACCGGCGTTCCACGTACGTGCCTCGGCCGGCCCGGCCCACTTCACCGGCCGGTCCGAGCTGGAGGTCGAGCCGTCGGGCGGGGCGTTCCCCCTTCCCGGGCAGGTGTGCCTCGTGCAGTTCACCTCGGGGTCGACCGGGCAGTCCAAGGTGGTGGGACGCTCGGCGGCGTCGCTGGACGAGGAGATCGACCGGTACGCCGCCGTCGAAGACATGCCGGGCACGGACGACCGGCTGCTCCTGCTGTGCTCGCCGGTCCACACCTGGGGCCTGGTCGGCGGGATCCTGTACGGGCTGGCGGCAGGCCTGCCCGTCCTCCTTCCTTCCGCGCAGCACGGGGGCGCCATCGCCCGTGCGGCGGTGGCGCTCGAGCCGACGGCGATCTTCGGTGTCACGACGCACTTCGACCTGCTGGGGAGAACGGCGGACCTTCCCCCGTTGCCGGGGCTGCGCGTCGCCACCAGCGCGGGGCTGATCACCAGCCCGGCCGTCGCCGAGCGGTTCCGGCTGGCCACCGGGTGCCGGCTGGGCCAGGTGTACGGCATGACCGAGGTCGGCGTGGTCACCGCGGATCTCGCCGGCCGGCTCCCCGCCCCGTCCGTCGGCCGGCCCGCCCCGGGCATCACCGTCCGGGCGGCCGGCGGCGAGCTGTACGTCCGCCTCGACGGCACGCCCTATCTCGTCGACGACGGCGTGGCCCGATTCGCCGACGGCTGGCTGCGGACCTTCGACCGCGCGGCGATCGACGGGACGGGCGGCGCGGTCAGCATCCTCGGCCGCGCGGACTCCGTGATCGCCATAGGCGGTATCAAGATCGATCTGATGGAGATCGAGCAGGTGCTCCAGCAGCACCCCGATGTCGCCCACGCGGTCGTGACGTTCGGCAGCGTGATCGAGGCCCATGTGGCGGCCCGCAACGGGCTCACGGACCGGGCGCTCGCGGCCTGGAGCCGGGAACGGCTGAACTCCCTGAGGGCCCCCAAGCGGTACTACCTGCAGGAGAAACTCCCCGAGACACCGACCGGAAAGGTTGTCCGTGACCGAGCACAGCTCCTCTCCCCGAACCACCAGCAGAGAACAGCAGCCCCCGGCGCAGGGAATCAGCAGGGACGAGATCCGGGACATCCTGGCCGACTGTGAGGGCGTCGAACTGCCGGAGTCCGCCGATGACGACACCCTGCTCGTCATCGACTCCTACACGGCGATCTGGATCCAGCACCTGCTGGAGGAGCGGCACGGCATCGTGGTCAAAATCAGCGGTGAGACGGCCGGCGTCGACTCCATGAGCGCCCTGCAAGCCCTCGTCAACCGCAACCTGGGGGTCGGGCACGAATGACCGCAGAGATCTACATCAGCGGCTTCGGCGTGTTCAGCGCTTTCGGCTTCGGGCCGGAGGCCCTCGTCGACGGTGCCTTCTCGGGTACGCCGGCGTTCCGCCCGGTCACCCGCTTCGACGTCTCCCGTTGCCGCACCGTTCAGGCGGCCACGTACCAGGAGACGGACGACGCAGGACCGGCCCTGGGGACCGTCGACGTGGCGAGCGCCTGCGCCGTACAGGCGATGGACATGGCCGGCTGGTCCGGCCCGGCGGCGCTTCCTCTCGTCCTGGCGACCAAACTGCGAGCGCCCTCCGTCGCGCCGGAGTCGCCCGCCGAGCTCACCGAACGGGTGGCCGACCGGCTCGGTCTTGGACGTCCGAGACGTACGTTCGTCAACGCGTGCTGTGCCGCGGCGAACGCGATCATCCACGGAGCGCAGCTGATCAGGAGCGGCGTCAGCTCGGCGGCGCTCGCGGGCGGAGCGTTCCTGGTCGACCGGCAGGCGTTCAGCCTCTTCGACGCCGCGCTCGCGCTGGCCGCAGACGGTCGGCTGCGCCCGTTCGACCAGGACCGTCAGGGCGTCCTGCTCGGCGACGGCGCCGCGATGCTGCTGCTGGAGTCGGGGGAGAGCCTTCGCGCCCGCGGGGCCCGGCCCCTGGCCCGGCTGGCGGGCTGGGCCATGACCGACGACGCCTACCACGTGGCGCAGCCCCACCCCGAAGGAGCCGGAGTCGCCGCCGCGGTCACCCGGGCACTCCACCGCTCCGGTGTCGGCCCGGACGAGCTCACCTACGTCAACGCCCACGGCACCGGCACCGCGCTCAACGACGCGGCCGAGGCCGCCGGTCTGCACACCGCGCTCGGCCCGCACACGGAGAAGGTGTTCGTCAGCGGGACGAAGAGCACGACGGGCCACGCCCTGGAAGCCAGCGGCGCCCTGGAGGCGGTCATCACGCTGCTGGCGATGCGCTCCTCGGTACTGCCGCCGACCGCCGCGCTGCGCCGGCCGGACACGCGCCACCCGCTCCGGCATGTCAGCGTGCCGGAGAAGACCGAGGTGCCCTACGCGTTGAGCCTCAACTCGTCGGTGGGCGGCGTCAACTCCGCGATCCTTCTGGCCCAGGCATGACGACGTCGCCGCAGGACGTCGAGGTCGTAGCCGGTGCCCAGGTCCATGCCGGCCCACAGGCGCCGCCCCTGGCCGGGTTCTTCGCTTCGGACTTCGCGCCCCTGGTGTACGCCGCCGTCCGCGCATGCGTCGGCGAACCGCGGGCCGGACACCTCCTCGAAGGCGTCGGCGACCGGGTCGGGATCGTCCTCGGCTCGCACAGCTTCGACACCGCCAGCCTGGAGCTGTCCGTGGAGCACGTGAACAAGGGCCGGGTGAGCCCGATCCTCTTCTACCAGGTGGTGCCGACCGCCATCCTCGGCCACATCGCCCGCGACTACCGTCTGACCGGCCCGATGAGCTGCGTGGCGGTGACGGGTGACGCCCGCGCTGAGGTCCTGGAGCTGGCGCGCCTGCTTCTGGCCGACGCGAGTGCGGAGTGGGTCCTAGGCATCACGGTCGAGATGGATCCTGACCCCGCGAAGGCCTTCGCCCGGGCCGACCTGGTGCGCTCGGGACACAGGCCGGCGGACGGAGGGGCGTCGTGATGGCCTCAGGTGGATCCCGGCCGTCGAAGGGCGCCGTGGTGCGGGGTTCCTGGCTGGTGAACAGCACCGCGGCCGAAGTCACCGAACCGACCACCTTCCGGCTCCACGACCGGGAGTGGGACCTCCTGCCGGGAGTCTTCGCTCCGACCTACTGCGTCTCGACCGGATTCTTCACCGAGTCGATCCCGTTCCCGGTCGGTGGATCGTTCCTGGAGGTGGGCTGCGGGTCCGGCGTGACCGCCGTGACGGCCGCGGCGAAGGGCTGCGCGAGAGTCGCCGCCACCGACATCAGCGACGCGGCCGTCGCGAACACCGCGCTCAACGCCGCCCGGCACGGGCTGCCCGACCGGGTCGAGTTGCACCACGGTGACATGTTCGACGGCCTCGGCCCGGAGGACCGGTTCGACCTGATCTTCTGGAACTCCCCCTTCATCGATCCCGGCGCCGGTGAGGGGCCGCCGGCGCGACGGGTCCACGACGAGCAGCGCGAACAGCTGCGGCAGGCGGTCTTCGATCCCGGCTACCGGGCGCATGAGCGCTATCTCTCCGGAGCGCGCGCCCGGCTGACTGCCGGCGGCCGGCTACTGCTCGGCTTCAGCGATCTCGGCGACCACGACTCGCTGCGCCGGCTGGCTGCCGAGGCGGGCTACCGGATCTCGGTCCTGCGCGCCTCCGGAGACCTCGCTCCCGGCGTCGACTACCAGCTTCTCGAGCTGGTGCCGCAGCAGGCGACAGCGCCCGATGAGAAAGAGGAGGACGTCACCGTGGGGGCCACCTTTGTCCCGTCCGGCGTACGCCATACCATCGCCGCCGACCCGACGGTGGGGGGAGGCAACGCTCTCGAGGTCGCGTTGCGGGTCAGCCCGGACATCCACGCTCCGTATCTCCACGCCGAGCTGCCCGTACGCGACTCGCAGGGGGTCCCGCGTGAACAGCTGAGCCTGGCGGAGCTGGCCGACCTCGTCGGCGCGTGGAGCGCCTGGTACGCCGGACGCGGTGTCGGGCCCAGGGACCGGGTCGGAATCTACTTCCGGGACAGCGCCGACGACCTGATCCACTACCTGGCGCTCAGCCGGCTGGGCGCGATCGCCGTACTGGTCAACGGCGAGATGGATCCCGTCGCCGTCCTGGCCTATCTCCGGAGGACCGAACCCGTCGGCCTCCAGACGGACGACGTCAGATCGGCGCGGATCGCCGGTGCTCGTGGCCCGGAGGACGACCGTTTCTGGGTGTCGTCGATCGGTGCCACCGTCCCGCCCGGTGACGTGCCGGTGCCGCCGGCGTTCCGGCACGCGCCGGGCGATCCCGTCCTGATCTGTCACACCTCGGGCACCACCGGCGCATCGAAGCCCGTCATCTGGGCCCATGCGCAGATGATGGTGGGTATCCGTGCGCATCTGACCCGGTTCCGGGACCACCCGGAGTCGCTGATCCTGTCCGCGCTGCCGCAGTCGCACGGGTCGGCGATCGGTTACGCCCTGCTCGCGATGCTCTCCGGGGTGCCCCTGGCGCTCATGTCCGATCGCAGCGGCCGGGCGGTGGCCGCAGCGGCGGGCCGTTACGGCGCGACCATCGTGGTCGGCTTCGCGGTGACGCTCGCCGAGCTGGCGCTGCGGGAGACCGATGCGGCCGATCTCGCCCTGGTCGAGCGCTGGGTGAGCGTCGCCGACGCCTCGCACCAGGCGCACGTCGCCCGGCTGGTGGAGCGGGGCAGGCACTGGGCCGGTGCCGACCCGGTGCCCGGCTCGATGTTCGTGGACGGCTTCGGCTCGTCGGAGCTCGGCTGGGGCGGGGTGCTGGGCATGATCACCATCCCTGGAGTCGTGGCGCCGCATCGCTGTCTCGGAGTTCCGCAGCCGTTCGCCGAGGTCGCCGTCCTGCGGGCGGACGGTACGCCGGCCGATGCGGGCGAGGTCGGGCTGCTCGGTGTGAAGGGCCCGACCGTGACCCCGGGCTACTGGAACGACTCGGACAAGACCTACCGCAGCCTGCTGAACGGCTACTGGCTCTCCGGTGACCTGGTCTTCCGCGACGAGGCGGACCGGTATTACCACGTCGACCGGGCGGCCGACTCCATCCGTACCGCCGGCGGGATGGTCTATTCGGTCCTCACGGAGGAGATCCTGCTGGCCCGTCTCCCGGAGATCGACGACTGCGTGGTGGTGGAGGCCGAGCGGGCCGGCGAGGTCTGCGCCATCGCCCTGGTCCAGCTCCGCGACGGCCACGGCACCGACGGAATGCTGGCCCGGGTCAACGAGATCCTCGACGGTCTCGGTAAACCGCCGTTGGCCGATGTCCGAGCGGTGGACATGAAATCGGTCCCGGTCGGTGTCACCGGCAAGGTGCTCAAGCGCACGCTCCGTGCGGAGTATGCGACAACTGCCGCTCAGCAGACCGGAGATGGGGTGACCGTGCCTGCGGATTAATGCATTGCACTCGCGGCGGGGCGGACCCGAGTATCACCATGCGGACACTCGTCGCCTCGCCGGGCCGGGTCCCCGAGAGCGGCCGATGAACGAAGCACCCGCAGTCGACCAGGAGGAAAAATGTCAAGCGCAAAGGTCCGCGGCACGATCGCCCGATACCTCGGGGACGAGGAGCAGGCGTGACCGCGGACACGAGCCGGCTGCCGCCCCCCGCCGAGCGGTGGGTGATCCCGGCCCTGGTCGGATACTCCTTCTCCGTGTCACCGGCCCGGACCACCCTGACCGCGGTCATGGCCGTACTCGCCGGTGCGGCCCCGGTCGGCATCACCATCGGTATCGGTGAGCTGGTGGACGTGCTCACCCCCGCGATCGGCCAGGGGCTGGGCACTCCGGCGGCGCAGGAGTGCTACCGCTGGGTCGCCCTCATCGTCGTGCTGTTCTTCCTCACCCATCTCGCCGAGTCGGCGCGGACGGCTCTGGGCCGGTCCCTCGGCCGCCGGGTCACCGGCCGGCTCAGGGAGCGAGTGATGACGGCCGCCTCCGAGCCGGCGACCATCGGCCACCTCGAGGACCCCGGCTACCTCGGCCGGCTCGGGCGGGCCCGGGGCGACGGAACCATCGACATGCCCCCGGGGGAGGCGCTCTTCGGCTTCTCCACCAAGGCCTCGATGTGGGTGACCAGCATCGGCTCGGCGGTGCTGCTCACCCAGGTCACCTGGGGGCTGGGGCTGATCGTCTTCGCGGTCTTCGTCGTCATCCACACCCGGCTGGTCCGGAACTACCGGACCGCCGTCATCGAGACCGTGAACCAGACGACGAAACTCCGCCGCACGTCCTACCTGCGGGACGTGCCGACCACGCCGGGCGCGGCCCGGGAAGTCCGCCTCTTCGGTCTCGCGGGCTTCTTCCGGGACGCGTACCACTCGGAGTGGCGGACGAACATGACGGAGGTCTGGCGGCGACGGCGCGAGCACGACCTGTTCGTCGTCGTGGTGGTCGTGGTCACCGGCCTCACGGTCGCCTCGGTCTTCTACTACCTGGCATACCGGGCCGCCACCGGGCGTACGACGGTGGGTGATCTGGCGATCGGCGGCCTGGCCGTCCGGGCACTCCTCCAGATCCTCCGGGCGGACGACGACGATCTCCGCATGGGCTTCGGCTCGAAGGCGGCCGCCGAGGCGTTCGCCTTTCCGGTCGTGGAGCCGCCGGACGCAGCGGACAGGAACCCCTGGCCGACGCCGGTCGAGGCCATCTCCTGCGAGGACCTGCGTTTCCGTTACGGCGGCGCCTCGGAGGAGGTGCTGCACGGCATCGACCTCGCCGTCCCCGAGGGGCAGTCGCTCGCCGTCGTCGGTCTCAACGGTGCCGGCAAGACGACGCTGGCCCGGCTCATCGCCGGTCTCGACGCTCCGGGCGGGGGCTCCGTGCGCGTCGGCGCGACCCCCGTCGAGGACGCCAACCGCCGGAGCTGGCAGCGTCAGGTGGTCGCCGTCTTCCAGGACTTCGGACGTTACGAACTGACCGTGCGGGACAACATCGCCTTCGGCTCCCTGGCACATGCCGACGACGAGGAGGGCCTGCGGGCAGTGGCGCGCCAGGCCGGGCTGCTGAAGTTCATCGAGGGACTCCCGAACGGCTGGGACACGGTGATGTCCAGCGGGTTCACGGGCGGGGTCGACGCGTCGGGCGGGGAGTGGCAGCGCATCGCCATCGCCCGGGCGCTGTTCGGCCTCCGGCACGGCGCACGGCTCCTGATCATGGACGAGCCCGCCGCGAGCCTCGACGCCCGCGCCGAGGCCCAGCTCTACGACACGTTCCACGAGCTCACCGCGGGTGTCACCACCATCGCGATCTCGCATCGCTTCGCGACCGTGCGCAAGGCGGAGCGGGTGGTCGTCCTCGACCAGGGCCGGATCGTCGAGGACGGCACGCACGAGGACCTGATCAGCGCCGACGGCCGGTACGCCGAACTGTTCCGCCTACAGGCCAAGCGTTTCGAGGAGGCACCGTCTTGATCAGCGCCCTGCGCTTCGTCCTCACGATCGGACCCCGCATCGACCGGGTCAGGTCCCTGCTCGTGGTGGCGGTGGCCGTCCTGGAACAGGCCACCGGAATCGGCCTCGCCGTGCTGCTCGGACTGTTCAGCGAGATGGCGAGCCGGCATTCGACCAACGGCGTGGCGGTACTCGCGCTGTGTGTCGCGGTCTTCGTGATGCTCACCCAGGGCACCTTCATCGCCGGCTATTTCACCCGCCTCCGTCTGCAGGAGGAGATCCAGAACGAGGTCGACCGCCAGTTCATCGATGTGGCCGGCACGACGCCGACCCTGGAGATCCACGAGCGTGCGAGCCGTTCCGACAAGGCGGCGGTCGTCCGTGGTGCGCGGGGCGAGATCGGGCCGGCCTTCGACCGGCTGATGTGGCTGGCCGGAGCCGCGCTCGCCCTGATCGCCTCGGCCGTCCTGATGGCGTCGGTCGTACCCGTGCTCGCCGTACTGCCGCTCTTCGCCGTCCCCGCGGTGCTGGCCACCCAGGCGGCGGACAAGAAGCGCGGACTGGCCGAGAAGCGCGTCACGCCCCGGACCCGGCTGGCCGGTCATCTGTTCACGCTCGCCACCACGGCCGCACCCGGTCGCGAGACCCGCCTCTTCGGACTCTCGGGCGAGCTGCGGCGGAGGCACGGCGACGAGTGGGACTCCGGAGGCAGGGACATCGCCCGGACCGATCGGCGGGCCCGCGTACCCGTTGCGCTGGCCTGGCTGTTCTTCGTGCTGGCGTACGCGACCGCCGTCGTCCTGATGGTGCGGGGCGGCCTCGCCGGTGATGCCTCGCTGGGCCTCGTCGTGGCGGCCGTCGCCGTGAGCAGCCAGATCACCGGGCAGGTGCAGAGCCTGTTGACCCTGACCTTCTGGACACTGGAGTCCCTTCGGGCGACCCGGGCGTTCCTCGACGTGGTGGACGACTGCGCCGCCGAGCGGGAGGCCGTCGTGCCGGCCACGCCGGTGAAGGTGCCGTCCCGGCTGAGCGGCGGCATCAAGGTGGAGGGGCTCAGCTTCCAGTACTGGAACCGCGATCAGCCGTCGCTGAGCGACATCGACCTCGAGCTCCCGGCCGGCGCCGTGGTGGCCCTGGTCGGGGAGAACGGCGCGGGGAAGTCGACGTTCGTCAAAATGCTCAGCGGTCTCTACCGGCCGAGCGCGGGGCGCGTCATGGTGGACGGGACGGACCTCGCGCAGTTCGCGCCGGAGGACTGGCGCGACCGGATCACGGCGGCCTTCCAGGACCCCGTACACATCGAGATGTCTCTGCGGGACACGATCGGGCTGGGACGGCTGGAGCATCGTGACGACCCGGAGCGGATCATCGAGGCGCTGCGGACGGCCGGCGGCGACAAGCTCCTCGCCTCGCTGCCCGAGGGCCTGGAGACGCGGCTCGGGCGTAGATCGTGGGACGGCAAGGAACTGTCGGGCGGCCAGTGGCAGACGGTCGCCAACGCCCGGGCGTCGATGCGGCAGGCGCCGCTGCTGCGGGTCCTGGACGAGCCCTCCGCCAGCCTCGACGCACGGGCCGAGGAGTGGCTGTTCCAGCAGTACGCCGACCTGAGCCGCCTGGAGAGCGGTGTGACCGTCCTCGTCACGCATCGCTTCACGACCGCCAGGGCGGCAGATCTCATCGTGGTTCTGGACGGCGGCCGGGTCGTCGAGACCGGCACCCACGACACGCTGAGTCAGGCCGACGGACTCTACGCCGAGTTGTTCCGCCTGCAGGCCAGGTACTTCGTCTGACCTGATGCACCGACCTGTGGCGCCAGAGGAGGGCCGGTATGGGAGAGGAACTGATGACGTTTTCCGGAGGACCGCAACGCACGGGCCCGTTGCAGTCGGGGCTCTCTCAACTGGAGTGGCTGTCCTACCGGTCCGGCGGTCATGGAGTGTTCCCGAACCTCTCCTGGTCCGTCGCCGTGCCGGACGGGGTGTCGGACGACGCGGTGAGCGGTGTGGTGAGCACCCTGCTGCGGCGGCACGAGGTGCTGCGTACCGCGTTCGACGCCGACGCCGACGGACGTCCACGGCAGAGCGTGTACGAGAGCGTCCTCGTGTCCTTGCCCCGCATCGCGGACGGGGATTCCCGTCGCCTCTTCGAGGAGGCACCGTTCGACGTGGAGTCCGGGCCCCCGGCCCGGTTCGGCCGTTCTCCGGGGGGAGACCTGATCTTCTCCGTCGCGCACATCGCGGTGGACGGCACGGGGGCCTGGATCCTAGTCGCCGATCTCACCGAACTGCTGGCCGCGCAGCGGGAGGGGCGGGCCGCCCGTCTGAGCGCGCGTGTGCCGCAGCCGGTCGACCGGGCGGTCCACGAGCGGGAGGGCGGCCGGCCCCGTGCCGAGTCCGCCCTGCGGTACTGGAACACCGCGCTTCAGGACTTCCCGGTGACGGTTCTCCCTGTGAGCCGTGGCAATCCCGGAGCGGATATCGTGCGGGCGACCCTTGAGTCGCCCGCCGCGAGCCTGGCGCTGGCGTCCCTGCACAAGACGCTGGCCGCGACTCCGGCATCGGTCTTCACGGCGGCCGTGTACACCGCACTGGCGGTCCAGTTCGGCCGGGACAGGCTGGGGCTGAGCCTGACCTGGTCGTTCCGGGAGTTCCCGTCCACCCATGGCATGGCCGCCGCGGTCTTCCGGGACATGCCGTTGCTCGTCGATCTCGGAGGGGAGCCGTCGTTCTCCGAGGTACTGCGGCGGTTGCAGAAGGCGGTTCTTCTGGCCGGCCGTCATATGAGTTTCGACGTGCTGGAGTTCCATGAGTGCGCGGGACGTGTCGAGGCCGAGCGGGGCAGTTTCCTGCCGGGTCCCGAGGCGATCAGCCTGACGTTCGACGGCATCGAGCTGGGGTCGGCGGACCCCGGTACAGATCCACGCGCGATGCTGCCGGACTCGCGGGTGTCCACCGAACGGACGAACGAGTTCACGGACGTCTGCAATCTGTACATCAGCGCCTATCCCGTCGACGGGCAGCTGCACATCCACTCGCGTATCGACGCGTCCGTCGTGGGAGCCCGGGACAGTACGGGGCTCGTCAGGCTGATAGAGGCGATCCTGGTCCATGCCTCGGTATCCGGCGACCTCTCCTTCCCGGCTGCCCGGTCGCTGGCAGCCGACCCCTGGCGGCCGGGCGCGCGCTGGACACGGGCCGACGGTGTCTGGGTGGATCTGGATTTCCTCGCCGACCGCCTCCAGGAGCATCCCGCGGTCGACCGTGCGGACGTCCGTGAGGAAGGCCAGAGGATCACCGCCTACGTCAGCACGGACCTCGATCCGTGGGAGCTTCGCGACTTCCTGCTCTCGACGGACAACGGCCGCAACGCCGTACTGAGTCCGCACCACTTCGTCATTCGCCGGGCGGATGCCGTGACGGTCTCCGGTTCGGGCGCGGACCGGCCGATGCTGGCGCCGGAGGGAGCGGCCGGACGGGCGCTCAGGGAGGCGGTCGCCGAGGCCAACGATCTGGACGGTCCGACGATGGCCGGGACCTACCTGACGGTCGGCGGCCGCCTCTGTCTTGCTCCTCGCGTGCTGGCCCTTCTGTTGGACCGGGGGTTCGAGGGCATCGCGGTCGAGGACCTGCGCCGGCCGACGAGCCTCACCGCGCTCGCCGGCCGGCTGCGGCGATGCCGGGAGCGGCCGGTCGCGTGATGCCGTACTCAGGGAAGGTCTGCGGCGAACTCACGACGCTGCCGGCGGGACAGAGCAGGGCTCCTCCCTCGACGGGCGACCGCAGGCTGGGGATTGCTGATCCGAGCGGGGCCGGTGACCGGGCCGGACGAGAACTGATCGAGAAAGAAGGGCCGATGTCTGATCGTGTGATGTGGTTCAACGGGGCGTGCGTTCCCTGGGAGGACGCGCGGGTCCACGTCTGGGACGAACTGGCGCTGCGCGGCGCCAACGTGTTCGAGGGCATCACGGCGTTCTGGAACGCCGACGAGCAGCGGCACGAGGTACTGGCCGGCGACGCGCATCTCGACCGGCTCTACGACTCCGCCCGGGTGGCCGACATCCCGGCGCCGATGACGAGGGCGGAGGTGTTCGGCGCGCTCGCCGAGGTCGCGTCCCAGCTGGGTGGCTCGGACATCTACGTGCGCCCGACCTTCTACGCCAAGCGAGGACGTTCCGCGCTGGCGCCGGACAGCGAGGGCGCCATGTACATCGGCGGTTTCCCGTTCCGGCCCAGCGTGCCGCAGGCCGTCCGGGCGATCGTGAGCAGCCACCGGCGCTTCGGCGGGCCGATCGGGCCGCACGCCAAATCGGGCGGCTCCTACCTCGACTTCCGTGTCTTCGAGCGCGAGCGCGTCGAGCACGAGGTGGAGCACGTCTTCTTCCTCAACGACCGCGGCCACGTCGCCGAGGCCGACGGCGCCGCGATCCTGCTGGTGCGGGACCGCCGGGTGATCACACCGTCCGTGGACACCGGGGTGCTCGACTCGATCACCAAGCGGATCGTGCTGGACCTCGCCCGAGGGCTGGGTTACGAGGTCGAGGAGCGGCCGGTCCTGCGGGACGAGCTGTACCGGGCGCAGGTGGTGCTGGCGGGCACGCTGCTGGGGCTGCGAACGGTGCACTCCGTGGACGGCCGCACCGTCGGCGACACCGGAGGGGCGGAGACCGCCGCCACGCTGGCCGCCGAGTACGGCCGGCTGTGCCGGGGCGAGAACCCGCTCGCGTCGGCCTGCCTGGCCCCGCTGCGGTGAGCCCGGCCGCCATGCGCCAGGTCAGCAGCAGCACGGCACACCGGAACCCGTGGTTCACGGTCGAGCACCGGCAGTACGAGACGGCGAGCGGTGCACGGCACCCGTACTTCATGGTCTGCCGGCCCGATTCGGTGCTGGTCGCCCCACGCCATGACGGCCGATACGTCCTGGTCGAGCTGGACCGCCCCACGATGGGTGGCGCGCGGAGCCTGGAGTTCCCGCAGGGCGGTCTGACCGGGGACGAGACGCCCGAGGCGGCCGCCCGGCGCGAGGTGCGCGAGGAGACAGGTCTGGAGCTGACCGGCCTCCGGCAGCTGGCCACGTTCGCCGAGAGCAACGGCTTCGCGACGTCGTCGTGCCATGTCTTCGTGGCCGACGTCTCCGGCGTCGGCGAGCCCGACCGGGATCTGTTCGAGGCGGGAATGGACGTCCGCCGGTTCTCCTGGCCGCGGTTGCGGGAACTGGTGGCCGCGGGCGCGGTCCAGGATTCGGCGACGCTGGCCGCGCTGGCCGTGATCGGAGCGTCGGGCGATGCCGGCTGATGGCGTGGAGGTCGTCGTCGGCCTCACCACCGAGATCCGGGTCAGCCTGCTCACCGGCGATCTGATGGCCAAGGCCAGCAACAGCCAGGACCGGCTGTTGCTGGCCGGGCTGGGTCCGCTGCGCTCCGCGGCCCGGTACGACGAGGAGGCCGTGCTCCTGGAGACCGTGTCGGGCGAGCGCTGGCTGGTGCGCATGTCGCCGGTCTCCGGCCTGGTCGCCACGGTCGAACCGGCCGTCGGCGCCCGGTCCGCAACGCGGGGAAGCCAGCGATGCGCGACGGTGATGTGATCGTGGCCGGGGCGGGCATGGCCGGCCTGCTGACCGCCCTGGCCCTGGCCCGCCGGGGCGCCCACGTGGTGCTCGTCGAGCCGTCGCGCGTCGGTGCCGGCCAGTCCGGGCAGTCGCACGGCTATCTGCACCGGGGTTACGCGTACGGACCGGACGAACCGCGCCTGCCGGCCCTGCTGGGCAGTGCGCGCGAGCACTGGCACGGGCTGCTCGCGCGGATTCCGCCGGTGACGACCGGCTCCACCATCGCCTTCTCCGACCCTGCCGCGGCGCGCCGGGCCGAACGGTACTGGCGGGACTCGGGACTGGCCGTGCGTCCGCAGGCCACTCCCGGCTGGCTGACCGGGGCACCCGTCGCCTGCTTCGGCAGCGCCGAACCCACGTACAACGTCGGTGTCATCCTGCGCGGACTGGGGGCGCAGGCCGGCTCGGCGGGGATCGAGGCTCGGCCGGGCACGGTCGAGCGCATCGAGGAGTACGGCGACGGCATCAGCGCCCGGATCACCGAGCCGGACGGCTCCACAGCGGTCGTCCGCGCCAGGACAGCGGTCCTCGCGGCGGGCGCGGGCACGCCAGGGTTGCTGGCCAGGTCCGGGCTGCCCGCCGTGGTCCAGCTCCGTAAGGCGTTCATGCTGGTCCTGCGCGGCAGGCTGCCCGCGGTCAGTGCGCTGTTCCCGGAACGTGAGGAGCACGGGCTGTTCCTCGCCAGCCGGGTCGGCGACGAGGGGCGGGCCACCTGGCTGGTCTCCGACTTCCAGTCGTTCGACAGCGGAGGCCGCGACCCCGGCCAGCTCGCGGGCTGGTGGGCACGCAGGGTGCTGCTGACCCTGGGCCGCGCTGTCGACCCGGCGATGCTGGCCCGCGTCGACGCGGTCTCGGGCTACCCGGCCACCAAGTCCGGGCTGCTGCCGAGCAGCGGAACCGTGGCCCACGAGTTCGGCATCGAGCTGCTCGACGGCCGGGCCGTCGTCGCCAGCCCGTCCAAGCTGACCCTGGCGCCGCTGGCCGCCCTGCACGCCGTACGGACCGTCGCGGCCCGGCTGGGCCTGCGGTCGGACGACGGGGGCTGGGATCCGATAACCCCGGTGCCGCTGGACCGCTCGCCGGCCAGGGAAGCCTGGGAGAACCCGATGGCCGCGCTGGACCATCCCGATCTGCTGGGCGAGCTCCCCGACATCGGCACGCTCAGCGAGCTCTACCACCGGTGACGGCCGCCCACCGGGCCCGTCACGAAGCACACCGGAAGGAAGCACCATGCCCTGGACCCGGAGTCCGCGCCCGTACACCGGCATCGGCGGCTGAGCGTGGCGATGCCCTACGCTCTCGTCGCCACCGACCTGGACGGCACTCTGCTGCGCTCCGACGGCACGGTCGGCACCCGCACCCGGGCGGCGCTGTCGGCGGCAGCCGCGCGTGGCTGCCGGCACATCGTCGTCACCGGCCGCTCGGCCGCGTGGACCAGGCCGGTGCTGGCCGGGCTGGGCTACACCGGCCTGGCCGTCTGCGGTCAGGGCGGCCAGGTGTACGACGCCGGTGCGCACCGCGAGCTCACGTCGTACGTCCTGGACCGGGACGTGGCCCGGCGGGCACTCGCCGCGATCGAGGCGGTGACCGGCCCGTTGTCGCTGGCCGCCGACCTGGACGGTCTGGAGGGTGCCGTCCTGGCCGGCCCCGGCTACCGCCCGGATCCGCTCGACGGCCTGCCGGTCGTCCTCGTCGCGGCCGGCCGCCTGTGGGCGGCGCCGGTGCGCAAGTTCTACGTCCAGCACCCCGAACTGGACGAGGACCGGCTGCACGACGTCGCCTCGCGGCTCGCAGGGCACCTGGTGACCACCACGAAGGCGGGACCGGGCGAGATCGAGATGCTGCCGCTCGGGCTGTCGAAGGCCACGGGGCTGGCCCACGCCGCCGGTCTGCTCGGGCTGTCCGGCGCGGACACCATCGCCTTCGGCGACATGCCGAACGACGCCTCGATGCTGGCCTGGGCCGGGTACGCGGTGGCGATGGGCAACGCGCACCCCGAGCTCAAGGCGGTGGCCGACGAGGTGGCGCCCGGCCACGACGAGGAGGGCATCGCGGTGGTCCTGGACCGGATCCTGGGCGCCCGCTGACGACCGTGCGCCGCACGGACCCCGAAGTCCCGCGCACGCAGCAGAGCGATCTCCTCCCGCTCGGCGAACGAGAGGTAACGGCCGGAGACAGTCGGGGCGAGGCACGGATTCACCCCGCCAGCATGACGAAACCACCGCGACCCCACCGCAGGCGAGACCTCGATGACGGCTGCGGCGCCCACCGGACTCAGCCCCCGCGCGATCGCCTTCCAGCACCTGACCCGGTCCTCACGCCAGGCAACGCTCGGCCGCCCTGGCGTGGGCATCTGCCCACGACGTTCCCGCACCGCCTGCTGCCGATTCCCCACACCCCTCACAAACCCCCAGTTCACGAAGGTGTTGCGACGACCGATTGAATCCGCCGAGTACACGAGTGACGAATTCCGCACCGAAATACGTAAGTTGGGCATGCGGCAGTCGATGGGGCGCGTCGGATCCTGTTTCGATAATGCCGCCGTGGAAAGCTGGTTCGCCATCTTGAAAGCGGAGATCGGGACGACCGTCTGGGAGGCCCGGCGGCAGCGTTCCACCACCACTGCACCCGGTCCGGACTCGTGTGCCCAACGTGCTCTCCCGCACGGCCCCGGCCGTCGGCCGTGGACCCCGCGCGCATGGGTCGTGCCGATCTCATGGCCACAGCTATTTGCACAACTGAAACAACCAACGGCCGGCACTCCCGGCGCCGCTCCGTCAGCCGCCGCCGAGGGTGGCCGGCTCAGTCATGGCGGATTCCTGGGCCTCTTCAACCAGCTCGGCGACTCGGTCGGATCCACGGCCATCAGCCCGTCCGGCTGGACACTGTTCCCGCACGGGGCCGGCAACCACGGCTGTCCCCGGGTTCGTGGCAACGTACTTCTTCGGCTTCAGCCAGGACCTGCTGGCGGAGTTCAACGTCTCCCAGGAACCGGAACCCGCCCCCACGGTTCGGAGCACGCGTCGTTCACGGACGCGGAGGCGCTGCTCCCACAGATGGGCCTACGGCAGGTCCGGCGCACTGCTGGACGCGCCTCGGACCAGTACCCGGCAATGGAGTTCGTCGACCGATCACCCTGATCACCGCCACCAGCATCGGCGCGCCTCACCTGCTGTACGGGACCCGCGGGGGTGCCGATGTGCGGACGGCCCGCCGGATGAACCGACGGGCCGTCATACAATCTCGAAGGTCAGGGCAGGTCAGTTGACGCCGGCTTCAGCGAACCCACAGCAGATACTGGCCGCCCTCCACCTTATTGCAGAGCACAGCGGACCAGCGACCCTGGTCGAAGCCAGCGAAAGCGGCGTCCCAACAGGCGTCTCGCGAGGGGTAGACGCCGCCGGCAACCATCCCTGGTTCGGGCGGCAACTCACCACTGGCGGACGCGGTGCCGGCGGCGGCACCGACGCCTACGATCGCAGTCGCAGCGAGAGCTGCCGAGACGAGAAACTTCTTGAGCACAGATACCTCTTAGTGTTCGTGTTGGTGAATCCACCGGGCCGGAATCCGAAAAGGGCGAGCCCTCCAGGTGACCCTGCTGTCATCGGGCTCTCGCACACGGCCCCGGCCGTCGGCCGTGGCCCCGCGCGTGCGCCCTTCACTAGCGGTGACGTAGGTTCCGCCACGATGGTTGCGTGTGAGATGCAGTTTTCTTTTGCAGGCCGGACCTCCCTCGTGAGCCGCGCTCCTCGCGACGCGGGGACGGACCGACGCCTGCTGCGCGCACGGTCGCTGGGTTGCGGCAACTGGGCTGGCTCTGTGGGGTCTTGGGGGCCACGGGAGCGGGTTTCGGTGATGGTCAGGAAGGCGAGGGCGGCCATGGAGAGAGTGACGTGACGGTGCCAGGCGTCCCAGGTGCGAACCTCGTAGTGGTCCAGTCCGCAGTCGGACTTCGCGGTCTCGAAGCAGTCCTCGATCGACCAGCGCAGGCCCATCACACGCACGATCTCGCCGATCGGGGTGCTGACCTTGGCATGCACCGCTAAGTAGGCGATCAGGGCAGGGTCGGTGATCGAGCGCCTGATCAGCAACAGGTGAATAGCCGCGGCGGGGCCCGTTCTCGGCGCCGCCCGGCCAGGTGACCTCGGCCAGCGCCCAGTCCTAGGAGCGCTGGCCCTTGGCCCCCTTCCCGCAGGAGCGGCGCTCGAAGATCAGCGGGATGCGGGCGGCGAGCTTGTCGACGCGCAGGCTCCCGGTGCCGTGGGTGGACACGGTCTCGTCCACTGGTACGGCCATGGCATAGGGGATGCGGCGGCGTTCGAGGGCGGCGCGGGGTTTGCGGTCCTGGCCGTAGGCGCTGTCGGCAGCCACCCAGCCGAACGGGACCTTGGCCCGGCGGCAGCGTTCCACCATGCGCCGGCCGAGCTCGGGCTTGGTGACACGGCCTTCGCGCGCGGCTCGCGGCTTGGGAATGCGCGCGGTGCGGCAGAAGTGGGCCGCGGCGCCCAAGGACCGGCGCGGACACGGGAGGGCCCTCGCAGAGCTCACGTGGGGTGGCCCGGAGTCGGAGCGGGAGAGGAAGAGGCATGGCCTCGTTCTCACCACGATGTACGGAAACGCTGTCGCGGCGAACACGTGGAACACCGAAATCTGGAAGCCGGCGCTTGCCAAGGCCGGTGTGATTCCGCCCCTTGCCAAGGGAGCGAAGCCTTGGCAAGGGCAGGCGGCTCCCCGGGACGGCTTCCATGTGCTGCGGCACACATACGCTTCCGTTGTCCTAGAGGCGGGGGAGTCGGTCGTGACATTGGCCAGGTGGCTGGGGCACGCGTCACCCACCATCACCCTCGACCACTACGCGCACTTCATGCCGGAGGCGGGTCGCAGGGGGCGGCAGGCGATCGATAACCTGCTCGACGATCAGGTGAACGACGTTGCAGGGCGAAACTCCCCAGATTCTCCCCAGGCCCGATCGTGAGCCGTGATCGGCCCGCTTGGCACGTACGAAGAGCAAGGTGACGCGCGATGTTCACGACCCGACCGACCCTCCAGGGCACCTTCGGCATGGTGTCCTCCACCCACTGGCTCGCCTCGCAGTCCGCGATGGCCGTCCTGGAGGGCGGCGGCAACGCCTACGACGCGGCCGTCGCCGCCGGATTCGTCCTGCACGTCGTCGAGCCGCACCTCAACGGCCCAGCCGGCGAGGTCCCGATGATCCTCGCGCCGAAGGACGGCGACGTGCGGGTGCTGTGCGGGCAGGGGCCCGCCCCCGCGGGTGCGTCCGCCGCGCACTACCGCTCGCTCGGCCTGGACCTGGTCCCCGGCACCGGCCCGCTCGCCGCCGCCGTACCCGGCGCCTTCGACGCCTGGATGCTGCTGCTGCGCGACCACGGGACGAAGACCGTCGCCGAGGTCCTGCGCTACGCGATCGGATACGCCGAGGACGGCCACGCCCCCGTCGAGCGGGTCGGCCAGACCGTGGAGACCGTCCGTGAGCTCTTCGAGACCGAGTGGCCGACCTCCGCAGAGGTCTACCTCCCCGGCGGCCGGGCGCCCGAGCCCGGCAAGCTGTTCCGCAACCCCGCACTCGCCGCCACCTGGCGCCGCCTCATAACCGAGGCCGAGGAGCAGGGCGGCGACGACCGCGTCGCGCAGATCGACGCCGCCCGCGCCGTCTGGCGCACGGGCTTCATCGCCGAGGCACTGGTCCGCCAGGCCGCCGTCCCCACCATGGACACCAGCGGAACCCGCCACACCGGCACCCTCACCGCCGCCGACCTGGCCGACTGGTCCGCGACGTACGAGGCTCCCGCCACGTACGACTGGAACGGCTGGACGCTGGCCAAGGCGGGCGGCTGGAGCCAGGGCCCCGCCTTCCTCCAGCAGCTCGCCCTCCTCCCGGCCGAGCTCCCGGCGTACGGTTCCGCCGACTACGTCCACCTGCTGATCGAGGGCTGCAAGCTCGCGATGGCCGACCGCGAGGCCTGGTACGGCGACGCCGCCGACGTGCCGGTCGACACCCTGCTCTCCGGTCCGTACAACGACGAGCGCCGCGCCCTGGTCGAGGACACCGCCTCCCTGGAGCTGCGCCCCGGCAGCCCCGACGGCCGGACCCCGGTCCTCAGCGCGCACGCCCACGCCGTCGCCGCGGGAGAGGCCGGGTTCGACGCCATGGGCATCCCGGTGGCCGGAGCGGGCGAGCCGACGGTGGCGAAGGAGGGCGCGGGCGAGCCGACGGCGACCGTGGACCGTGCCGGCGAGCCGACGGTGACCAAGGACGGCGCGACCCGCGGGGACACCTGCCACCTCGACATCGTCGACCGCTGGGGCAACATGGTCGCCGCCACGCCCAGCGGCGGCTGGCTCCAGGCCAACCCCGTCGTGCCCGAGCTGGGCTTCCCGCTCGGTACCCGCCTGCAGATGGCCTGGCTCGACGAGGGCCTGCCGAACACACTGACTCCCGGCCGCCGTCCGCGCACCACGCTGACCCCGTCCCTCGCCCTGCGCGACGGAGTCCCCGTCATGGCGTTCGGCACCCCCGGCGGCGACCAGCAGGACCAGTGGCAGCTGCACTTCTTCCTCGCCGTGGCGCTGCGGGACCGGGTCCGTGGCGGCCTCGACCTCCAGGGCGCCATCGACGCCCCCAACTGGCACAACGACAGCTTCCCCGGCTCATTCTTCCCTCGCGGGATGCGCCCGGGCAGCGTCACCGTCGAGGAGGGCATGGACCCGGAGGTCGTCGGGGAGCTGCGCCGGCGCGGTCACGACGTCACGGTGGGCGACCCGTGGTCCGAGGGCCGGATGTGCGCAGTCGCCAGGGACCCGGAGACCGGCGTCCTGTCCGCCGCCGCCAATCCCCGCGGTATGCAGGGATACGCGGTCGGCCGCTGACCACCTGCCCGGGGTGCCCCCGGCGGACCGTGCTTAGCTGGAGTCATGATCGATGACTTTCTGTACGGGGACGCCGGGCACGCCGGGCCGACTGCCGAGGTGGAGGCGGCGGTCCGGGCGGCGGCCGCCGCCGAGATCATGCCGCGCTACCGGCAGCTGGCCGCACACGAGATCGTCGAGAAGAGCGGCCCCCACGACCTGGTCACCGCCGCCGACCGGCTCGCCGAGGAGCACCTCGCCGCGTCCCTGACCCGGCTGCTGCCCGGCTCGGTCGTCGTCGGTGAGGAGGCCGTCCACGCCGACCCCGCCGTCTACGACGCGCTCGGCGGCGACGCACCCGTGTGGATCGTCGACCCGGTCGACGGCACCCGCCAGTTCGTCCACGGCGAGCCCGGCTTCTGCACCCTGGTGGCTCTCGCGCTCCACGGTGAGGTGTACGCCTCGTGGACGTACGCCCCCGTCCTCGACGAGATGGCCGTCGCCGTACGGGGCCGGGGCGCCACGCTCAACGGCACGGCCCTGCACAGTGGTTCGCCCGCCCCAGGTGCGGTGCTCAAGGTGGCCATGTCCCACCCGGACTACACCTCCGACGCCCAGAAGCGCGCCCTGCTGGGCCTGCGCACCGACGGCATCGACGCCCGCGCGTGCGGCTCGGCGGGCCTGGAGTACCTCGCCGTCGCCTGCGGCGCCTCCGACGCCGTCGCTTTCAACTGGGAGTTCGCCTGGGACCACGCGGCGGGCCTGCTCCTGGTCACCGAGGCGGGCGGTGCGCAGTCCACGCTCTCCGGCGTCCCGTACCGCATCACCGGCGGAAACGACCTGCCGTTCACCGCGGCCAGGGACAGGACGACGGCGGAGACGGTCCTTGAGGCGCTCCGGGCCGGCGGGCAGGACTAGAAAAGCTGTGGCCGGTACGGGGCTCCCGTACCGGCCACAGCTCGTGGTGTCCGTGCCGCTAGTTGCCGGCAGCCGCCCGCCGCCGGACGGCGTAGAAGATCCCGCCGCCCGCGACCAGCGCCGCGGCGGCCGCGCCCACCATCGGCATGGTGGAGTCGGAGCCGGTCGCCGCCAGGTTGCCGCCCGTCATCGTCTCCGGCTCGGAGCCCCCGGTGGTGGAACCGGTGGTCGAGGAGCCGCCCGTCGAGGAGCCACCCGTCGAGGAGCCGTCGGACGTGGAACCACCGGTCGTGGAACCGCCCGTCGTGGAACCCCCGGTCGAGGAACCGCCGGTGGTGGAGCCGCTCGTCGTGGAGCCACCCGTCGTACCGGTGCCGGCGTTGACCACGATCTCGGCGGTGTCGTTGGCCGCGTTCTTGTCGAACGGCCTGTCCGCCCCGGCGAAGGAGACCTTCCCGGACGCGCCCTCGACGACCTTGTCGATCCGGAGGACGAACGGGTAGGTCTCGCCACGCGTCTCGTTCACCCACGACTGCGAGGTCCCGCAGGTGTAGTGAGTCTTGGTGACCGGGTCGCAGTAACCGTGGGCCTTGACGACCGAGGTTCCCTCCGGGATCCGCACGTCGACGGTCGCGGCGCTCTGGTCCAGCCCGCGGTAGACCCAGGCCGGGCCCTTGTTGAGGAACTCGACCGAGGCGGTGACCTCGTCGCCGACCTTGCCCTTCAGCTGGGCGCCGGTCAGCGAGAAGTCGGCGGTGTTGACCGTGGTGACGTCGCCGGTGGCAGAGAGCTTGTCGTGGTTCGCCCGGTCCTCGTCGGTGGCCGGGGCCTTCTCGACCAGCTTCAGCGGGGCGCCCGTGCCGGGCACGGGCTCCGTCCCGCCGCCGTCGGACGGACCGGGCTCCGTGGCGTCGATGCCCACGGTGACCTCGTCGTACAGCGCGTTGTCCTGAGCCCTGAGCCCGACCGGCTGGTCCGGTACGTAGACGACGCCGGCCTTCAACGGCTGGTCGAAGGCGCACACCGCGACGCTCTTCTCCGGCGCCTCGTCCATGGACGGCTCGGTGGAGTACTCGCAGTTCCCGTACGAGTCCGCCGCGGCGAGACCCGAGGTGACGGAGTACGTCACCCATACCTTCTCGACGTCCTCGGTGCCCTTGTTCAGCACCGAGAACGGCACGTCGACATCGCCGCCGGGCTGCGCACCCGTGATCGGCGCCAGTGGTCCGACCCCGAGGTCGGGCTCCGCGGCGAAGGCGACGGCGGGCAGGGACGCGAGCCCGGTCAGCGCGGCGACGGCGAGTGCACCGACCACGGCGCGCGAAGGACGGCGACCGGGAAGGGGGTGAGTCATAGAAGATCCTCGTCATGGCGTGCGGTGGGATAGGACCGACCGGAAATTTGGGGCAGTCGGCCCAAGTGCCGTCTCCGGCACAGTCACTTACCGCAACTGAAGACGTTTGCGACCGTCGAATGGTTGCCTGTATGCGCCACCAATTGTTCACCCGTTCGAAAGTCCCTGGTCACCGCCGACCGCCACCCGGGGTCCCGTTGTCGGCGTGCACGAATATCCTGGGTGCCCTGGCCATCGGCTGACAAAGGAGTCCGAAGGTGCCATCGATGCTGGATGCCGTCGTCGTGGGGGCGGGCCCGAACGGGCTGACGGCCGCGGTCGAACTGGCCCGCCGAGGCTTTGCCGTGGAGGTGTTCGAGGCGGGGGAGACCGTCGGGGGCGGCGCCCGCACCGAGGAGCTGACCCTTCCCGGCTTCCGTCACGACCCGTGTTCCGCTGTGCACCCGCTGGGCATCGGGTCCCCGGCCTTCAAGGCGATGCCGCTCGCCCGGCACGGCCTCGATTGGCTGCACGCCCCGCTGGCGCTCGCCCACCCGTTCCCGGACGGCTCCGCCGCGGTGCTCACCGGGTCCGTAGGGGAGACCGCCATGTCGCTGGGCCCCGAGGACGCCGGCGCCTACCGCAGGCTGGTCGCGCCCTTCACCGGCCACTGGGACACCCTCGCCCAGGACTTCCTGCGCACCCCGTGGGACGGCCTGCCCCGGGACCCGTACCGCTGGGCCCGCTTCGGCCTCGACGCCCTGCAGCCGGCCACGTTGCTCTCCCGGCGCTTCCGGGGGGAGAAGGCGCGCGCTCTGCTGGCGGGCCTCGCCGCGCATGCCATCGCGCCCGCCGGCGGCCTCGCGACCGGTGGCATCGCGCTGCTCTTCGCGCTCGCGGCGCACGAGAACGGCTGGCCGGTGCCGCGCGGCGGCTCGGGGGCCATCTCCGGCGCCCTCGCCTCCTTCCTGCGCGAACAGGGCGGCACCATTCGCACGGGCACCGAGGTCAAACGCCTGGACGAACTCCCGCCCGCCCGCGCGTACGTCTTCGACACCTCGCCGACCGCGCTCGCCCGGATCGCCGGACTCGGCGGTGCGTACGACCGTTACCGCTACGGACCCTCCTGCTTCAAGATCGATTACGCACTGTCGGGCCCCGTGCCCTGGACGGCCGAGGAGGCCCGACGCGCCGGCACGGTCCACGTCGGCCCCTCCGCCGACGAGATCGACGCCGCCCTGCGCGCCGCCGTGGCCGGCCGCGACCCGAGCGTCCCCTTCCTGATCACCGCGCAGCCCAGCGTCGTCGACCCGAGCCGCGCCCCCGAAGGCCGCCACGTCTTCTGGGTGTACGGGCATGTCCCGGCAAGCTGGGAGGGGGACGCCACCGAGGTCATCGAACGGCAACTGGAGCGGTTCGCCCCCGGGTTCCGCGACCTCGTCCTGGCCCGGGCGGTCGCCGGACCGCCCGCCCTCGCCGTACGCAACGCCAACTACGTCGGCGGCGACATCGCCACCGGTGCGTTCGCGGGGCTGCAGACGGTGCTCCGCCCCAAGCTCGCCCGCGTGCCGTACGCCACCGCGCACCCCGCGGTCTTCCTCTGCTCGTCGGCCACCCCGCCCGGCCCCGGTGTGCACGGCATGTCCGGGCACCACGCGGCGAAGGCGGTGTGGCGGCGCCTGAGGGCGGCGTGAGAGGGGCGGGCGTGCTCAGCCCGTCGGTGCCAGCACCGTCGTACGCCCGCCCAGCGCCCGGGAGAAGGCGTCGGTGACCTGGGACAGGGCCTCCGCCGTGCCGGGTGCGACGGTCAGTGTGCCCTCCTCACCGGCGGTGATGTCCTTGTCGAGCGTGAACCAGCCCGGGACGATGTGCGCCGCACCCATGGAGCTCAGGACCGGGCGCAGCGCGTAGTCGATCGCCAGCACATGGGCGGTGCTGCCCCCGGTGGCCAGCGGCAGCACGGTCTTGCCGGTCAGCGCGAACTGCGGGAGCAGGTCCAGCAGGGTCTTCAGCAGCCCCGAGTAGGCGGCCTTGTAGACGGGGGTGCCTATGACCACCCCGTCCGCCCACTCGAACAGCGCCGTGGCCTCGATGACGGCCGGATGCCGGAAATCGGCGCCGAGGAGCGCTTCGGCGGGCAGGCTGCGCACATCCAGCGGCGTCACGTCGTGGCCCTGGTCCCGGAGCCGGTCGTCCAGATGGCGCAGGAGCCGTGCGGTGCGGGAGGTGGCGGACGGACTGCCGGAGACGGACAGGATGGTTGCCATGGGGAGCCTCTCTCTACGGGTCAGGAATACCGGCGGTGCGGGGCGCGGCAGCGGCTACCACGCGCTCGAATCGACCGTGACGACCGGCACCAGGTCGTTGCGCAGGGCCTCCAGGAAGGTGACGATCTCCGCGGCCACCGAACGGTGCTGCATGTCGTTGAGGACGTCGTGGTGTGCGTCCCGCACCACCGACAGGCGGGCACGCGGCAGCGACTTCGCCGTACGCACGAGTGCCTCGCGGTCGGCCAGCGGATCGGCGTCGCCGGTCAGGATCAGCGCGGGAGTGCCGAAGTCACCGCCGTACGCCGCCGCGAGCAGGTCCTCCGGCACCGCCTCGTCGAGCGCGCCGCGCCGGAGCCCGGTGTCCTCGGTGAGCGTGCCCCGGTGGGCGGGGCAGGCGGTACGCACGTCGAGCTCGTCCTCCCAGTCCCCGACCGCGGTGCTCCCGCCGCCTGGGATCCCCGCGAGGACGACGGCGTCCGGCCGCACGGCGGACGGTGCGCCCCGCCGGCCGAGGAGCGCCGCGACGGCGACGGCTCCTCGGTCGGCTCCGATCAGCACGAGGGGGCGCGCGACACCCTCCTCGGCCGAGTCCTCCACCGCGGCGGCGAGTTGTTCACCGAAGCGGCTCAGCGAGCCGGTCAGGTCGCTCCCGTCGAGGCCGGGGGCGTCGACGACGCGGACCCGGTAGGCGTCGGCGGCCAGGCGTCTGCCGAGCCGGGCGTAGGTCGCCCGGGTCTCGCCCCGGCCCGGCACCACGACGACGGTGCCGCGCGTGCGAAGTCCCTCCGGGACGTGGTGGTCGGTGTACTCGGTCATCTGGATCCTCCGTGTGCGTGCCTGCGTAGGTGGGCCGACGGACCGCGTCAGTCGTTCACGAGCTCGCGCCCGGCGCTGTGGACGTTCGCGGGGACGGGCAGCCGAAGGTTGCCGCGCAGGGTGTCGGCCTCGTACTCGGTCCGGAACAGGCCTCGCTTGTGCAGGAGCGGCACCACACCGTCCACGAAGCGGCTGAGGTCGTCGTTGTTACGGAACGCGAGGTTGATGCCGTCCAGGGTTCCGGCGTCGTACCACGTCTCGATGGTGTCGGCGACGGTCTCCGGCGCCCCGACGAACGGCGAGCGGCGGAACGCGTTGACGGACTCGGCTACTTGACGCAGCGTCAGGTTCTCTGTCGTCGCCCGCTCGATGATCTTCCCGGCGCCCGTCCGGCCGCCCTTCTCCGCGAGATGGGCGACGTCGGGGAATGGCGCGTCCAGATCGTGCGTGCTGAAGTCGTACGCGCCGAAGGAGCGGCCCAGGAGCGCGAGGTTGCTCGCGAAGTCGTTGTCCTCCTCGAAGATCTCCCGCTCCCGGCGCCGGGCCTCCTCGTCGGTCGCGCCGACGATCGGGCCGCCGTGGATGAAGACCTTGATGTGGTCGGGGTTACGCCCGTATGCCGCGGTGCGCCTCTTGATGTCGGCGTAGTACTCCTGCGCCGACTCCAGCGTGCCGCCCGGTGCGTAGATGCCCTCGGCGACGCGCGCGGCGAGGTCGCGGCCCTCGGCGGAGACCCCGGCCTGGAAGATGACCGGCTGCCCCTGCGGCGAGCGGGAGATGTTGAGCGGCCCGGCGACCTTGAAGTGCTCTCCTTCGTGGTCCAGCGCGTGCAGCCTGGACGGGTCGAGGAAGACGTCGCGCTCCACGTCGGCGGGGAAGGCGTCGTCCTCGTAGGAGTCCCACAGGCCACGGGCGACCTCCACGAACTCCAGGGCGCGGCCGTACCTGGTGGCGTAGTCGAGGTGTTCGTCGAGCCCGTAGTTCTTCGACGTACCGGTGTCGAAGCTGGTCACCACGTTCCAGCCGGCGCGTCCGCCGCTGATGTGGTCCAGGGAGGCGAACCGGCGGGCCAGGTTGAACGGCGAGTTGTACGTCGAGCTCGCCGTGCCGACCAGGCCGAGGTGCTTGGTATGGGTGGCGACGGCGGAGAGCAGGGTGAGCGGCTCCAGCCGGTTCAGGTAGTGCGACGGGTAGGTGGCGTTGATGAACTGGCTGTCGACGACGAACAGTGCGTCGAACAGGGCGTGTTCGGCCGCCTTGGCCTGCTGGATGTAGTAGTTGATGTCGATGCTGGCGTTCTTCGCGACGCCGGGGTCCTTCCAGAGGCCGTGCTGGCCGGGGCCGCCGACGCCGTACGGGTGCAGTGCGAGATGGATCCTGCGGGTCATGGGGTGTTCCTCTCGGTGGCGCGGGGGCGCGGATCGGTGGTGCGGGGGATACGAAGGGTGTCCGGGGGGCTCTGCGGTCAGCTGCTCAACCGCGCGCGGAGAAGCTCGCGTTCGGCCCGCTCGGCGGTCCGTGTGTGCAGTGTCGGCGCGGAGCCGACGAGCAGGCGTGTGTACACGTGCCGTGGATGGTTGATGACGTCACGGGCCGCCCCCACCTCGACGAGCTCACCCCTGTAGAGCACGGCGATGCGGTCGGCGGTCCCGGCGATGGAACCGAGGTCGTGCGAGATGAAGACGAGGGATGTCCCGGCGGCGCGGAGCTCCTTGAGGATCTCCAGGACCTGGACACGGTTGGCGGAGTCCAGGGCGCTCACCGGCTCGTCGAGGATGACCAGGGCGGGCTCCGTGACCAGGGCGCGGGCCACGGCGACACGCTGCCGCTGGCCGCCGGAGAGCTCGCCCGGCAACCGCCCGAGCAGCGCCCCGGACAGATGGACCCGGTCGAGGAACGCGCGGGCCCGCTCCACCGCCTCCTTGCGCGACACCCCCTGGATGAGCAGCGGTTCGGTCAGGGAGTCCTCGATGGTGAGGTCGGGGTCGAGGCTGCGCAGCGGGTCCTGGAAGACGTACTGGACGATGCCCCGGCGGCGTAGGCCGCGCCATCCCCGGCTGCCGAATCCGGTCACCTCCTCGCCGCCGACCCGGATCGAGCCGGCCGAGACACGTACGAGGCCGAGCACGGCACGGGCCAGCGTGGACTTCCCGGAGCCCGTCTCGCCGATGACGCCGACGGTCTCGCCGGGCGCGACGCTCAGCGATACCCCGCGCAGGGCGCTCCGGCCCCGGCGGCCCCGGCCGTAACGGACCTCCAGGCCCTCGACGGCCAGGACCGGGGCCGGAGCCTCCTCCTCCCGGGCGGCTGTCCTCGCCTCCGGCGACGTGCTGGTGGTCATGACGCCTCCTTCGTGGTGAGGAACCTGTCCAGGCCGTAACTCTCGTGCTCGGACATGAGCAGCCGGGTGTATTCGTGCTGCGGATCGTGCAGCACCGACCGTGTCGGACCCTGCTCCACCACCTCGCCCTGCCGCATGACGAGGACCTCGTCGCACAGCTGGGCGACGACGGCCAGGTCGTGGGAGACGACGACGAGCGCCAGACCTGTGCGCTCGCGGAGTTCGGCCAGCAGGTCGAGGATCTCGGCCTGGACGGTGACGTCGAGGGCCGTGGTCGCCTCGTCGGCGATGAGTGCCCGGGGTTCGACGGCGATCGCCGCCGCGATGAGGACGCGCTGGAGCATGCCCCCGGACAGCTCGTACGTGTACTGGCCGTAGACCAGCTCAGGGTCCCGCAGACGTACCGCCCTGAGGAGTCCGAGGGTCTGCCGGCGCGCCTCGCGCCGCTTCACGCCCTTCTTGACGCGGATGACCTCGGCTATCTGGGCTCCCACGCGGATGGACGGGTTGAGATAGGACGCGGGGTCCTGGAAGACGGCGCCGACCGTGGTGCCGCGCAGGGCGGTCCACTGCCGGGGTGTCAGGGTCGCGATGTCGGCGCCGTCGATCTCGACCGATCCGGCGGAGACCTCGAAGTGCGGGGGAAGGATCCCGAGTACGGCCCGGCAGGTGAGGGTCTTGCCACTGCCTGACTCGCCGACGATGCCGACCGCCTTGCCCGGGGTGAGCTCGAAACCCACGCCATGGACGATCTCCCGGTCGGTGACCTGGTCGGTGATGCGCACGTCGCGGACCGCGATCACCGGGGGAGCGGTGGGTGCGGCTGGCGCCTGCTGCGGGGCGACGCCGGGGGCGGTGTTCTGGGTCAGGGTCCTCATCGGGTACCTCCCACGGAGACGGGGGTGGATGTGCCGGTGCGGGCCCGGGCCTTGCGCTGGTTGACCAACGCGCGGCCCGCTTCACCGGAGACGTCGCGGATGGCGTCGGCGAGCAGGTTGCACGCCCAGACGGTGACCATGATCAGCAGGGCGGGTGCCACCGGCGCCCAGGGCTGGTGGCTGAGGTAGCCCAGGTCGGAGGCGAGCAGGCCGCCCCAGGTGGGGGCCGGAGGCTGGACGCCGATACCGAGGAACGTCAGGCTCGAGACGATGACGAAGCCCGTGCCGATGGTCTGGGCGAGCGCCACCGCGATCGGCGGGAGCACCTTGACCCAGACATGGCGGCGTACGACCCAGCCGACCGAGGCACCGGAGACGATCGCGGCCTCGACGTACGGTGAGCGGGCCACGGCCAGCGTGGCGGCGCGGGACACCCGGTAGAAGAGCGGTGAGACCAGTGCGCCCGTGACGAGCATGGCCTGCGTGATGCCGTTGCCGAGCAGTGCGATCACGGCGATGGCGAACAGCATGAACGGCAGGGCGACCAGGGTGTCGGCCAGACGGAGGGTCAGCCATTCGAAGACCCGGCCCGAGTAGACCGACAGGATGCCCGGGACCGCGCCGACGACGAGCGCCGTCAGCGCGACCTCCAGCGAGCCGAGCACGCTGATCCGCGAGCCGTCCAGGAGGCGGCTGAACACGTCACGGCCGAGGTAGTCCGTCCCCAGCCAGTGGGCGCCCGAGGCCGATGCGAGCGGGTTGTCGCTCGTCGCCAGGGGGTCCTGCGGGGCGAGCCACGGACCGCAGACGGCGAGCAGGGCGATCAGCACCAGGATGACCACGGCGATCCGGCCGGATGTGAGTGAGAGGACGCGGCGCACCATCGTCATACCCCCCGCTGGGATGCCGGCATCACACGCGCCAGCACCAGGTTGATGATCAGGTTGAAGGAGACGACCAGCACGATCGACACCACGAGCACGCCCTGCACCGCGGGCACGTCACCGGCCTGGGCCGAGTCGTTGGCGAACCGGCCGAAGCCCTGGAGGCCGAAGATCCACTCCGTGACGACGGATGCGCCGACCAGGGCCGGGAACTTCTGTCCCATCGTGGCCAGGGCGGGACCGAGGCCGTTGCGCAGGACGTGTGCGAAGAAGATCCGCCGCGGGCTCAGGCCCCGGACCACCGCGCCCGTCACGTAGTTCTCGCCGTAGGCGGAGACGAGGCTGGACCGCAGCTGGCGGGCGACGTCGGCGATGACGTCGAAGCTCAGTGCGAGCGCGGGGAGCGTGATGTGGGCGAGCCACGGGCCGACACCCTGCTCGGCCGGGATGTAGCCGGCCGAGGGGAACAGACCGAACCCCACCGCGAGGACCGCCACCAGCACGATGCCCACGACGAAGGCCGGCATCACCGAGATCACGGTGACGAACGCGGTGATCGCACGGTCGACGACGGTGGTGCGCCGGATCGCGGCCACCGTGCCGAGGACGAAGCCGACGAGCACACCGATGATCAGCGCGAAGACCGCGACCGAGAGACTCACCCCCAGCCCGAGGCCGATCAGCGTGGAGATGTCGGCCCCGTTGACCCAGCTGGTACCGAGCTGTCCGTGCAGTACACCGGTGAACCAGTCCCAGTACTGGGACAGGAAGGGCTTGTCGAGTCCCCACTCGGCCTCGATGCGCTGGATCGCCTCGGGGGTGGCCTCCTCGCCCAGCTGGATGCGCGCCGGGCTGAGTCCGCTCATGGACCGCAGCGCGAACGTCACGAAGGTCGCGACCAGGAACACCGGTACGAAGATCGCGACCGACCGGCCGAGGGCGGCCGCCACCCGCCCTGCCGCATGCCGCGCCCTGGCCGCGGCGACCCGGCGGCGGCGCTCGGGAGCGACGTGCTCAGGAGTCGCCTCTGGCGTGGTCGTCGTCATGGGTCTGCCTCCTCTCTGCAGTGGATGGAGCGGATGGGTGGTCAGGAGCCGCCGGCGATCTTCACGCCGGTCCAGTCGATGTGGGCGGGGTTCTTCGGCAGATCGGAGAGCGTCCTGCTCTTGGCGAAGAGGTTGGGCGAGGAGAAGGTGAAGATCAGGGCGTTACTCTCCAGGCCCGCACGCGTCGCGGCCTGGAGCACCTGCTCGTAGTCGGGAGCGTCCAGAGGTGTCCGGCGGACCTTGGCGACGGCCTCCTTGAAGCCGTCCGGCTCGTACGGAGTGCTCAGGTTCAGCGGGCCGTCCGGGCCGAAGTGGGCGGTGAGCGTCTGCACCGCGGAGTCGCGGCCGGTCGTCGAGTACAGGGAGAAGGCCAGGTCCTTGGCGAAGAACGGGGTGGCCCAGTTCTTGTCGATCTTGATGGTGACCTTGATCCCCACGGCCGCGAGCTGGGACTGGACGATCTCGGCCTGCGGGTCCTCCGCCGGGATGACCAGGTTCAGCTTGATGTCGCCCGGCCGGTGGCCCGCCTCGGCGAGGAGCTTCCTCGACTTCGCGGGGTCGTAGGGGTAGGCGTCCTCGGACTTGGTGTCGTACGCCTCGTAACCCTTGGGGAAGGGCTGGTCGGTGGCCTCGCCATGACCGAACGTCAGCTTGTCGACGAACTCCTTGCGGTTGACCGCGTAACGGAGCGCATCGACCACCCTGTCGTCGTCGAACGGCGCCTTGTTGACGTTCAGGCTGATGTTGGAGGCGTTGAAGCCGGACTGTGAGAACACGTCCAGGCCCGCCTTGTCGGCGGCGGAGGCCTGGCTCGGGTCGAGGTCGGCGAAGTTGTAGACACCGGTCTGGAATCCCGACACGACGGTGGAGGCATCGGGCGCGGATACCAGCTCGACGTTGTCGATGTGGATGTTCTTCGCGTCCCAGTAGTCGGGGTTCTTCCGCAGGACCGCTTTGGTGCCCGGGATCAGCTGGTCGACGACGAAGGGGCCGGCGCCGATGGGGCTCCGGTCGAGCTTCGTGGGGTTCGCGGCCGCCTTCGGGCTCGCGATCTGGAGGACGCGCTCCCCGAGCAACTGCGGTATCTGGTAGTCGACCTGGGTGAGTTCGAGCGTGGCGACCAGCCCGTCGGCCTTCACCGAGCCGATCGACGTCAGGTCGCCGAAGAGCGCGGAGTTCTTCTGCTTCTGCGCCCGCTCGATCGCGGCCTTCACGGCGGCGCCGTCGACCGTCGAGCCGTCGCTGAACTTCAGCCCGGGGCGCACGTGGAACGTGATCCGGTCACCCTTCTCGTTGTACTCCCAGCTCTCGGCGAGGTCCGGGACGGCCTTGCCCTCCTCGTCGGTCCGCGTCAACGAGGCGTACACGAGCGCGAGTTCGCGGAACTGTGCGCCGCTTCCGCCCACCACCGGGTCCCAGTGGTTCGGGAAGTAGGAGGAGGCCCATTTCAGGGTGGCGCCGCCGGCCGACGAGGAGGCGCTGCCGCCGCAAGCGCTCAGAGCCGGTGCGAGCAGGGCGATGAAGGCGGTTGTGAGGGCAGCGACCCTCAGGCCGCCCGCCTGTCGGGCCGGCCGGGCGTCCGGTCGGCGTCGGATCGTGAGTCGTGCGGGCATCGTGTTCTCTCTGATGAGTCCCGGCCCGGAGCAGGGCAGGAGGAAGCGGGGGAGCGCGAAGGGAGGCGCGGCACTCGCACGGAACCGTCGCCGCGTCCGAGGGCATGCGTCGCCGAGGCGTCGGCGCACAGCAGGGCAGGAGCGGGTCCGGACGGGGGCGTCGAGGAGCTCACGGACCCGTACGGGGATACGACGGAAGGGAGCGACGGAGAGCGGAGAGCCGACGCGGGGCACAGGCGGGAATCAGCGGACCGGCGGACTGCCGGTGCTGCCGAGGGAGGTCAGGCAGCGCCTGTGGAGCGGGGGTGGCGAGCGGTCAGCGACAGAGTGCGCTGGAGGTGCGCCGCAGGTCCACGTAGCGGCACACCACACCGGGGTGCGTCGTGAGCATGGGCTCATCCTGGCGGCAGCCGTCCTCGCCTGTCAATGGACACCCATTGGTGTCTCATTCAGCGGGACGGGGCTCAGTCGCAGCTCAGGGCGGTGCGGGAGGAATTCCAGGTGACACCGGGTTGCGTTGACGCCTCGTCAGGATGCAGCCACAGCGACCCGTTCCCGGTGCCCAGGGGGACTGCTCCGGGCGGGGGCCACGCACCCTCTGCAAGCAGGTGGCGCTCGGGTTCGGTCAGGCTCCTGTGGAGCTCCAGCGCCTCCGAGGGGGAGAGCGGTGTGGCCCCGTCCAGGAGCCCCGGGGAGAGCTCCTCGACGGCCGCCGCGTACGTCTCGTACGGCCGCAGGCCGGGGACCGCGCGATACCCCGACGGGGCACGCAGCAGGAGTGTCGGGAGCGCGTAGCGGTACCCGCCGTCGAGGGTCTCCTTGGCCGTGCCGGGATGCGCCGATCCGCCTTCCACGGACAGGACTTCGGGGACCGGCCGCCGTGCCTCCGCGCGGTCGGCGCGCACCCGCTCCAGCACGCCGGACGAGGCGGCGTCGGACCTCAGCCGGTCCGGGTCCAGGCCGGGGACGCCGTGCGCGGCGGCCACCGCGGCCTCCAGGGTGTCCGCCGGTTCGCCCAGGACGAAGACGGTCTCCCGCAGCCGGCGCAGGACCTGTTCGGCCACGTCGGCGCCCTGGAGTTCGGCGGCGCCGGCCACCAGTGACGAGGGCCAGGAGCTCGCGGCCACCCGGCTCAGCCGGGCCGCCCGCGGCGCACCGGTGTGCGCGCTGATCCTCTCGATGTAGCCGGCGTAGTACGCGGTCTCCGCAGCGGGATCGGGCGCCGGGTCGTCCTCGTCGTCGAAGAGGACGGCGTACGCCCGCCGCCAGCGGACCCGGCCCGCCAGCGCGGTCCGCAGCCTGCGGAAGGCGGGCTCCGAGCCCCAGGCCCAGGGGCACATCGGGTCGGTGTACTCCACCACCTCCACCGGTGGCGCAGCCGGTCCGCCGGTCACGCGGCACCGATCGCGGACGGCTGTTCGCGTGCGCGGGCGGGCAGCAGCGCTGCCAGGGTCAGCCCGCCGAGAACGGCCGCGGCGTCCGACTCGACCCGCCTCCACACCCCGGGCAGACCCGCCGCGGGGCCGGGGTAGTCGAGCCCGCTCAGCGGCTCGCCCCGCAGGGTGATCAGCTCGCCGTCGACGGCACGTACGACATCCAGCAGGGCGATGTCCTCGGCGGGCCTGCCGAGCCAGTAGCCGCCCTCGCAGCCACGCTGGCTGCGCACCAGGCCAGCCCTGCGCAGTTCGCCCACCACGGACTTCAGGAATCTGAACGGGATCTCCTGCGAGGAGGCGATGGCTTCACAGGAGAGCGGACGGCCGGGATCACTCGCGAGCTCCAGAAGGGCACGCGTGGCGTAGTCCGCCTTCGCGGAGATATGCATGCCCACATCATGCCCCGGCGGTGGGCCGCGGGCGAAGCTCTTCCGGCGGATCCGCTCCCGTGCCCAGGCCGACATTGCGGGAACATTGCCGCAGGTGAAGGGGAAAGGACACCTCTTGACATCCTTTTCGCCACAGCCCTAACGTCCCTGCCATGAGCGAGCCGTTGACGACCCCCGGAGAAGGGTTCCACCCTCACCTCCACGAAGCCCCGGGCCGCCCGGCGGCGCCCCTGCGCACCCGTCTTCACCACATACGCGCGGACGCGCTGGACGGTGACACGGCGCAGACCGGCGGCATGCGCAGATTCAGCGCCGTCAGCGGCAGGACCGTGGGTTCCGAGAAGCTGTGGATGGGCCAGACCCACGTGGCACCCTCGACCTCGTCCTCCGACCACCACCACGGCGAGTCCGAGACCGCCATCCATGTGGTCAGCGGGCATCCGGAGTTCGTCTTCCTGGACGACTCGGGGGAGGAGCCGGAGGAGGTGCGGCTGCGCGCCTCACCCGGCGACTACATCTTCGTCCCGCCGTTCGTGCCGCACCGCGAGGAGAACCCGGACCCCACCGAGGAGGCCGTGGTCGTCATCGCCCGCAGCACCCAGGAGGCGATCGTGGTCAACCTGCCGCGCCTGTACGTTTTGGACCCGGACGCGACAACCTGACACCTGCCCTGGTCAAGTGCGTCCGGGCAACCGGCGCGGCCACGCCCGCGCGTGGCCGGGCCCGCGGAACGGCCTTGGACGGCCCAGGTTTTTCGTCGTCGGAGGAGGGCCCCGGGGCACGGTCCTCAGATGGCGTCCGGACCACGCTCGCCCGTGCGGACCCGCACGGCGGTCTCCACGTGCAGAGCCCAGACCTTGCCGTCGCCGATCTTGCCGGTGCGGGCGGCGCGGACCACCGCGTCGATCACCGGCTCCGCGTCCGCGTCCTCCACGAGGACCTCTATACGGATCTTGGGGACCAGGTCCACCCGGTACTCGGCGCCCCGGTAGACCTCGGTGTGGCCGTGCTGGCGCCCGTATCCGCTGGCCTCGGTGACCGTCATCCCGTTCACACCGAGGTCCCTCAGAGCGGTCTTCACCTCGTCGAGGCGGTGCGGCTTCACGACGGCGGTGACGAGCTTCATGGGGCGGTGCTCCTGTCCTGGGAAAGAAGTGCGGAGTGGCCCGGGGTCTGTGCGGCGGCATGACCCAGGCCGCCGTGATCGTAGGCGCTCTCCGCGTGCACTGTCTGGTCGAGGCCCGTGAGTTCCTCCTCCTCGGAGGCCCGCACACCCATCAGGCGGTCGATCCCCTTGCCGATCCCGTACGTCACCAGGAAGGTGTACGCGGCCACGGCGACCACGGCGACGGCCTGCCGGGTGAGCTGGCCCGCTCCGCCGCCGTAGAGGAGCCCCTCCGCGCCGCCGGTCATCGTGGCCGTCGCGAACAGCCCGATGAGCAGCGTGCCGACGACACCTCCCACGAAGTGCACGCCGACGACGTCCAGGGAGTCGTCGTAGTCGAACCGGAACTTCCACGCGACGGCGTACGAGCAGACGACTCCGGCCGCGAGACCGACGACGGCCGCGCCGAGGACGCCGACGGTCCCGCAGGCGGGTGTGATCGCGACCAGACCGGCGACCACACCGGAGGCCGCGCCGAACGTGGTGGGGTGGCCGTCGCGCCGCTGCTCGACGAAGAGCCAGCCGAGCAGGCCGGTGCAGCCGGCGACCAGGGTGTTGAGGACCGAGGCCGCGGCCAGACCGTTGGCGCCGAGCGCCGAACCGCCGTTGAACCCGAGCCAGCCGAACCAGAGCAGGCCCGCGCCGAGCATCACCATCGGCAGGTTGTGCGGCCGCATCGCGTCCTTCTTGAAGCCGATGCGCGGCCCGATCACCAGGGCGAGGGCCAGACCCGAAGCTCCGCAGGTGATCTCCACGACGAGACCGCCGGCGAAGTCAAGGGCGCCCAGCGAGTCCTTGATCCACCCGCCGGGCCCCCATACCCAGTGGGCGACGGGAACGTATACGAGGAGGGTCCACAGAGGTACGAAGGCCAGCCACGCCCCGAACTTCATACGGTCCGCGATCGCACCGCTGACCAGTGCCGCCGTGAGGATCGCGAACGTCAGCTGGAACGTGGTGAACAGCAGGGTGGGGACGCTGCCGGTGAGGTCGTCGGGGCCGATGCCGACCATGCCCACCTGGTCGAGGCCGCCGACGAGCCCGGCGAACGTGTCGTCGCCGAAGGCCAGCGAATAGCCCGCGAGCAGCCACACGACCGTGACCAGGGCGATCGACACGAAGCTCATCATCAGCATGTTGAGGACGCTCTTCGTGCGGACCATGCCGCCGTAGAACAGTGCCAGGCCCGGCGTCATCAGCAGGACGAGTGCGGTGGCGGCGAGGAGCCAGGCGGTGTCGCCGGTGTCGAGGCCTGCCGAGGCCAGGGTCACGGGGGTCAAGAGGGGTCCCTCCTCGGGGCGGCGTGGGGTCCGGCCAGGAGAGAGTCGCGGGCGTGCGTTTCACGGAGGGCGCGGTGGAGTTTCCGGGATGTTTCGTTGCGTCAAGGTGACCGAAACCTCACCGGGACCGGCCTCCGCCGGCCCGCCCGGATCAGGCGGGCGGGCCGGCGGAGGAGCCGGCGGGTGTGGCTCCGGTGGTTACGGTTCAGGTGGTTGGGGCCCGAGCGGTTACGGCGCCACCTTGTTGCCGCCGAAGGTCACGACGAGGGAGCCGTCCGAGGCGAACGACCAGTCCATCGCACCGGCGTACGCGGAGCAGGCCGCACCGTTCGTGCCGGTCCAGAACTGGTTGGAGCTGTCCGCGTCGCCCACCGTCTTGTCGTTGGAGCCGTCGTCGCTGCGGCAGGAGACGTTGTCGCGGAACACCGAAGTGCCCTTGTCGAAGGAGAAGTTGCGCTCGGCGTTGTCGATGCTGACGTTGTCCGACACCGTCATCGAGCCGGGGTTGCTGTTGTAGGTGAATCCGTGGTGGCCGTTGTCGTAGGCGATGTTTCGCCGGACGATGTGGTCGACCTCGATGTCGTCGCCGCCGAGCTTGTAGCCGTTGCGGTCGCCGTCGGAGTTCACTGTCCCGTCGGACAGGGTTCCGTTGTCGTAGGCCAGGGAGTCCTCGATGGTCACCGGGCCGATCGGACCGGTCTCCGACTTGGTGTAGAGGTCCCAGCCGTCGTCGATGTTGTTGTGGGACACGGTGTAGCGGAAGACGTTGCCGGGGCCCGAGGTGAGCTTCGACGCGAAGCCGTCGGCGTCCTCGCCGTCGGAGTCGGCGTTGTCGTGCGACTCCGAGCTCAGGATGAGGTTGTTGGCCGGCCACTCGTCGTCCGGGGTGTCGGAGGCGATCCGCGAGATCTGGAGGCCGGAGTCGTGGTTGAAGCGCGTCACGACGTGTTCGATGACGTTGTCGCTCCCGCCGACGAAGATCCCGTTGTCGCCGGCGTGCTCGACGATGATGCCGTCGATGTGCCAGTACGCGCCGTTCACGGCGAGCCCCCGGTTCGTCGTCTCCTCGCTCATGGCAGAGAAGTTCAGGACCGGGGTCTCGTCCGGGTAGGCGGCGAGCGTCGTGCGGGCACTGGAGGTGCCGTCGTTGCCCGGCGGGATGGTGACCGTCTCGGAGTAGTCGTACGTTCCGCCACGCAGGTAGATCGTCCCGCCGGAGGTGACGCGGCTGATCGCCGAGGAGAGCGTCGTCGGGTCCGACTCCGTGCCTGCCGCGTCGTCGCCGCCTTCCGGCGCCACGTACAGGGCGTCGGCGGCGATCGTGGCCGGGGAGCTGACCGCTGCCGTGCCGGAGGCATGGGAGGCGGACGTGGCCTGCGCCATGGTGCCGGACAGTGCGAGGGCCGATCCGGCGAGCAGGCTGATACACGCGATGACGGACTTCTTCTTCTGCATCGATCGTCTCCAGGTCGGGTTGGTTCGTCTGGCCAGCGGGCGTCAGAACGGCGGAACCGAAAACTCCGGCTAGGGGTGCGACAACGTGATCTGTCCGAGTACCTGAACCGATCATGCCGCCGATGCCACACTGGGTGGGGGGCAAGCGCTTTCTAGGACCGTAAGTGCGTGTCGTGACCACGTCAATGCATCTGTACGTGATTGAAGTTCAGTGACCTGAACGTACGAGTGATGGCGGGACCGTCGGCGGCCGTGAATCCGGGTCGGTTCTCGGCTCGACCTGCCGCCTGAGGTCGATGTCGGATTTCCGCCAGCCGTCCGGCCCCTCCGTGCCCGATGCTTGGACCATGCACACCGACACCGAGCGCTGCGTGCGGGCCGTACAGTCGAAGGACGCCCGCTTCGACGGCTGGTTCTTCACCGCCGTCCTGACCACCCGGATCTACTGCCGGCCCAGCTGTCCGGTCGTGGCGCCCAAGGTCCGGAACATGACCTTCTACCCCAGCGCCGCCGCGTGTCAGCAGGCCGGATTCCGGGCCTGCAAGCGGTGCCGGCCCGACACCAGCCCCGGCTCCCCGGAGTGGAACGCCCGCGCCGACTCCGTCGCCCGGGCCATGCGCCTCATCCAGGACGGCGTCGTCGACCGGGAGGGCGTGCCGGGACTCGCCGCCCGGCTCGGCTACTCCGCCCGGCAGGTCGAGCGGCAGCTCCTGGCCGAGCTCGGCGCGGGACCGCTCGCGCTGGCCAGATCCCAGCGCGCCCAGACCGCCCGGGTGCTCATCGAGACGACCGGACTCCCCATGGCCGAGGTCGCGTTCGCGGCCGGGTTCTCATCGATCCGTACGTTCAACGACACCGTGCGGGAGGTCTTCGCCCTCGCCCCGGGTGAACTGCGTGCCCGGGCGGAACGCGGTACCCGGCACTCCGGGGCGCCGGGCGTCATCGCCCTCCGGCTCCCGTACCGCGCACCGCTCAATCCGAGCAATCTCTTCGGGCACCTCGCCGTCACCGCCGTCCCCGGCGTCGAGGAATGGCGCGACGGCGCCTACCGCCGCACGCTCACCCTCCCGCACGGACACGGCATCGTGGCGCTGACCCCGCAGCCGGGTCACATCGACTGCCGGCTCTCCCTCACCGACCCGCGCGACCTCACCCAGGCCATCAGCCGCTGCCGCAGACTGCTCGACCTGGACGCCGACCCCGTCGCGGTGGACGACCAGCTGCGCTCCGATCCGCTGCTCGCCCCGCTGGTCGACGCCGCCCCGGGGCGCCGGGTGCCGCGTACGGTCGACGCCGGGGAGTTCGCCGTACGCGCGGTGCTCGGCCAGCAGGTCTCCACAGCCGCCGCCCGCACCCACGCGGCCCGTCTGGTCCGTGCCCACGGGGTGCCGGTGGAGGACCCCGAAGGCGGCCTGACCCATCTCTTCCCGACGTCCGGCGCTCTGGCCGGGCTCGATCCCGAGGCGCTCGCCCTGCCGCGCAGCCGCCGCACCACGCTCACCACCCTCGTGGCCGCCCTCGCCGACGGGTCCCTGAGCCTGGGGGAGGGGACCGACTGGGAGAGGGCCCGCGCGGAACTGGCCGCGCTGCCCGGCTTCGGCCCCTGGACGGTCGAGGCCATCGCCATGCGGGCCCTCGGGGACCCGGATGCCTTCCTCCCCACCGATCTCGGGATCCGCAGAGCGGCCGGACAGCTCGGCCTCCCGGCGACCCCCACGGCCCTCACCGCACGCGCCGCGCGGTGGCGCCCCTGGCGCGCGTACGCCGTGCAGTATCTGTGGACCGTCGACGACCACCCCATCAACCGCCTGCCCGTCTGAGGGCGTGAGGACGAACCATGACCACCACACCCACGGTGACCAGGCAGCACACGGTCATCGACAGCCCGTACGGGGCGCTCACCCTGGTCGCGACCGGCGGTGTGCTCTCCGGTCTCTACATGACCGGGCAGCGGCACCGTCCGCCCGAGGAGACCTTCGGCGAACCCGATCCGCGGCCCTTCGGCGAGACCGCCCGTCAGCTGGACGCCTACTTCGCGGGCGAACTGAAGGAGTTCGACCTCCCGTTGCGTCTGCACGGCACCGACTTCCAGCGCGGAGTGTGGGCCGAGCTCGTACGCATCCCGTACGGCGAGACCCGCTCCTACGGGGAGCTGGCCGACCGTCTCGGCAAGCCGGGCGCCTCCCGCGCCGTGGGTCTCGCCAACGGCAAGAACCCGGTCGGGATCATCGTTCCCTGCCACCGCGTCATCGGAGTCTCGGGGAGCCTGACGGGGTACGGCGGCGGGCTGGACCGCAAGCAGCGGCTGCTCAGCTTCGAGCGGGGAAAGGAGGGCGAGGTGCCGGCCCTGTTCTGACCGGGGGCCGGGGCGAGCGGTTCCGCCCGGCTGCCCGATCGCCCGGCTGCCTGGCCTTCCGGGACCGGCTCAGCCCGTGAAGATCTCGACGACGGACCAGACCGCCAGGCCGAGCATGCACAGACCGCCGATGCGCTGCACCGTCTTCAGCGGCACCCGCTTGGCGATGAACCGACCGGCCAGCAGCGCCAGCGCGGACACCGACATCAGGGCGATGGCGGCCCCGACGGCCGTGGACCAGGTGCCGTTGCTCGCGGCCAGGTTGGCGGTGGTGATCTGGGTCAGGTCGCCCCACTCGCTGATGAACACCGCCATGAAGGCGGTCGAGTAGACCGGCCAGAAGCCGGTGACGGTCCTGATCTCCTCGTCCTCGTCGTCGTCACCTCCGCCACTGCGCAGCAGCATGAACGCGCCGAAGGCGAAGAGGGCGGCCGAGACCACCTTCACGACCCAGTCGGGCAGCAGGCCGATCAGTCCGCCCGCCCCGACCGCGATGGCCACGTGCACGATGAACGCGGACGACGTGCCGAACCAGACATAGAGCGGGCGCATGCGTGTGCCCATGGCCAGCGAGGCGAACATCGTCTTGTCGGGGAGCTCCGCGAGGAAGATCAGCCCGAAGGCGGTGAGGATCGCCAGAGGGTCGAGATTCATTCCGGGTGGCCTTCTGTGAGAACCGGGCCCCTGGGACTTCCGCGAAGCGCCGCTCGGGCTTTCGGAGGACCACTCGGCCCGGCATGACGGCAACGCCCGCAGGGCGCGGGCGTGTCATACCTGACCGAAGGTCTCGCCCGTCCGTAAGGATCTACGGACCCGGCCACCGGGAACCCGGGGGTTCCAGTGTGTCGACGACCGGTTTGCAGGGCTACTCCCCTTCGCAGCCGTCAACGATACCTCACCGGACCTGCGGGGGAGCGGCTCGGTACAGTCCTACGGTGATCAGCCGCGACGCCACCGGGAGGGCCCCCGCATGAGCCGCCGACCGCACAAGGGCCCCGGGCCCGGTTCCTCCCGGCCCACGGTGAGCGTCTGCCGGGGCTGCTGCTGCGGTACCCCGAAGATCCCGGGCGTGGACCACGCGGGGCAGCTCGCGCAGCTGCGGCAGGCCCTCGACGGCGCTGCGACCGTGCGCGCGGTGGAGTGCCTGGACGCCTGCGAGCAGGGCAACGTCATCGTCGTACAGCCCTCCGCCGAGGGCCGCCGTGCGGGGGGCCGCCCCGTCTGGCTGGGGCTGGTCAACGATCCGCACGCCGTGGCCGACATCGCCGCCTGGGCGGGGGAGGGCGGGCCCGGCCTCGCGGACGCGCCGGAGATCCTGGACCTCTACGCTTTCAGTCCGTCCCGCCGGATCCGGGCGGGGCTGGAGGGCTGAGAACGGTTCCGTGCGGCCCGCGCCGAGGGAGCCGGAGGCCCCCGAACGGCGTGTGGTTGACTGATCCGCATGGCCCCGTCTCCGCATCCGCCTGTTCGGCCGTGACCGCCGATCCGACCGCGGCCACCCGGCCCCGCAACCGCAAGCAGCTCATCGTCGAGGCGGCGGGCCGGGTCTTCAGCGAGCACGGCTATCACACGGCGTCCATGGAGAAGATCGCCGCCGGCGTGGGTATCACCGCCGCGGCTCTGTACCGGCACTTCCCCAACAAGTACGCGTTGTTCGCCGAGTGCGCCGACGTCATGGCCGACCGGCTCGTCGCCGCGGTCGACGAGGTGCCGCCCGGGGCGGCCCTGACGGATGTGCTCACCGCCGTCACCCGGGTCACCGTCGTCCACCGGGCGTCGGGCGGCGTGTACCGGTGGGAGGCCCGGTACCTCAACCACGAGGACCGCCGGAATCTCAGAACGAAGTTCCGGCACGTCGTCGGGCGGGTCGACGAGGCGGTGCAGCGCGAGTACGCACTCCCCGACGAGCGCCTGCGGGCCATGGCCGCCCTCGGGGCGATCGGGTCCGTCACGATGCACCACACCACGATCGCCCAACGCCGTACCGAGGAGTTGCTGTCGGCAGCCGCGCTGCGCGTGGCGGCGACCGACCCCGCGGTGCCCCGGAGCAGCGCCCGCCCCGTCGAGCTGCCCGCCCAGCCGGTGCCGCGCACGCGGCGCGCGGAGATCCTCGCGGCCGCCATCCCGCTGTTCGCCCGGGACGGGTTCGCCAGCGTCACGAACGGACAGATCGCGGAGGCGGTGGGACTGGCCCCGTCCGCGCTCTACCGCCACTACCCCGGCAAGGTCGACATCCTGGCGGCGGCGTGCCTTCAGGCGGCGGGACTTCTGGCCCGGGGGGTGGACCAGAGTCTTCACGGAGTGGCCGGCCCGCGCGCCGCCGTCGTCGCGCTGGCGGAGAGGTACGTCGCCTACAGCTTCGAGTACACCGCCCTCAACAGCGTTGCCGAAGCCGAACTCGCAGGCCTGCCTGCCGACCTGCGGCGGTCCCTGGTCCTCGCGCAGCGTGATCACATCGCCGTCTGGGAACAGCAGCTGCGGCTGGCCCGTCCGGAGCTGGACCCGCGCCGGGCCCGGATGCTGGTGCACGCGGGGTTCGGTGTGGCGGTCGAGGCCGGACGTGGACTGCGATGGCAGGACAGCCTTGAGCACCGTGCCGCCGTGACCGCTCTGATCGTGGGTGCCCTGGGCCTTTGAACCCGCCCCGGCGCCCGCTCCTCCGGCAGTCGGCCGGAGGAGCGGGCACGGTCGGGTCCGGGCCGGCGGCTCAGCCGGGCCGGTTCCCCGTCGGGATCGTGATCGGGGTGGTGGTCCCGGACTCGCCCTTGTTGAGGAACAGCATGGCCAGCGCGCGTATGAACTGGTCGAGCATGTAGAAGGCGCCGGGCATGACGGGTGACAGCCCCTCACGGAACAGGATGAAGGCCGGCCACGCGGTGCGGACCAGGGCCGCTGCCGCGTAGTCGCGTTTCAGTCCCAGCCAGTCACCGACCTCGTTGCTGAGGGTGTAGCGCACGAACTCGTTCAGGAAGCCGCGGGTGACACCGAGATCGATCTCCGCGGTCAGACCGAGCAGTACCTCGGCCAGGTCGAGGCCCTCCGGTGTCGGGGCGAGGATCGGGGTGAGCACCTGCGCCGACTGCGCCTCCGCGGCCGCCCAGGTCTTCGGGATGTACTCGGTCGGCACCCCGAGCAGGTGGATGGCGACCTGCCACGAATGCAGGAACGCATCCTCGTCCGCGGCCGACATCGGGATCTTCCAGTCGCGCATCTTCCTGTGTACGAACGTTCCCAGACTGTGGAAGGTGACCAGGATGTCGGCGACGCTGATCGGGATGGTCTGGTCGGCGCCGTCCTTCCAGTGCGGCGACTGCGGCAGCAGATGACGCACCGCTCCGTGCACCAGCCGGGTCTTGTTGGCGGTGACGACGAACTGCCCCGTCGGCTTGAAGGCGTCCAGCTGGGACAGGTCGTAGCCGAACGTGAACGTCTTGGCCGCGCGGTCCTTCATGTCGGCGCCGCCCACGGACCAGTAGACGCTTCTGGCCTCCCGGGGGATCACGGTGCTCATGATCCCGCTGCCGAGGCCGTACAGCATGAACAGGTAGGTGTCCTTGCGCCGGTTGAAGTCGGCTGCGCGGGCCAGCTTGGCGGGGTCGGCCCAGGAGGGCAGCTTGTTGACCGTCAGCAGATGTGCGGCGAGTTCGGCCGGCAGACCGCCGGGCAGCTCGTCGCCGTTGTTCACCCACCCGGACATCGCGGTGTTGACCGCCGGAACCTGCCCGTTCTCGAGAAGCGAGACCATCAGAGGATCCGTCGCGCTGTCCCAGATGTACTCCGGATCGACGCCCGCCCCGGTTCCGGCCACCGAGTCCGCCGACGCCCAGGCCCATGCCTTGGTGGGGTCCGCCACGCCTACCAGGCCGAGCGCGACGCCAAGGGACAGGATCCTTCTCCTGTCGAGATTTGGCATTTACTTACCTACTTCCCTGTCAGTCAGGTGGCGCCATGCGCCCCTCAGGCTTGCCGGTTGCGGTCCCACCACGTTTCGGATCATGCTGAACCATGTGATTCTCAATTAACATAGCGAGGCGCGCTACTGGCGGCAATGGTCATGACAGAGGCGCTGCACCCGATCGGGTGCAGCGCAGAAATCCGCCCGGGCGCGCCGGAGGGCCGTTACCCGGGCCTCGCCCGCCGCAGCGTCAGCCGTCCAGGCCCCTGCCCGGCTGCGCCCTGCCCGCCGCGACCGCCGCCTCGACGAACGAGGTGACGAGCGAACGGCGGTTGAGCGGTGACCAGGCGATGACCAGACGGTTGGGCGGCGCGTCCGTCACCGGTACGCATGTCAGTCCCGGGGGTACGGGATCGACGAGGGAGCGTGGAAGCACGGCGATCGTCCGCCCGGCGGCGACCATGTGGACCATCTGCGGCACATCCTCGATCTCGGGCCCCGTCCCCTCGCCGGGCACGCCCTTCCAGCGCGGCCGTGTCTCGTGTTCGAGGTCGGCCATCCGCAACTCGGTGCGCGAGGCCAGCCGATGGCCGGCGGGCAGGATCGCGACGCGGCCCTCGACGTGCAGCGTCTCGTGCGCCAGACCGCTGAGGTCGTCGAAGGGCGCGTACAGCAGCGCCACGTCGGCCCGGCCGTCGCGCAGATGGTCGACACGGTCGGTGGCACCTCCGAACAGGATGTCCACCTGGCGCGCATCGGGCTGAAGGGAGTACCGGGCGAGAATGCCGGACAGCAGGTTGGCATCGCCGCCGGGCTTGATCACCAGCCGTAGGTGGTCCTGGGTGTCACCGGCCCGGCGTGCGTTCCGGGCCGCGGCGGCGACCGCGTTGAGCGCGTGTCGGCCGTGGTGCAGCAAGGCGTCCCCCGCGGGCGTGAGCGAGACGTGCCGGCTCGAGCGCAGGAGCAACTGGACGCCGAGGCGCGCCTCGACGCGCCGGATCGCCTTCGACAGTGCCGGCTGGGCGATCGACAGGCGCTGAGCGGCACGGCCGAAGTGCAGCTCCTCGGCGACGGCAACGAAGTACTCGAGCTCCCGCGTCTCCAGGTCAACCATGCCTACAGGTTATCGCCGAAGAACGAACAGGTCTTGGACTTCACCGGCAGGGGGAGGGTTCGATGGACGCATGATTCACCACACGATGATTGTCTCGTTCACCGATCCCGTCCCGGACGCCGACCTCGACCAGTTCCTCAAAGACATCGAAAAACTGATGCGGGACTCCGGGACGATCCGGACCTACGCCGCCAGGCGCCACATCCGCGTTCCCGCCGACGACCACAGCCCGGTGTTCGCCGCCACGGCTGTCGTGCAGTTCGGCTTCGCCGACCTCGACGCGCTCAACGCCTCGTTCACGGCTCCCGGAGCCGAGGCACTCATCCAGCGCTGGCAGGCCCAATTCCCGTACAAGGTCGTCTGGGTGAATCACGAACCGCTCGTCTGACCGCGTGCGGGGCTGTGGCTCAGGACTGCTCCGTCTCCGGCGCCGGTGAGTCCGGCGCGCCGGCCGAAAGCAGTCTCTCCGCGAGCGCGCGGCAGCGTCTCCTGAGCTCCGGAGGGTCGAGGACCTCGAAGTCGTGTCCGAGCAGGAGCACCTGCATCAGCACGAAGTCGAGGTTCTCGGCGCCGCACAGGACCTCGCAGCTTTCGTTCTCCCGTGGTCGTACGACGGCCGCCGACGCCGGGATCTGCGCGCGCACCGTGCCGGCCGGCGCGTGCACGAGGAAGCGCGCCTGATGTGCGTACACCCGGCTCGTCACACCCTCCTGCACGTACGTCGCCGCGTCGGGCGCCGTGCGCGGGCCGAAGCGCCAGGTCCGCGCGGACACCTCGGTCATCCGGTCGACGCGGAAGCTGCGCCAGTCGTCACGGTCGAGGTCGTAGGCGAGGAGGTACCAGCGCCGGTCGGAGGCGACCAGCCGGTAGGGCTCGACCCGGCGCCGTCGCACCTCGCCGCTTCCGGAGGGGTAGTCGAAGCCGGCCTCGACCTCGTCGCGGCAGGCTCTGGCCAGCGTCATCAGGGCCCCGGGGTCGACGGACGTGCGGCCTCCGTCGAAGAACTCCACCGAGCCGGAGAGCGCGCGCACCTCGTGCCGCAGCCGGGTGGGCAGCACCCGGTCGAGCTTGGTCAGCGCCCGCAGAGCGGAGTCCCCGGCGCCGGCGACCGCGCCACCCGCGCCGGCCAGCAGTGAGACGGCGGTGGCGATCGCCTCCTCGTCGTCGAGGAGCAGCGGCGGCAGGTCCTGCCCCGGGCCGAGCCGGTAGCCGCCGCCGACACCCAGGCCCGCGTGCACCTGATAGCCGAGCTTGCGGAGCCGCTCGACATCGCGGCGCACCGTGCGCGGCGTGACCCCGAGCCGGTCCGCGAGTTCGGGGCCGCTCCAGACATGGCGCTGCTGCAACAGCCCGAGCAGGGTGAGCACCCGCTCCGTCGTACTCCGCTCGTCACTGCCTGCCACGTCCATATGGCCCATCCTGCCGGAGACGGCGGACCGATCCTGTCCGCCACGGGTGTCAGGGTGGGCCCCATGGACGCAGACGAAATCACCTGGAACCGGACGCTGTGCGAGCAGTGGGAGTTCCACTGGAACCATCAGCTGCGAGCCCGGCTCGAGGGCCTCACCGACGACGAGTACTTCTGGTCGCCGGTGCCGGACGCCTGGAGCGTGCGGCCGCGCGGCAGCTCGACGGCGCCCCTGCAGGCCGGCGCCGGGGACTTCACGATCGACTTCGCCTTCCCGCAGCCGGTACCGGAGCCCTTCACCACGATCGCCTGGCGGCTCGGTCACGTCATCGTCGGCGTGCTCGCCGCGCGGAACGCGGCGCACTTCGGCGCACCGCCGGCGTCGTACGAGACCTGGGAGTACGCCGGCGGCGCGGACACCGCGCTCGACCAGCTCAAGACGCAGCTCGACCTCTGGCTGGCCGGGGTACGGAGCCTCGGTGAAGCCGGGCTCCGGGCCCCGGTCGGTGAGAAGGAGCCCTACCCGGAGGCGCCCATGGCCGATCTGGTGCTGCACATCCACCGTGAGCTGATCCACCACCTGTCGGAGGTCTGCCTGCTGCGCGACCTCCACCTCCACACGAATCCCGCTACGGACGGAGCAACCCGATGAGCCGCCACATCCAGGTCACCTTCGACGCCCACGACCCCAGGGCACTGTCCTCCTTCTGGCGCGATGCACTGGGTTACGTCCACCCCGGCCCGCCCGGGGTCGACGTGCCCGAGGGCGCCGACCCCCTCGCCGCGTGGGACGGCTTCCTCGCGCGGATCGGCGTACCGGAGGAGCAGCGCAACTCGCGATCGGCCATCGAGGACCCGGACGGGCACGGCCCACGGGTGTTCTTCCAGCAGGTGCCGGAGGACAAGACCGCCAAGAACCGTGTCCACCTCGACGTCCGCGCGGCCCCCGGGCTCCAGGGGGAGGAGCGGATGGCGGCGCTGGAGGCCGAATGCGGCCGGCTGGTCGCGCTGGGAGCGACGCGGGTACGCCGCGACGAGCCCGCTCCCCCGATGAGCGCCGGCTTCATCGTGATGACCGACCCCGAGGGAAACGAGTTCTGCTTGGACTGACCGCGCGCCGCAGGGCCGGGCAGGTGGTTTCGGACAGCCATGGGCAGATCAGGGGTGGTCCGGATAAGGTCGGGGCGGCGCGACTGCCTGTTCGAAAGCAAAGGGATACAAGGTGACGGACGGAGCAGTGATGGAGACCCCCCACGTGCTCGTGGCGGCGGACAAGTTCAAGGGCTCGCTGACGGCCGTACAGGTCGCGGAGCGGGTGACGGCCGGGCTGCGGCGCGTGGTGCCCGGGGTACGGGTCGAGACCCTGCCCGTCGCGGACGGCGGCGACGGCACGGTCGCGGCGGCGGTTGCCGCCGGTTTCGAGCGCCGCGAGGCACGGGTGACCGGTCCGCTGGGCAACCCGGTCACGGGGGCGTACGCGGTGCGCGGTGCCACCGCCGTGGTGGAGATGGCCGAGGCCTCGGGCCTCCAGCACCTGCCCGCCGGGGAGTTCGCCCCGCTGACGGCGACCACCTACGGCTCCGGGGAACTGCTGGCGGCCGCCCTCGACGCGGGCGCCCGGACGATCGTGTTCGGCGTCGGCGGCAGTGCCACCACGGACGGCGGGGCGGGCATGCTCTCCGCGCTCGGGGCCCGCTTCCTGGACGGCGACGGCAAGCCGGTCGGCCCCGGTGGCGGCGCACTGGCGGGACTGGCGGAGGTTGACCTGTCGGGGCTCGACCCCCGGCTCGCGGACGTCGACCTGATCCTCGCCAGCGACGTGGACAACCCGCTGACCGGCCCGAAGGGCGCCCCCGAGGTCTACGGGCGGCAGAAGGGCGCGACCGAGGACGACATCGCCGCACTCGACGCGGCACTCGTCCACTACGCGTCCGTACTGGGCCCCGAGACCGCCGGGCTCCCCGGAGCGGGCGCCGCCGGAGGCATCGGTTACGGCGCGCTGGTCGCGCTGGGGGCGCGCTTCCGGCCCGGCATCGAGGTCATGCTCGACGTCCTGGGCTTCGCCCCCGCGCTGGCCCGCGCCACGCTCGTCGTCACCGGCGAGGGCTCGCTCGACGAGCAGACCCTGCACGGCAAGGCCCCGGCGGGAGTCGCCGACGCGGCGCGCGCCGCGGGAGTGGAGACCGTCGCCGTATGCGGACGTCTCGCCCTGACGCCGGAGGCACTGGGCAAGGCGGGCATCAGCCGGGCCTACGCCCTGACGGACCTCGAACCTGACCCCGCCGTCTGCATGGCACAGGCCGGACCCCTGCTGGAACGCGCGGCCGAGGCGATCGCCCGCGACTTCCTGTCCTGACGCACCGTCATGAGGGGGTGCCGGGGCGCCCGGCACCCCCTCACGGCTGAGGCGCCGTCAGTCTGAACGCGTCCAGCGCCAGCATCATCTCGATCAGTTCGCGCGGCCGTGACAGCGACCGCGAGGTCAGCCGCTCCAGCCGCCGCAAGCGGTTGAGGACGGTGTTGCGGTGGCAGTACAGCCTCCCCGCAGCCCGCCCCGCCGACCCCCCGCACTCCAGCCACGCATCGAGCGTCCGCACCAGCAGCGCCCGGTCCGCCGGATCGAGCGCCAGCAGCGGGCCGAAGACATCCGCGACCAGCCGCGCCGACAACTCCGGCTGGCTCACCACCAGCGCCGTGGGCAGCCGCTCCTCCAGCCGGACGATCTCCACCGCGCCCGGCGCACAGGTCAGCAGCGCCAGCTCGGCCAGTCGGCGCGCGGCCCCCAGCCCCGCCAGGCCGTCGGCCACCGGTCCGATTCCGCCGGGCCCCGGACACCACCGCGTCAGCAGCGCGGCGAGCGCCGCCGCATCCCGGTCACCCAGAGCGACGACGACGGTCTCGCGGTCCCCCCGTCTCCGCCGTACGAACCGCAGACCGTCCGCCTCCATCGCCACACCCGCCGGGCCGCCCCCGCCCGCCCGGAACACCGCCACCGCGTAACGGCCACGCTCCGGCAGGCCCAGGCCGCTTGCCGCGCTTGCCGCGAGGCCCGGTTCCGAACGGCCCTCCAGCAGGGCGTCGAGCAGCGCCGGGCCCCGCTCGTCACCGCGCCGCCGCATGTCTTCGCTCTCCGTTCCGCCCCAGCCGCTCATCGCTGGTGAGGATGCCACCGGCCACGGCGGGGACGACAGCGCATCGCCTCTCTCTGTGCACCCGCACAACCGGGCCGTTCGAAGACTGGTCGCCCGCAGCGATTGCGCCCGGGGCCGTGGACGCGCGCCGCGCACGCTGCTGGTCTGTGGCACCACAACGACCAGTCGGAAGGAGGAGGACGCATGGCAACGCTCGAGATCCGCGAACTGTCCGTGGGCTACGGCCCGGTACGGGCACTGCGCGACGTCTCCGTCGACGTGCCGGCCGGCGCGATCACCGCTGTACTCGGTGGCAACGGCGCCGGCAAGACCACGCTGCTGCGGGCCGTATCGCGGACCCTCGGCTTCCACCGCGGCACGGGCACGGGCACCATCCGCTTCGACGGCCGTCCCCTGGACGGGCTCCGCCCAGCCCAGGTGGTGGCGGCGGGAGTGATCCAGGTACCGGAAGGGCGGCAGGTGTTCGCCAGGATGACGGTGGCGGACAATCTGCGGGCGGGCGCACTCGGAGCACGCGGCGGACGCAAGACGGCGGCCGCCGCCCTCCACCGCGTACACGAACTGTTCCCCGTGCTCGCCCAGCGCGCGCACCAGCGGGCCGGACTGCTGTCCGGCGGTGAGCAGCAGATGCTGGCGATGGGCCGGGCCCTGATGGCCGGGCCCCGCCTGCTGCTGCTGGACGAGCCTTCCCTCGGCCTCGCCCCGCTGATGGCGGCGAAGATCGCGGAGACGGTCCGGGAGATCAACGCGGCCGGCACCTCCGTCATGCTCGTCGAGCAGAACGCGGCCATCGCGCTGCGGCTCGCCTCCACCGCGTACGTCCTGGACGTCGGCGAGGTCGCGCTCCACGGACCGGCCGACGAACTCGCCGCATCCGACGAGGTGCGCCGGCGCTATCTCGGCGTCGTCGACGAGACGGCCGCCGAGGACGCGGCACAGGCGGAAGGCGTCACCCGCACCCTGAGCAGGTGGTCCGCGTGACGATCGCCCCGGCCCCACTCACCGTGCGCGACGTGACCGTACGCTTCGCCGGGCTCACCGCCCTCGACGCGGTGTCCTTCACCGTCGAGCCGGGCAGTGTCCACGCCGTCATCGGGCCCAACGGCGCGGGAAAGTCCACCACGTTCAACGTGCTCTCCGGCGTCTACCGCGCCACCTCCGGCAGCGTGCACCTGGGCTCCACCGAACTCACCGGTCTCGCCCCGCACAGGATCGCCGGCCTCGGCGTCGCCCGCACCTTCCAGAACCTGGCCCTGCCGCCGCACGCCACCGTCGCCGAAAGCCTCATGCTCGGCCGGCACCGGCTCACCCGCGCCGGGTTCGTCGCCTCCGGGCTGAGGCTGCCCTCCGCGACCCGGGAGGCCCGCCTCCATCTCGAACGGGTGCGGGAGATCGCCGGGTTCATCGGCCTGGACAAGGAACTCGACTTCCCCGCCGCCGCCCTCCCGTACGGGAAGCAGAAGCTCGTCGAGCTGGGCCGCGCCCTGTGCATGGAGCCCGAGGTCCTGCTCCTGGACGAACCCATCGCGGGCATGACCGCCGACGAGCGCCGCCGCACCGCGGCCGTCGTCGCCGGTGTGCGCGACAGCCTCGGCATCTCGATCGTCATGGTCGAACACGACATGGGCGTGGTGATGCGGCTCGCGGACGCCGTGACCGTACTCGACTTCGGACGCAGGATCGCGGGTGGCACGCCCGCCGAGGTGCAGGACGACCCGGCCGTCGTGCAGGCCTACCTGGGGGCACAGGAATGACCACCTTCATCGAACTCCTCCTCGGCGGCCTGTCCATCGGCTCGGTCTACGCACTGATCGCCCTGGGCTTCGTCGTCATCTTCAAGGCGACCGAGGTCGTCAACTTCGCCCACGCGTCGCTGTTGCTGGCAGGCGGTTACGTCACCGCCGTACTCCACGACGACATCGGCTTCTGGCCCGCGCTCGGCGTCGGGATCGCGGGCGCGGCGGTCGTCGGCTCGGCCGTCGAGTTCTTCGTCATGCGGCGATACCGGGGGAGCGACCAGAGCGTCCTGGCCATCGTCACCATCGGCGTCGACATCCTCCTCACCACCGAACTCACCCGGCGCATGGGGACCGACGTCATGTCGCTGGGCGACCCGTGGGGCGACGACGTCGTCACCGTCGGGGGCGTCACGCTCGCCGAGACCCGCATCGCGGCGTTCCTCGTCGCCGGGCTGCTCATCACGGTGTTCCTGCTCGCCTTCCGCTTCACCTCGTGGGGCGTCTCGATGCGGGCCGCCGCCGAGAATCCGCAGACCGCCGCACTGATGGGCATCCGGCTCGGCCGGGTCTCCCTGTCCGCCTGGGCGGTCGCCGGAGCACTCGCCGCCGTCGCAGCGCTCTTCCTGACGGTGTTCCCGACCCCTGGCCTGGAACGGGCCACCTCACTCGCCGCGCTCAAGGCGTTCCCCGCCGCGATCCTCGGCGGCCTCGACTCGACGACCGGGGCACTCGTCGGAGGCCTTGTCGTCGGAGTCACCGAGTCACTCGCCACGGGCTACCAGAGCGACCTCTCCTTCCTCGGACGCGGCATCGGTGATCTCGCGCCGTATCTGGTGATGGTGGTCGTCCTGCTCGTCCGGCCGGCGGGACTCTTCGGTACGAAGGAGCTGTCCCGTGTCTGAAGCCGTCAAGGACGCCCCGGGTGCCGCGCCGGGCGCCGGAGCGCCGCTCACCGGCCGGCTGCTGCGGCCCGCCCCCTATCTCTGGCTCGCCGGCTCGGTGCTGCTCCTTCTCCTCCCCTTCTATCTGGACCGCTTCTGGCTCCAGGCCGGGCTGTTCGCGATGGCCGCCGCGATCGGGGCGATCGGGCTCAACCTGCTCACCGGCTCCACCGGCCAGCTCTCCATGGGCCACGCCTTCTTCCTCGCGGTCGGTGCGTACGGCTACTGCATCCTGGCGGGGGAGAGCAGCACGGAGAACGGGCACGCCCTCACCGGACTCGGCCTGCCCACCTGGCTCGCGGCCGTCCTGGCCGTGCTCCTGGCGGGCGCGGCGGGCGGGCTCTTCAGCCCCATCGCGGGGAGGCTGAGCGGCGCCTACCTCGGTATCGCCACGCTCGCGCTGATCTTCATCGGCCAGCACGTGCTCTTCAACGCGAGCTCGCTCACGGGCGGCTTCAACGGCCGTCCGGTGCCACCGCTCTCGCTCTTCGGGTTCACCTTCGACGACGCCGAAGTGGTCGTCGCCGCAGTGCCCTTCCAGTCGTCCGAGAAGCTCTGGTACCTGGCGCTGGCAGCCCTGCTGGCCAGCGGGCTCTTCGCACGCGGGGTGCTGCGGGGCAGGCCCGGCCGGGCGCTCAACGCCATCCGGGACCACCGGATCGCCGCCGGCGTGATGGGGGTGCCGGTCGCCAGGTACCGGGCCGGTGTCTTCGTCCTGTCCTCGATGTACGCGGGCCTCGCGGGCGTCCTGCTCGCGCTGGTCTTCCAGCGGACCGTGCCCGAGTACTTCGGCATGATCCTGTCCCTCGAATACCTCGCCATGATCGTCATCGGCGGGCTGGGCAGCGTCGCGGGAGCCGTCATCGGCGCCGCGTTCGTGTCGCTGCTCCCGCAGGTGCTCACCCACTACAGCGACTCCCTCCCCCTGGTGTCCGCCCCTGGTACGGGCGGCATCGCACCGGGCGAGGCGTCCCGATATCTGTACGGCGCCGCGGTCGTCGCGGTCGTCCTGTTCCTGCCCGGCGGCATTGCGCGTCTGAAGAATCCAGGGGAGAAGAAGAAATGAAGCTACGTGTTGTCGGAGCCGTTGTCGCGGCTCTCACCCTCACCCTCGCGGGATGCAGCGAGAAGGCGAAGTCGTCGGACGACGGCGCCGCGGACAAGAACGGTGTGAAGACCGGGGAGGGCGTCACCGACTCGAAGATCACCCTCGGGGCCCTGACCGACATGACCGGGGTGTACGCCTCGCTGGGCAAGAGCGTCACCCAGGCCCAGCAGCTCTGGGTGAAGGAGACCAACAAGGCAGGCGGGATCTGCGACCGGCAGATCGAACTGACCGTCCGTGACCACGGATACGACCCGCAGAAGGCGATCGGCGCCTACACCGAGCTCGAACCCGATGTGCTGGGCTTCACGCAGTTCATCGGCTCCCCGTTCGTCTCCGCCGTCGAGTCGCGCATCGACGGGCAGGACAAGGGCATCGTCCTGCCCCAGGCCTGGTCCGCGAACCTGGTCGGATCCAAGTACGTCCGCGTCATCGGCGCCACGTACGACGTCGAGACGATCAACCTGATCGACTTCCTGCTCGACGAGAAGCGCATCGCCAAGGGCGACAAGATCGGTCATGTCTACTTCGAGGGCGACTACGGCGAGAACGCCCTGGCCGGCTCCCAGCACGCGGCCCAGGAGGCGGGCCTCACCGTCGTCGAGCAGAAGATCAAGCCGACGGACAACGACATGACCGCCCAGGTCTCCGCGCTCAAGCAGGCCGGTGTGAAGGCGGTCATCGTCAGCGCGGGTCCGCGCCAGGCGGCCTCCCTGGTCGGCGTCGCAGCGGCCACCGGCTTCGACGTACCGGTCGTCGGCAACAACTCGGCGTACGCCCCGCAGCTCCTGGCGACCCAGGCGGGCGCCGCCCTGCAGAAGGACTACTACATCGGCGCCTCCACCCTGCCCATCGGTGACGCCGCGGAAGGCCCGGCGAAGCTCGCCAAGGCGTACGCGGCCCAGTACCCCAAGGACGGCCTCGACAACGGCGTCATCGCCGGGTACAACGCGGCGTCCGTGTTCGGCGAGGCGCTGAAGAAGGCCTGCGAGTCGAAGGACCTCACCCGCGAGGGTGTCGACAAGGCCCTGCTCACCATCAAGGACTTCGGCGCCGACTTCGGGATCGCACACGACTTCAGCGACCCGGCGGCGCCGTCCACCAGGCAGACCGTCGTCATGAAGCCGGACGCCAAGACCCCCGGCGGCCTCAAGGTGGTCCGCCCGGCCGAGGTGGCTCCGGCCGCCGAGTCCTTCACGCTCAAGCCCTGACCTCCCCGCACAGCGACGGGCCCGGCCGCGAAGGCCGGGCCCGTCCGTGTGCGGTCGGTGGGCGCGGTCCCATGGCCGTTGCCCGGCTCACCCCCAGCCGTCCTCCCGCAGGGCGTTGATGAGCAGCAGCGCGATGTCGTCGGTGCCGGGCGTGGCCCGTTTCGCGTACCGCACGAGCTCGCCGGCGACGGACTCCATGCCCTGGTCCAGGGCGAGGGCGAAGTGCGCGGCCAGGTCGGCGGTGGCGTCGTCGAAGTCCACGCCCGGCGCCTCCACCAGCCCGTCGGTGTACAGGGCGAGCGCCGCACCGGGCGGCAGCGGGACGTCGGCCGTGGGGTAGCGGGACGCCGGGTCGATGCCGAGCAGGAGGCCGGGTGGCAGGTCGAGTACCTCGGTCTGCCCGTCCGGCTGCCGCAGCAGCGGTGCCGGATGGCCGGCGGTGGCCAGGCAGACACTGTGCCGGGCGAGGTCGAGATGGACGTAGAGACAGCTGGTGAAGAGGCCGGGATCGAGGTCGGTGAGCAGCCGGTTGGTGCGGGCCAGCACCTCGTCCGGAGGCGCGCCGGCGGAGGCGTGCACAGCGGTGCGGACCTGCCCCATGAGCGCGGCGGCGTTCTCGTTGTGGCCCTGTACGTCGCCGATGGCCGCGGCGGCTGTGGTGTCGTCGAGCCGGATCAGATCGTAGAAGTCCCCGCCGATGCCCATGCCCCGGGTCGAGGGGAGGTAGCGGGCCGCCACGTCCAGGCCGGCGATCGCGGGCAGGCTGTGGGGCAGGAGGTGGGCCTGCAGGCTGTGTGCGAGCCGGTCCTTGGCGTCGTAGAGGCGGGCGCGGTCCAGTGCCTGGGCGAGCAGTCCCGCGATCGAGGTCAGCAGGGCGCGTTCTTCGGGATCGAAGGGGTGCGGCCGGTCGTAGGCGAGTACCAGTGAACCGACCGGATGCCCGGAGACGACCAGCGGGAGGAAGGCGCAGGCGGCCACCGCGTTGCGGAGGCCCGCTGTCGGGTAGGCGCGCTCCAGCTCGGTGAAGGTGGAGTAGAAGTCGGGAATCCCGGTCATCAGCACGTGCGCGGCGGGCGTGGGCGACGTCAGGGGAGCGCCGTCGAAGCGGTCCATGAGTGCGGGATGGGTGCCCCGGCCGCCCTCGACCCGTAGCCGGCCCTCCACGGACGTCATCACGACGAGGGTCTGGATGCGGAAGGCCGGCATCAGCTGATCGCCGGCCAGCTCGATGACGTCCTGGGTGCCGACCGCCTCGGTGAGCGTCGCCGCCAGATGCATCAGGTGGTAGAGGGCGGTGGCCCTGCTGGGCACCGCGGAGGTGGTGGGCAGCGCGGGTGCCGGGGCGTCCCGGGGCCCCGGCCGGGAGGTGGGCACGATCCGGACGCTGATGCCGGAGGCGTTGGGGAACAGGTGGAAGGACAGCCAATGATCCGGTGGTCGCAGCACGGTGAAGGACGCCTGCTGACGGCTGATGACGGCGGCCCGGTAGTGGTCCTCGACGGCAGGGTCGTCCAGCCAGGGGAGCGACACCCAGGGCAGCGTGCCCCGGATGTCCTCGGCCGGTGCTCCCAGGAGAGCCGCGGCGGCGTCGTTGAGGAAGACCACCGTCCCGTCGATCGCCAGCGAGCAGCTGCCGCCGGGCAGCCGGCGGACGAACTCCGAGAGGGCCGTGGCCTCGGCCGGGCCCGGAGCGGGCGGCTCGGGCGGAGGCAGCACCCTTGGCTGGCTGCCGGGCAGGACCGGATAGCCGCTGCCGTCGGCCTGCTGCAGGAGCATGCCGATACCGTGGCAGCCCCTGACGACGGCCTCGCGCTCGTCGGGCGTCAGCTGCGCCGGGTGCGATCCGGGCCACAGGAGGACGAGCCCGCCCTGGGCGGCGCCGCCGGTCCGGATGGGGGCGGCGCCCAGCGCGAACTGGTACGGCAGGACGAGCGCGGGGCGCGGATAGCGGCGCGCCAGCTCTTCCTGGCTGCCGAGCCAGATGAGGCACCGCAGGCGTACGGCGTCGGCGACCGGTATCGGGGCGGACAGCGGCACCCTGGTCCACGGGGCGGCCAGCTGGCCGGGTGCCCCGGTGAGCACGGTCAGATGCAGCGTGGTGTCGTTCCGCGGCAGCAGGTAGAGCATCGCCACGGACGCGCCGGTCTCGCGTACGACGTGGGCGACGGCGCTGTCCAGCAGCTCCGTGCCCGAACCCGTGGCGGCGACAGCGGCGGCATAATCCTGCACGCCTTCCAGCGTCCCCCGTGACGGACGGCCGCGCACCCGCTGGCCGACGCCGGTACGCGAGGTGCGCTGGGCCCGGCCGCCGCCGCACGCGAGAGGGCCCGGATGCTGGGGAGCATCCGGGCCCTCGTCGTACTGCGTTCCGCGTGATTACGGGAGCTGCGTGGCCCGTGCCTCGCGCCGGTTGTCACGGAAGGCGTTCACCCGCCGTGCCGTGGCGAAGAGCGGGATCACCGCCCCCAGGACGACCTGCAGCGCGCAGCCGGTCTGGAGGAGCAGCTGGCCGCCGGGGGCGTCGAACGCCCAGGCGGCGAGGAGCCCCATCGCGGCCACGATCCAGCTGAGCATCGCCACCGCGAGGACGCCTCGCGGCTTCGGGTACTCGACCCGGCTGACCATCAGCCACGCCACTCCGATGATCGCGAGCAGCGTCGGCACGAAGGGCAGCTCCAGCAGCACGATCGAGACGACCGTGAGCGCTCCGAAGGGGCTCGGCATGCCCTGGAACATGCCGTCCTTCAAGGTCACGCACGAGAACCGCGCAAGCCTCAGCACCACCGCCAGCAGCACCACGATCGCCGCGAGCGCCGACACCCGCTGGTGTGCGTCGTCCGCGACCATTCCGTACACCAGTACGAAGTACGCCGGCGCGAGGCCGAAGCTGATCAGGTCGGAGAGGTTGTCCAGCTCCGCACCCATCGGGGAGGAGCGCAGCTTGCGCGCCACGAGTCCGTCGAACAGGTCGAACACGGCCGCCATGAGCATCAGAATCACCGCGGTCGCAGCGGAGTGCCTGGCCATGCCCGACTCGTCGCTGCCCGTGAGGTGCGGGATGAGGATCCCCGTGGTGGTGAAGTACACCGCCATGAAACCGCACGTGGCGTTACCGAGGGTGAGCGTGTCCGCTATCGACAGCCGCATCGAGAGCGGCATGTCCTCGGCGTCGTCCTGCTCATCCGCTTCGGGCACCCAGTCCGTCTGTGTATCAGGATCAATCACGGTCAATTCGAGTCACCCCCGCGGTCGTGGCCTGGCCGACCTCGACCGCGACATCGACACCTTCCGGAAGGTAGATGTCCACGCGCGAGCCGAAGCGGATCAGACCGATGCGTTCGCCCTGCTCCACCTTCGTGCCCTGCGGGATGTAGGGGACGATGCGACGGGCGACCGCTCCCGCGATCTGCACCATCTCGATGTCGCCGAGCTCGGTGTCGAAGTGCCAGACAACGCGTTCGTTGTTCTCGCTCTCCTTGTTGAACGCCGGGACGAACCCACCCGGGATGTGCTCGACCGAGGTCACGGTGCCGGACAGGGGGGCCCGGTTGACGTGAACATTTAGTGGGCTCATGAAGATCGCGACGCGGGTGCGCCCGTCCTTCCACGGCATGATGCTCTGCACCACGCCGTCGGCCGGCGAGATGACGCGGCCCTGGGTGATCTCGCGCTCGGGGTCGCGGAAGAACCACAGCATGCCCGCCGCGAGCGCGGTGGTGGGCACGGCCACGGCCGCCCAGCGTCCGGACTTGCGGGCCCGGGCGAGGCTGAGGGCCGCGGTGGCGACGGTCGGGAGGAGCCACGGCGATGCTCCGCGCGCAAGGCGGACCCCGCCGCGTGGTGCAGAGATTTGGCTGTCGGGCATGGATGACCTTCGTAGCGGATGATGCCGCGCTGGCAACGGGGGGACGGCGGCTTTCCGGCGATGCTATCGGGTGCGAGCGGCAACTGGGCAAGCCAGCAGCCGAGTCGGACAGCTGAAAGGCTCCGGACGAGGGTGACCGGGTGTGATGTTGTTCGCCACCAAATCACCTCGTAAGGGACATTTCAGCCCTGGAACCGGTACTCCTCGAGTAGCCGGCGACCGATGATCATTTTCTGGATCTCGGCGGTACCTTCACCGATCAGCAGCATCGGGGCCTCACGGTAGAGGCGCTCGATCTCGTACTCCTTGGAGAAGCCGTAACCGCCATGGATACGGAAGGCGTCCTCGACGACTTCCTTGCAGTACTCGGAGGCGAGGTACTTCGCCATCCCTGCCTCCAGGTCGTTCCGCTCCCCGGAGTCCTTTTTGCGTGCCGCATTCACCATCATCGCATGCGCGGCTTCGACCTTGGTGCCCATTTCAGCCAGTTTGAACTGGATCGCCTGATGCTGGGCGATCGGTTTTCCGAAGGTCTGGCGCTGCTGGGCGTACGAAACGCCCAGTTCGAACGCACGCTGCGCGACGCCACAGCCACGCGCGGCGACATTCACCCGGCCGACCTCGACACCGTCCATCATTTGGTAAAAACCTCGGCCTGTGGTGCCGCCCAGCACCCGATTGGCCGGAATGCGCAGTCCGTCCATGATGAGCTCGGTCGTGTCGACGCCCTTGTAGCCCATCTTGTCGATCTTCCCCGGGATCGTGAGACCGGGGCGGACCTCGCCGAAGCCCGCCTCCTTCTCCACGAGAAAAGTGGTCATCGACTTGTGCGGCGCGGTGCCCTCGGGGTGTCCTTCGTCACTCTTGCAGAGGACGGCGACCAGCGTGGACGTCCCGCCGTTCGTCAGCCACATCTTCTGTCCGTTCAGGACGTACTCGTCGCCGTCCTTCACGCCCTTGGACGAGATCGCGGAGACGTCGGAGCCCAGCGCCGGCTCGGACATCGAGAACGCGCCCCGCACCTCGCCCAGCGCCATCCGCGGCAGGAAGGTGTCCCGCTGTTCCTGTGTGCCGTGCTGCTTGAGCATGTAGGCCACGATGAAGTGTGTGTTGATGATCCCCGACACACTCATCCAGCCCCGGGCGATCTCCTCGACGCACAGCGCGTACGTGAGGAGCGACTCGCCCAGACCGCCGTACTCCTCCGGGATCATCAGCCCGAACAGGCCGAGTTCCTTGAGCCCTTCGACGATGTCCGTCGGATACTCGTCGCGGTGCTCCAGCTGGGTCGCGACAGGAATGATCTCCTTGTCCACGAAATCCCGGACCGTCGAGAGAATTTCCTGCTGGACATCCGTCAGACCGGCGGTCTGTGCGAGTCGGCTCATGGCTACTTCTCCACGTTCTTGCTCGACGGCTGATCGATCTCTGGGCGGCCGGGCTGCTCCCCGCCGCGCTCCTTGATGTACGTCTCGGTGGGGACCATCACCTTGCGGCGGAACACGCAGACCAGAGTGCCGTCCTGCTTGTAGCCCCTCGTCTCCACGTGAACGATGCCGCGGTCGCTCTTCGACCTCGACGGCGTCTTGTCGAGCACGGTCGTCTCGCCGTAGATCGTGTCGCCGTGGAAGGTGGGCGCGACGTGCTTCAGCGACTCCACCTCCAGATTGGCGATCGCCTTTCCGGAGACGTCCGGCACGGACATGCCGAGCAGCAGCGAGTAGATGTAGTTGCCGACGACGACGTTCTTTCCGAAATCCGTCGTCTTCTCGGCGTAGTTGCTGTCCATGTGCAGCGGGTGGTGATTCATGGTCAGCAGGCAGAAGAGGTGGTCGTCGTATTCCGTGACCGTCTTTCCGGGCCAGTGCTTGTAGACGGCACCGACCTCGAACTCCTCGTATGTGCGTCCGAACTGCATGTCAGGCCTCCGGCGCTTCGAACTTGGAGGTGCGCCGCATCCCGGCCGCGCGGCCCTTGCCCGCGATGACCAGGGCCATCTTGCGGCTGGCCTCGTCGATCATCTCGTCGCCGAGCATCGCCGAGCCCTTCTTGCCGCCCTCCTCCGAGGTGCACCAGTCGTACGCGTCGAGAATGAGCTCGGAGTGGTCGTAGTCCTCCTGCGAGGGCGAGAACACCTCGTTGGCCGCGTCGACCTGACCGGGGTGCAGCACCCACTTCCCGTCGAAGCCCAGTGCCGCAGCACGGCCCGCGACCTCGCGGTACGCGTCCACGTCCCGGATCTGGAGGAAGGGGCCGTCGATCGCCTGGAGGTCGTGCGTGCGGGTCGCCATCAGGATGCGCATCAGGATGTAGTGGTACGCGTCCGCGCCGTACCCGGGCGGCTGCTGGCCGACGACCAGGGTCTTCATGTTGATCGACGCCATGAAGTCGGCCGGGCCGAAGATCAGGGTCTCCAGGCGGGGCGATGCGGCGGCGATGTCATCGATGTTCACCAGGCCCTTGGCGTTCTCGATCTGCGCCTCGATGCCGATCCGCCCGACCTCGAAGCCCATCGTCTTCTCGATCTGGGTGAGCAGCAGGTCCAGCGCGACGACCTGCTGCGCGTCCTGGACCTTCGGCAGCATGATGCAGTCGAGGTTCGGGCCCGCGCCCTCGACGACCGTGATGACGTCGCGGTACGTCCAGTGGGTCGTCCAGTCGTTGACCCGCACGACCCGGGTCTTGCCCGTCCAGTCGCCGTTGTTGAGCGCGTCGACGATGTGGTGCCGGGCGCCTTCCTTGGCGAGCGGCGCGCAGGCGTCCTCCAGGTCCAGGAAGACCTGGTCGGCCGGGAGGCCCTGGGCCTTCTCCAGGAACCGCGGGTTCGAGCCGGGCACGGCGAGGCAGGAGCGGCGCGGACGCAGCCGGTTCACAGGGGCAGTCATGCGGGGACCTCCAGGGGGTCGAGCTTGTTCGCTTTCCGGATCTCGTCGACGATACGGCCGATGATCTCGGTGATACCGAAGTCCTTCGGGGTGAAGACGGCGGCGACGCCGGCTTCGACGAGGGCGTGCGCGTCGGCCGGCGGGATGATGCCGCCGGCGATCACCGGGATGTCCGTGGCACCGGCCTCGCGCAGCCGGTGCAGCACGTCCGGAACCAGCTCGGCGTGCGAGCCGGACAGGATGGAGAGGCCGACGCAGTGCACGTCCTCCGCCAGGGCGGCGTCGGTGATCTGCTCGGGCGTCAGCCTGATGCCCTGGTAGACCACCTCGAAGCCCGCGTCCCTGGCGCGTACGGCGATCTGTTCGGCGCCGTTGGAGTGCCCGTCGAGGCCGGGTTTGCCGACGAGCAGCCGCAGACGTCCGACGCCCAGGTCCTGTGCGGTGCGGGTGACCTTCGCGCGGACCAGCGCGAGCGGCGTCCCTGCCTCCGCGGTGACGGCCACCGGCGCGGACGAGACGCCCGTCGGTGCCCTGAACTCGCCGAACACGTCGCGCAGGGCCCAGGACCACTCGCCCGTGGTGACGCCTGCCCGTGCGCACTCGACGGTCGCCTCCATCATGTTCGCCGTGCCCGCCGCGGCCTTCTTCAACGCCGTCAGCGCCTCGGTGGCGCGGGCCTCGTCGCGGTTGTCGCGCCACTCGTGCAGCGCGGCGACGACCCGGGCCTCGTTCTCGGGGTCCACCGTCATGATCGCGGCGTCGAGGTCCGCGGTCAGCGGGTTGGGCTCGGTCGTCTCGTAGATGTTGACGCCGACGATCTTCTCCTCACCGCCCTCGATCCTGGCCCGCCGCGCGGCGTGCGAGGAGACAAGCTCCGACTTGAGGTAACCGGACTCCACGGCGGCCATCGCGCCGCCCATCTGCTGGATCCGGTCGATCTCGGCCAGCGACTCGGTGACCAGCTCGTCGACCTTGGCCTCGATGACGTGCGAGCCGGCGAAGATGTCCTCGTACTCCAGCAGGTCGCTCTCGTGCGCGAGCACCTGCTGGATGCGGAGCGACCACTGCTGGTCCCAGGGGCGCGGCAGGCCCAGCGCCTCGTTCCAGGCGGGCAGCTGCACCGCGCGGGCGCGGGCGTCCTTGGAGAGCGTGACGGCCAGCATCTCCAGCACGATGCGCTGGACGTTGTTCTCCGGCTGCGCCTCGGTGAGGCCCAGGGAGTTGACCTGCACGCCGTAGCGGAAGCGGCGCTGCTTGGCGTCCACGATGCCGTAACGCTCGCGGGTGACGCGGTCCCAGATGCGGCCGAAGGCGCGCATCTTGCACATCTCCTCGATGAAGCGGACCCCCGCGTTCACGAAGAAGGAGATGCGGGCGACGACATCGCCGAACTTCTCCTCGGGCACCTGCCCGGAGTCGCGCACGGCGTCGAGTACCGCTATGGCCGTCGACATGGCGTACGCGATCTCCTGGACCGGAGTGGCCCCCGCCTCCTGCAGGTGGTAACTGCAGATGTTGATCGGGTTCCACTTCGGGATGCGGCTGACCGTGTACGTGATCATGTCGGTCGTCAGCCGCAGCGACGGGACCGGCGGGAAGACGTGCGTCCCCCTCGACAGGTACTCCTTGACGATGTCGTTCTGCGTCGTCCCCTGGAGCCTGTCGGGGTCCGCGCCCTGCTCCTCCGCCACCACCTGGTAGAGCGCCAGCAGCCACATCGCGGTGGCGTTGATCGTCATCGAGGTGTTCATCTGCTCCAGGGGGATGTCCTGGAACAGCCGTCGCATGTCACCGAGGTGCGAGACCGGCACGCCGACCCGGCCCACCTCGCCGCGGGCGAGGACGTGGTCCGGGTCGTAGCCGGTCTGCGTGGGCAGATCGAAGGCGACCGAGAGACCCGTCTGGCCCTTGGCGAGGTTGCGCCGGTAGAGCTCGTTGGACGCCTCGGCGGTCGAGTGACCGGCGTACGTCCGCATGAGCCACGGGCGGTCCTTCTGACGTTCGGTCATGGTGGACCTCAGACGTTGCGGCTGGATGGGATGGCCCGCTCCGCTGACGCGTCACGGAACAGGTTGATGGCGTCGACGTGCTGCTCGCGGAGCTCCGTGTCACGCACACCCAGGCCCTCACGGGGGGCCAGCGCGAGCACGCCGACCTTGCCCTGGTGCAGGTTGCGGTGCACGTCGTACGCCGCCTGGCCGGTGTCCTCCAGGGAGTAGACCCGGGACAGCGTCGGGTGGATCTTGCCCTTGGCCACCAGCCGGTTGGCCTCCCATGCCTCGCGGTAGTTGGCGAAGTGCGAGCCCACGATCCTCTTCAGTGACATCCACAGGTAGCGGTTGTCGTACTCGTGGTTGTAGCCCGAGGTCGAGGCACAGGTGACGATCGTGCCGCCCTTGCGGGTCACGTACACGCTCGCGCCGAAGGTCTCGCGGCCAGGGTGCTCGAAGACGATGTCCACGTCCTCGCCGCCGGTCAGCTCGCGGATGCGCTTGCCGAACCGCTTCCACTCGCGCGGGTCCTGGTTGTGCTCGTCCTTCCAGAACCTGTAGTCCTCGGCGTTGCGGTCGATGATCGCGGTCGCGCCCATCCTCCGGCAGATGTCCGCCTTCTGGTCGCTGGAGACGACACAGACGGGGTTGGCGCCGCCGGCCAGCGCGAACTGCGTGGCGTAGGAGCCGAGTCCGCCGCTGGCGCCCCAGATCAGCACGTTGTCGCCCTGCTTCATGCCCGCGCCGTTGCGAGAGACGAGCTGGCGGTACGCCGTGGAGTTGACCAGGCCCGGAGACGCGGCCTCCTCCCAACTGAGATGCTTCGGCTTCGGCATCAGCTGGTTCGACTTGACGAGTGCGACCTCCGCCAGGCCGCCGAAGTTGGTCTCGAAGCCCCAGATGCGCTGCTCCGGGTCGAGCATCGTGTCGTTGTGGCCGTCGGAGGACTCCAGCTCCACCGAGAGGCAGTGCGCGACGACTTCGTCACCCGGGGTCCAGGCGTTGACGCCGGGGCCGGTGCGCAGGACGACGCCCGCCAGGTCGGACCCGATGACGTGGTACGGGAGGTCGTGGCGCTTGCTGAGGTCGCTGAGCCTGCCGTACCTCTCCAGGAAGCCGAACGTCGAGACCGGCTCGAAGATCGAGGTCCAGACGGAGTTGTAGTTCACGGAGCTGGCCATGACAGCGACCAGTGCCTCGCCCGGGCCGAGCTCGGGCACCGGCACGTCCTCCACATGGAGGGACTTGCGGGGGTCCTTGTCGCGGCTGGCGACCCCGGCGAACATCTCCGCCTCGTCCTTGTGCACGGTCACCGCGCGGTACGACTCGGGGATGGACAGGGCCGCGAAGTCCGCGGCCGTGCTGTCCTGCGATTGGATCGCGTCCAGGATTTCCTTCACGGTGATGCCTCCGGCAGATCGGGTCTCCGGCGTCGAGGGAACGCCGGAGGACCCCTGTGGTCAGGGGAGCGGTGCGGTGTGGAGGTGTGCCGTCGGTTCGGCGGACGGTGCTCTGGCCTGCTCTGTGGAGCAGAAGGTTTGCCTGTGACGCAGGCGCCCGGGCGCGCGGACACGTGGTCTGCGGGGACAGCCGGCGTACGAGAGATCTCTGCACGCCGGCCGCCCGGACACCTTCAACGTATGGCACTGCGTGACAGGTGGCAAGGCACCCAGTGCCAACATTTTCTCTCAGTTGTCATCTCGTGGGCACGCATGAGCAACATCATGGTTGGTATGCCGCATTGGTCCGTCTTTTGCGGGCGCTACGGCGCGGTGCGGTACACGTACGGCGTCGTTGTGCTCAGGGCTGTGAAGCCGAGCCGCCGCAGGATCGGGGCGGACTGCTCCGTGGCGTCGACCTGGAGGAAGCGGTAGCCGAGCCCGGCGGCGATCAGGGCCCGGTGGGCGATCAGGGCGCGGTAGACGCCCCTGCCCCGCCATCCGGCCGCTGTGCCGCCGCCCCACAGCCCGGTGAAGCCGGTGCCGGGGTGCATCTCCATCCGGGCCGAGCTCACAGGTTCGTCGCCCGCCATGGCGACCACCGCGACGAAGGTCTCCGGGGCGTCGGTGAGACGGGCCAGGGACTGATGACGCAGCCGTGAACCGTCGGTGCCGAAGGCCAGCTCATGAGCCCGGACCATCAGCTCCACCCCGGCGGCGTCGGTCACGTTCCGCAGCCGGACGCCCTCCGGGAGTTCGACCGCCACGGCCTGGTCCGCGACCGGTGCCACCAGCAGCGTCTCCGGCGGCTCAGGCTCGAACCCGGCCGCCGAGAGGAGCCCGCCGAGCCCGGCCGGGCCGTCGTGCGCGTACAGCTTCCACTCGAACTCGCCGGTACCCCGGGCGGTGTAGTGCTCCACCTGTGCCGCGATCTCCGACTCCGCCCGGCCGGGGGAGAGGCCCGGGGCCGTCCAGACGACGCCGTTCCAGTCGTCGGGGCCACCGGTCTGCCGTACGACGTCACCCACCCGCTCGACGCAGGTGCCGGGGCCGTCGGGGCGGGCGTGCTCGCGCATCTCATGGTCGAAGAGGGCCAGCATCTCGTCAGGTTCCATGTGCGCATCCGAGCACTCCCTCCCCGGCCCGGCCACCGGGTTACTCCCGACGGTGCGTCAACCGGCGGCCGTGGGGCAGATGAAAGTGATCTTGGTGTGGCCGCGAAGGACAAGGGGTGGGGTACACGATGGGAATACAGACGCGCAGAACGGCCAGGAAGGGCCGGCGGCCCGAATTCGACGTCAGGCGGACGGCGTTCGGCTTCGCGTTCCTCGCGCTCCTGATCTGCGGGGCCGGACTCGCAGTGCGCACGGCCCTCAGGAGCGCCGAACGGCACCCGGTGGCCGCCGTCGCCTCCGCGGTCGCGCTGGTGGCCGTGGCCGTGGTGCTCCTGCGCCTGCGCCGTAGCCGCAGGGCGGCAGCCAGGACCGCCGCGGCAGCCGTCGAGACCGCCTACGAGGTCGTGGACGCGGCCCTGGAGGAGCTGCCGGAAGCGGACGCCGTGCCGGCGCGCCCCGAGCCGGTGCGGACGGTCGACTACGCGGCCATGGACCCGTACGACTTCGAGGAGGCCGTTGCCGCTCTCTGCAGGCGGGACGGCTGCCCGGACGCCGATGTCGTCGGAGGCGCGGGCGACCTGGGTGCCGACGTGGTGGGCACCACGCAGGACGGCCGCCGCCTGGTCGTTCAGTGCAAGAGGTACACGAGCGACAACAAGGTCGGCTCGCAGGACCTCCAGCGCTTCGGAGGCACCTGTTACGCGGTGCACGGCGCCGAAGCGGCCGTCGTCGTCACCACCGGCGAATTCACCGAACCGGCTCTCGAGTACGCCGAACAGTGCGGCATAGTCTGTGTCGGTCTCGACGAGCTCGTCGAGTGGAGCGAGGGCGCCGGGCCACCGCCCTGGTACATGCCGGCGACCGTGCGGCCCGTCGAGGGGTGAACACCTCGGCGCGGGGCTCAGTGCTCCTTGAGCGCCTGCTGGATCGTGCGCATGATCTCGTCGAGCGGAGCGTCCGTGCGGGCCACGGTGACCAGCACCTCGCCCTCCCTCGACACCGATGCCGCAGGGGTCCTCCCGGCCTCGCCCCCCACGGTCCGTCCCGCTCCGATCCCCGTGCCGAAGGTCTCCCGTACGATCGCGAACGCGTGGTCGAGCTGCGACTCCACGTCACCCTGCCCGTCCGCCCGCAGCCAGCGCCGCAGCACGTGGTTGTGCGCGGTGACCACGGCGGACGCGGCGACCTCGGCGAGCAGTGGGTCGTCATTGCCGACATGGTGGTCGCGCTCATCGAAGTGGCCCAGCAGATAGCGCGTGAAAAGCCGTTCGTACCGGGCCACCGAGGCGATCTCCGCCTCGCGGAGCGTAGGCACCTCACGGGTGAGCTGATAGCGCGCCACGGAGACCGCCGGCTTCGCCGCGTACATCTTCATGACCTCCTTGATGCCGCGGCACACGGTGTCGAGCGGGTGCTCGTGTGCGGGGGCGGCGTTGAGGACGGCCTCGGCCCTGACGAGCGTGTCGTCGTGGTCCGGGAAGATGGCCTCCTCCTTGGAGCGGAAGTGGCGGAAGAACGTGCGCCTGGCGACCCCGGCGGCCCCCGCGATCTCATCGACCGTCGTCGCCTCGTACCCCTTCGTGGCGAACAGCTCCATGGCCGCCGCGGCCAGCTCGCGGCGCATCTTGAGCCGTTGTGCGGCGGCCCGGGTGCTCGCGGCACTCTCGGGGGCGTCCGTGGAGGCGGAGGAGCGAGGGGACTTGGCGGGTTGGGACATGAGGTGAACGTAACTCATCCGTGCAGGGGAGTGCGCCCGTGGGGGCGGGTCGTCCGAGGGGCCCAGCAACCCGCCCCACCCGCCCCGGACGGCTCCCGGCTCAGCGTCGGGCATGTTCGCGGAAGCCACGCCCCGTCTTGCGGCCGAGGCAGCCCGCCGCCACCAGATGCTCGAGCAGCGGCGCCGGGGCGAGACCCGGGTCGCGGAACTCGGCGTGCAGAACCTTCTCGATGGCGAGCGAGACGTCCAGGCCGACGACGTCCAGGAGCTCGAAGGGCCCCATGGGGTAGCCGCCGCCCAGCTTCATCGCCGCGTCGATGTCGTCGAGCGTCGCGTAGTGCTCCTCGACCATCTTGATCGCGTTGTTGAGGTAGGGGAACAGCAGCGCGTTCACGATGAAGCCCGCCCGGTCACCGCAGTCGACCGGGTGCTTGCGCACCTTCACACAGACCTCGCGGACCGTGGCGTGCACATCGTCGGCGGTCAGCACCGTACGCACCACCTCGACCAGCTTCATCGCGGGCGCAGGGTTGAAGAAGTGCATCCCGACGACGTCCTCGGGACGCGAGGTCACCCGGGCGACCGCCACGACCGGCAGCGACGAGGTGGTGGTCGCGAGCACCGCACCCGGCTTGCAGACCTTGTCCAGCGTCTGGAAGAGCTCCCGCTTGATCTCCAGGTCCTCGGCCACCGCCTCGACCGCGAGATCCACGTCGGCGAGGGAGTCCAGCGTGCCCGCCGGGGTGATCCGGGCGAGCGTCTCGTCCCGCGCCTCCTCCGTCAGCCGCCCCTTGGTGACGGAACGCCCCAGGGACTTGGCGATCCGGGCCTTGGCCGCGTCCGCCTTCTCCTGGCTGCGCGCGGCGAGCACCACCCCGTACCCGGCCTTCGCGAAGACCTCCGCGATCCCCGAGGCCATCGTCCCCGACCCGGCCACACCCACCGAGGACACCTCGCGCCCGGCGACCGCTCCCGCGCTCCCCGCCGGTGTCAGGGCGTCCGGGACCACGGTCTGGCCGCCGGGTGCGTCGTACGTGTAGAAGCCGCGGCCCGTCTTGCGGCCGGTCAGGCCGGCCTCGCTGAGCTGCCCGAGCACCGGCGCCGGTGCGTGCAGGCGATCGTGGGACGCGGAGTACATGGCCTCCAGGACCGTGCGGGCCGTGTCCACGCCGATCAGGTCGAGCAGAGCCAGCGGGCCCATCGGCAGTCCGCAGCCCAGCTTCATGGCGGCGTCGATGTCCTCACGGGACGCGTAGTTCGCCTCGTACATCGCCGCGGCCTGGTTGAGATAGCCGAACAGCAGACCGTCCGCGACGAAGCCGGGACGGTCACCGACCGCGACCGGCTCCTTGCCCAGCTCACGGGCGAGCCGGGTGACGGTCTCCACGGCGGGCGGGGCGGTCAGCACGGAGGAGACCACCTCGACGAGCTTCATCGCGGGCGCGGGATTGAAGAAGTGCAGGCCCAGGACGCGCTCGGGGTGCTGCGACTCGGCGGCCAGCCGGGTCACGGACAGGGCGTTCGTGCCCGTCGCGAGGATCGCGGTGGGCGAGACCACCGCGTCGAGCTCCCGGAAGACCTGCTGCTTGATCTCGTACGTCTCCGGCACCACCTCGATGACCAGCTCCGCCTCCGCGGCGGCCTGTAGATCGGAGAAGGTACGGAACCGGGCGAGGACGTCGCGCCGCTCCTGCTCCGTGATCCGTTCACGGCGCACGGCACGTGCGGTGGAGGCCTCCAGTGAGGCGACGGCCTGCCGGGCGGCGGCCTCGTCGAGGTCGATGCCGATGACCTCGCGGCCCGCACGGGCCAGGACCTCGGCGATGCCGGTGCCCATGGTGCCGAGGCCGACGACGGCAATGGTGGTGAGAGGGATGTCCATCACGGGACTCCAGGGTGAGTGACGACTGTGAGGAGCACGGCGGCGCGCAGGGCCGTAATCGACCGGCGCTCGGTGTGCGGGAATTGCGTGTCGTGGTGCACGGTCCCGGTCGCGCGCGGGGGCACACCGGGGGGAAGGGTGACGGGGCTCTGTCCCGGAGCCACGTCTCACGAACTGCCGAACCGACAAGCACTCCGGATGGCTGCGTCACCAGGCCACCGGAGCCGACGGGGTGTGTGTCCCGCTCACCTGAGCTTAACCGGCGGGTAACGAGCGCGCCAGCCCTGGCGGACTGTGCGCTGGCACACAGTTCGTCAACCACGGTGCGTTCGCCACCATAAACTCAGCGTCATGGATGAGGAGTTCTGCTCGCTGACGGACAGGATCGGGGACGAGGCCGGCGAATCGGAGGCGTTCCGCCGGCTGATCGCGACCGAGGACGACGAGGAGCTGGCCCGGGTCCTGGTGGAACGCGAACGCCCGCTGTGGGCCCGCGAGATCGCGGCGTTCCGGCTCGGCTGCCGGGGCGACCGCCGGGCCTTCGAGGCGCTGGTCCTCCTCCTCAACCACCGTGACCCCGAGCGCTGCGTATCCGCCGCACACGCACTCCGGGTCCTCGGTGACCCCCGGACCCCCGGAGCGGCCGCCGCGCTCGCCACCAACAGCCTGCGGACGGGTTACGCACTGCACCCGGTGCGGCTGCTGACCGACCTGCGCGCCCCCGAGTCGGTGCCCGCACTGGTCAGCACCCTGCACCGGCTCCTGACCCCCGACGAACCGCACTGGCGCGTCGCCCTCGCGTGTGTCGAGGGGCTGGGAAGCCTGGGGGACGGCCGGGCCCGCCCGGTCCTGGAGGCCGCACTGCCGCACCCCCGGCTCGGCACGGCGGCGGCGGAGGCGCTCCGCCGACTGGCTGCGGGCTGAGTGTGTAAGAAGGGGCACGAGACTCTGAGTTCCGGAGAGTTGACATGACGGTCCCGGCTAGCCTGTGCCGCAAGCCGGGAGAGGACCCCCGGACCAACGGAGGGAAGAGCGTGGAGCAGAACAGGCGGAACGGCGTCTCGCGTCGCGGGCTGATCCGAGGCGGGTTGCTGGCGGTGGCGGCATCCGGCGCGGCGGTGGTCGGCTTCGCAGGGCCGGCGAGCGCGGCCGTGGTCAACCTCGGCCTCGACAAGCAGGGTGCCCAACGGGTCCAGCGGTGGATCCTCACCATGTACGGCTACAACGGCAAGATCGACGGGGTGCTCGGGACCAACAGCTGGAAGGCGATGCAGCGCTTCCTGAAAACCTGGCCCGACCAACCCCGTCCCTACAAGGGTGACATCGACGGGATCGTGGGACCCGAAACGATCATGTCGCTCCAGGCCAACCTGAAGAAGTTCGAGGGCTACAAGGGTGCCATCGACGGCATCGCCGGAGCGGGGACCAAGGCGGCGTTCCGGCGCAAGGCCTACTCCAACCCGCCGGTCTGACCGACTGAGCATCGCGAGCAGCCCGCCCCCCCCGGGGCGGGCTCTTTGCTCGCACGCCGGGGGCGTACGCGGGAGCGGGCCGTGTGGTCACGCGGTCCGTCCTGGCGTACGCCCCCGGCGTGGGGTCCGGCATTCCAGCCGCGCGTCAGCCGCGGAAGCCGAGCAGACCGTGCAGTGTCCTGCCCTTCATGTTCACGCCCGCCTTCGTGGCGGGCGCCGGCTTCGGTTCCGGCAGTGCGTCGCAGACCGCGTCCGCGCCGTTGCCGCCGCCGGTCGGGACGGTGCCGTCGGTGAGGTAGTCCACCAGGTGGTCGTCCAGGCAGTCGTTGCCGCTCAGGGTGATGCCGTGGTTGCCGCCGCCCTGCTCGACGACGAGGCCGGAGCCCTTGAGCCTGCGGCTCATGGTCACGCCGCCCTCGTAGGGGGTGGCCGCGTCGTCGGTGGCCTGGAGGATCAGCGCGGGCGGGATGGCGGCGTTGGTGACCCGTACGGGCTCCAGCGGCTCCACCGGCCAGGTGGCGCACGGCGCGTTGTACCAGGTGTTGTTCCATGACATGAAGGGCGCCTTGCGGTGCGCCTGCCAGGTGTCGTTTCGCCAGGTGCTCCAGGTCCTGGGCCAGCCGGCGTCGCGGCACTGCACGGCGGCGTAGACCGAGTAGCCGTTGTCGCCGCTGCTGTCGACGGCGGCGAAGTCCTCGTAAGCGGTGGCGAGCGCTTCCTGGTCCTTGTCGTTGACGTACGCCGCGAACGCCTCGGCGAGGAGCGGCCAGTAGCCGTTGTAGTAACCGCCCGGCATGAAGGTGTCCTCGAGCTCGGACGGCCCGACCTTGCCGCCCGCGGGGTGCTTCTTCACCGCGTCGCGCATCCGGTACCACGCGGCCTCGACCGCGGAGGGGTCCTTGCCGAGTGCGTAGGTGGCGTCGTTCTTCGCGACCCACGCGGCGAAGGCCTTGTGGCGGGCGTCGAACGCGTGGTCCTGGCCCAGGTTGTCCTCGTACCAGACGCCGTCCGGGTCGACGACCGAGTCCAGCACCAGGCGGCGTACGCGCTCGGGGAAGAGCTTGGCGTAGACCGCGCCCAGGTAGGTGCCGTAGGAGTAACCGAAGTAGTTGATCTGCTCTGCGCGGAGGGCCCCGCGGATGACGTCGAGATCCTTCGCGGCACTGACGGTGTCCATGTACGGCAGCAGGTCGCCGTGTTTCTCACCGCACGCCGCCGCGAAGGACGCCGCCCGGTTGCGTGCGGTCTTCTCCGCCTCGTAGGAGTCCGGCACCGAGTCGGGGCGTACGGGCTCGAAGTACTTCGGTACGCAGTCCAGGGCGGGGGTGCTCTTCCCGACACCGCGCGGGTCGAACCCGATCACGTCGTACTGCGCGGCGAGCTTCCCGGGCAGCGAGGACGCCACGAAGCCCGCCATGGAGAGTCCGCTGCCGCCGGGGCCACCGGGGTTGACCAGCAGGGGGCCCTGAGAGGTCTTCGCCGTGTGCGGGATCCGCGAGAGGGCGAGCGTGACCTGTCTGCCCGACGGGTTGTCATGGTCGAGCGGGGCGCGGACGGTCGAGCACTGCAGAGCCGGATACGACTTCGTCCCGCAGCCGGTCCACTTGAGCGGCGCGGCGGCGCGTGGGGCGGCCGCACCCGTCCCGTCGGGCGCGGTGGACGCGGTGGACGGCGCTGCGGTCACCAGACCCGCGACCGTGGCGCCGGCGGCGACCAGAATTCCTGCACGTTTCGTCATAGGGCCTCCCGTGTCGGGGAACGCGGCTGTGGGTGGCACAGCCCCCGCCGCATGCTTCCCGGATCCGGTCCTGGCAGGACACCTGGCGTCGAGAGTTGACCCGTTCGGGCAGGGAGACCGTGCGGTCAGAGCAGGGTCAGCTGGGTGGGGCCGGCTGCGTGACCGTCCGTCAGGGCCGGCGGGGTCTCGCGGGCGATGCGGCGGGCGCCGCCCCGGTCGGCCGGGCCGATGCCGTACTCGGTGGCGAGCTCGTGGACCCGGCGGGTGATGGACCGCTGGTACCAGGTCGGCGCGTACGCGCCATCGGCGTACATCCGTTCGTACCGTCGCACCAGGTGCGGATGGTGCTGCGCGAGCCACTGCATGAACCACTCGCGGGCGCCGGGCCGCAGATGCAGTACGAGCGGGGTGACCGAGGTGGCCCCGGCGGCGGCGATGGCGCGGACCGTGGCGCGCAGCTGGTCGGGGTGGTCGCCGAGGAAGGGGATGACCGGGGCCATCAGCACTCCGCAGCCGATCCCGTTGTCCGTCATGGCGCGGACGACGTCGAGGCGGCGCTCGGGGGAGGGGGTGCCCGGCTCGACCGTGCGCCACAGCTCGGGGTCGGTGAATCCGACGGATACGGAGACGCCCACCTCGGTGACCTCGGCCGCCTGCCGCAGCAGGTCGAGGTCGCGCAGGATCAGGGTGCCCTTCGTCAGGATGGAGAAGGGGTTCGCGTGGTCGCGGAGGGCCGTGATGATGCCGGGCATCAGCCGGTAGCGGCCCTCTGCCCGCTGGTAGCAGTCGACGTTGGTGCCCATCGCGATGTGCTGGCCGTGCCACTGGCGGGAGGCCAGATGGCGGCTCAGCAGTTCGGCGGCGTTGACCTTCACGACGATCTGGGAGTCGAAACCGAGACCGGTGTCCAGATCCAGATAGCTGTGGGTCTTGCGGGCGAAGCAGTACACGCACGCATGGGTGCAGCCCCGGTAGGGGTTCACGGTCCATTCGAACGGCATACGGGAGGCCCCGGGTACCCGGTTCACGATCGAGCGGGCCCGGATCTCATGGAAGGTGATTCCCCGGAATTCCGGGGTGTCGAAGGTGCGTGTCGTCACCGCGTCCGCGGCGAAGAGCGCACCGTTCCCCTGTTTTGTGGTGTTCTCTGCAAGATTGTCCCAGCGCATGAACGCCTCCTTGGTAGCACTCCGCAGAGAATAGAACATGTGTTCCCTTGATCGTGCGCGGCGGAGCGCGGGGCCCGATTTTGAGGGGCCGTACCCGAGGTGGTTGGCTCAGCAGCACCCCCGAACAACCGAGTGCTGGAGGAGCAGGCATGGCGCAGGTCGAGGCCACGACAGAGCGGATCATCGCGGCGGACGCAGAGACGGTGTTCGACGCGCTGGCCGACTACAAGGAGGTCCGCGGCAAGGTGCTGACCGGGCACTTCAGTGAGTACGAGGTGCGCGAGGGCGGAGACGGCGAAGGCACCCTCGTCCACTGGAAGCTCCAGGCGACGAGCAAGCGGGTGCGCGACTGCCTGCTGGAGGTCACGGAGCCCACCGAGGGGCAGCTGATCGAGAAGGACCGCAACTCCACGATGGTCACCACCTGGACCGTCACCCCGGCGGGTGAGGGGAAGTCCAAGGCCGTCGTCTCGACCGTGTGGAACGGTGCCGGCGGCATCGGCGGGTTCTTCGAGAAGACCTTCGCGCCCAAGGGGCTCGGCCGGATCTACGACGAACTGCTGCAGAACCTCGCCACCGAGGTCGAGAAGTAACCCTGCCCCTCCCGCTGTTGACGTCACGGCCGGCCTCACCGGAAAGAGTGGTTTTCCGGGGTGGCCGGTTGTGCGCCGTAACCCCTCCCACCGGCGCATAAGCCCTCTGTACGCGCCCTGCGTGCGCCCGGTCGCGTTTGCCCCGCCTCGCCGCCTGATGCGAGAAATGAGCGGCGCAGCTGCGACGAGGGGAGCGTTACGTGGTGGGTGGGATCACTCTGGTGAAGGACGAGCCGGGAGGCACGGAGTACGGGGTCCCCGGGACCTGGGTGGAACCCGGTGTGCCGGTGAAGTCCGAGCCGCCTCCACCGCCGTCCGCCGCCGGACCGCCCGCGCCGCCGGACGAGATCAGCCCCCGCAGGATCCGGCTGGTCTTCCTCGGTCTGATGCTCACCCTGCTGCTCGCGGCCCTCGACCAGATGATCGTCGCCACCGCCCTGCCGAAGATCGTCGGTGAGCTGCACGGCCTGGACAAGATGTCCTGGGCGGTCACCGCCTATCTGCTCGCCTCCACCATCGGCCTGCCGCTCTACGGGAAGCTCGGCGACCTCTTCGGCCGCAAAAGCGTCTTCCAGTTCGCGATCGTCGTCTTCATCATCGGCTCCGCCCTGGCGGGCTGGTCGCGCACCATGGACGAACTCATCGCCTTCCGCGCCGTCCAGGGCATCGGCGGCGGCGGACTCATGATCGGCGTCCAGGCGATCATCGCCGACATCGTCCCGGCCAGGGAGCGGGGCCGCTACATGGGCCTCATCGGGGCCGTCTTCGGCCTCGCCTCGGTGGCCGGCCCGCTCCTCGGCGGCTTCTTCACCGACCACGCCTCCTGGCGCTGGTGCTTCTACATCAACGTGCCGTTCGGCCTCGTCACCCTCGCGGTCATCGCGCTAGTACTGAAACTGCCCAAGCCGGCCGTCCGCCCCCGCCTCGACCTGCTGGGAGCGCTCCTGCTGGCCGTCGCGTCGACCTGCCTGGTGCTGCTCACCAGCTGGGGCGGTACGGAGTACGCCTGGGGGTCGCGGACCATTCTGGGGCTCGCCGCGGGGGCCGCGGGAACGGCCCTGCTCTTCCTCGTCGTCGAGCACCGGGCCGCCGAACCCCTCATCCCGCTGCGCCTGTTCCGCGACTCGGTCTTCAACGTCACCTCGCTCGTGGGCGCGGTCATCGGGGTCGCGCTCTTCGGGGCGGCCAGCTATCTGCCGACCTATCTCCAGATGGTCGAGGGCGTGTCCGCCACCGAGTCGGGGCTGCTGATGCTGCCCATGATGGGCGGCATCGTCATCTCCTCCGTCGTCTCCGGGCAACTGGTCTCGCGCACCGGCCGCTACCGCGTCTACCCGCTGGTGGGCGGAGCCGTGTCGGCCGTCGGCATGTGGCTGCTCTCCCTGCTCGACACCGGCACCTCGGCGCTGGAGTACGGCATCTGGCAAGCGGTCCTGGGCATCGGGATCGGTCTCGTCATGTCCATCCTGGTGCTGGCCGTGCAGAACTCCGTACGCCCCTCCGACCTCGGCACCGCCACCAGCGCGCACAACTACTTCCGGCAGATCGGCGGCAGTGTCGGAGCCGCGATCTTCGGCACCCTGTTCGCCGGGCGGCTCTCGGACGCGCTCGGGGTCCGGCTCCCCTCCGGCGCCGACCTGCCCGACCCGGAGTCGATCACCCCTCAGCTGGTCCACGCCATGGAGCCCGCGCTGCGCGACGCCTACATCCAGGCGTACGCCGACGCGATGCCGCGGATCTTCCTCTACCTGGTGCCGGTGCTCCTGCTCGGCCTGTTCCTCGCCTTCTTCCTCAAGGAGAAACCGCTGGTGTCCCACCACACCCCCCAGACGGCCCCCGACCCGGCCGCGGCGCACTCCACGATCCCCGCGGCCCGCACCGACCCCGGCCCGCCGCAGCCAGGTCCGCTGTCCGGGACCCCGGTGTGCGGATGTGTACAGCACCCGGACGGTACGAAGGTGGGGCGGGCCGCGCTCACCCTCATCGACGGCCAGGGACGGCAGGTCGGACGGGGCGCGAGCGGCGACGACGGCAGGTACGCGCTGAGCGCGCCGGGAACCGGTACCTACGTGCTGATCGCCGCCGCGGGCGGGCACCAGCCGCAGGCCGTCAGCGTCACCGTCAGCGACCGGCCGGTGGAGCTCGACGTGGTCCTGGGCGGGGCGGGCCGGCTCGCCGGCGCGGTCCTCACACCCGACGGCGCCCCCGTCCGCGACGCGGCCGTCACGCTCACCGACGTACGGGGCGAAGTCGTCGCGACCACCCGCACCGGACGCGAGGGCGCCTATGTCATCAGCGAGCTGGTGGCCGGTGAGTACACCCTGGCGGCCAGCGCGTCCGCCTTCCGCCCCGCCGCCCTCCCGGTCAGCGTGCAGGCCGCCCGGGAGACCAGGCAGGACATCGAGCTGGCGGGCGGCGCCGTGCTCCGCGGGATCGTACGCGCCCCCGGCGGGCGGGTGGTCGAGGACGCCAGGGTCACGCTGCTGGACGCGGCGGGCAACGTGGTCGACACCCTCACCACCGGCTCCGACGGAGCGTTCCGCTTCGTGGACCTGTCGACCGGCGAGTACACCGTGATCGCCGCCGGCTACCCGCCGGTCGCCACCGTGCTCCAACTCCCCGGCGGGGGACGGACCGAACGCGATCTCCAGCTGGGCCACGAGGACTGAGCAGGACCGGGGCGGGGCGGGTGTGCGAGCCACACACCCGCCCCGCTCACGGCAGCAGCCGTGGGTTCCGTCTCGCCGCGACGTCCTCGATCCAGCCGAAGCAGACCACGGCGGCGGCGATCAGCACCCACGCGACGCCGAACTGCCACCACACGCTGTCCAGCGGCAGATGCCGCTCCAGCGCCGGCACCTCCCACATCAGGTCGATCAGCGGCACCGCGGCCATCAGCGCCACCTCGTGCCAGAGATAGACCGTCACCGCGCGGGCGTTGAACACGGTGACGACCCGGTCGGCCACCGGATGACGTACGAGTCCGTCGAAGCGGGGCCTGAAGCGCAGCAGGAGCAGCACGAACCCCGCCGACCAGAGCGCCTGGGCGAGCGGGATGTCGTCCAGGTCGTACGTACCCTCCACCGGGTGCCCGGCCGCCCACCAGGCACCGGCGGCCATCAGCGGCGCCGCGGCGGTCACCGTTCCCGGGCCTCGCAGCCGGCCGAGCACACCGTCGCGGTGCGCGAAGCCCAGCAGCCAGCAGAACAGGAACACCGACGCGTCGCTCAGCGCACCCCCCAGCCGGCCGTCCGGCACGCCGGACACCGTCTCCAGCACCACGACGGGCACCAGGGACAGGGCGAGCACGGGGAGAGGCGCGAGCCGGAAGACACGCAGCAGCAGAGGCGAGAACAGTACGAACCACAGATAGGCGCGCAGATACCAGAGCACCGCCCACGCCTGCTCCCCCCACTCGTTGCCGGGCGGATCACCGACCGGCAGCACCCAGAGCAGGACGTCGGGCCCGGGCACCCAGCCGTGCAGCAGCATCGCCACCCCGAGCACGATGCCGAACAGCCACACCGGTATGAGCAGCCGGCGCAGCCTGCCGCGGAGCACGCCGAGGGCGGGGCGCTCCAGCGAGCGGGCCATGAGTGAGCCGGCGAGCGCGAACATCACGCCCATGGACGGGAAGACGTACCCCAGCCAGGGCCACTCGAAGGTGTGGTACATCACCACCCGGACGAGCGCCACGGCCCGCAGTACGTCGAAGGAACGGTCACGGCCGGTGCCCGTCGCGGCCGCGGGGGCCGGCGCGAACGCCGCCCTGCGGTGCGCCCCCGCCACTACGACGCCCCCACGTGGGACGTTCCCATCTCACCGGTGCGCTTCAGCTTCTGCCAGCGCAGCCGGCCGCCCGTCGCCGCCGTGACACACGAGTGGATCAGCACGAGGTACATCAACTGCCGGTACGCGAGCTGCTGGAGGGGCAGCATCAGCAGGTACCTGTACTTCTCCCGGTCGAGCCGGAAGGCGTACGCCGCGCAGAACAGCTGCACGGCCAGGACCGCCAGCCAGGCGAGCAGTGAGGCACGGAAGTCCACGAAGATCATCGCGTAGACGGTGAAGACGTCGATGAGCGGCGCGAACACCGGCGTGACGATCTGGAAGAGGACGACGAGCGGCATGCCGACCCGGCCGAAGCGCCCGGAGGGCCCCCGGTCGGTGACGGACCTGCGGTGCTTCCACAGCGCCTGCATGGTGCCGTAGCTCCAGCGGTAGCGCTGTCGCCACAACTGCCCCAGTGAAGCCGGTGCCTCGGTCCAGGCGCGGGCGTGCTCGGCGTAGACGACACGCCAGCCCGCGCGGTGGAGCGCGATGGTGATGTCGGTGTCCTCGGCCAGCGTGTCCTCGCTCATCCCGCCGGCCTCCAGGACCGCCTGGCGGCGGAAGGCCCCGATGGCCCCGGGGATGGTGGGCATGCAGCGCAGCAGGTCGTACATCCTGCGGTCCAGGTTGAAGCCCATCACGTACTCGATGTGCTGCCAGGCGCCGATCATCGTGGACCGGTTGCCGACCTTCGCGTTGCCCGCGACGGCGCCGATCCCCGGGTCGGCGAACGGCTGGACGAGCTGGTGCACCGCGTCGGGCTCGAAGACGGTGTCGCCGTCCATCATCACCACGATGTCGTACCGCGCCTGCTTCACACCGTTGTTGAGTGCCGCCGGCTTGCCCGCGTTCTCCTGCCGGATCACCCGGACGTTGAGGAGGCCGAGTGATTCGGCGATCTCCGCGGTGCCGTCCGTGGACCCGTCGTCGACGACCACGATCTCGATCGGATGCGTGCTCGCGGCCAGGGACTTGAGGGTGGCGGCGATGCACTCCTTCTCGTTGAAGGCCGGGACGATGACACTCACCGGCCCGGTCACCTCCGGACCCCAGGCGAATCTGCGCCGGTTCCGTTGTCGGTAGTGGCGCCGGGCGAGCAGGAGCATCATGCCGAAGCGGGCCAGGACCGCGAACCCGACGACGGCCAGCACCGAGGCCAGCCCCGGCACGGTCCACTCCGCGACGGCCACGGCGGCGAGCAGGGCGCGGCCCTCCCACAGGCTCGCGGTGTCCGCCTTGCGGTGCGCGGTCTGCTCCGCGTTGCCCTGTGTGCCGCCGGCCTGTGCGCCACCGGGTGGTACGGCGCCTGCCGGTGCGGCACTGTCCGCGTCCTCCCCGGCGCCGCTGTCCTGCTGCTGGGCGCCGCTGACGGTGGTGAAGGTGTAGCCCTTCGCCTTCATCTTCTTGATGTACTTCGGCAGCGCGGCCAGCGTCTCGGATCGGTCGCCGCCCGAGTCGTGGAAGAGCACCGACGCACCCTCGCCGTCCTCCGGGGTCGCCCACTTGACGATCTTGGAGACGCCGGGCCGCTGCCAGTCCTCACTGTCGGTGTCGATGAACACGCTGGTGTAGCCCATCGCGCCGAGGCGTTCGTAGACGGGCCAGCTGTAGTCGTCGATCGCATCGGTCTTCGAGGAGTACGGGGCACGGAACAGCGTCGTCGTGATGCCGGCGGCGCCCGCCAGGGCGAGCTGCGTCTGGGCGATCTCCCGCTTGACCCGCGCCTCGCTCTGGTAGGAGAGGTCGACGTGGGTGAAGGTGTGGACCCCCACCTCGTTGCCTTCGTCGACCATTCTCCGTACGACGTCCGGATAGCGCGAGATCATCGAGCCGACGAGGAAGAAGGTGCCCGGCACGTCGTTCTCGTGCAGGACGTCCAGGACCCTGCCGCTCCACTCGGGATCGGGGCCGTCGTCGAAGGTCAGCACGATGGTCTTGTCCGGCACGGACTGCGTACGGGCGGTGCCGCCGGGGAAGCTCAGGATGGGCCCGCCCTCCAGCACATCGCTGGGCACCGTGTCCGCCGAGGCGCCGGAGCGCACCCGCTGGTCGTCACCGACCTCGGAGCGCAGATAGCCGTCCAGCAGCATCGTGCAGACGAGCCCCAGCAACAGCAGCAGGGCCATGATCACACGGGGCCGGGGGACGGCCTGGCGCCGTATGCGGCTGATCCTGCCGGGCCGGCGTCGCGAAGCGGCCATCAGTTCTCCCCGGCCGATGCGGACGCGGAAGCCGTCGCCTGGCCGGACGGTGTCGCCTGGCCGGGTGCCGGCGGCACGCCGCTCGGGCGGGCGGCGCCGCCCGGCGGCATGCCGTATCCGGGTTGCGTCCCGCCCCCCGGTCCGGCGGCCGGGCCGCCGTTGAAGGGGAGCAGCTCGGAGGGGGTCATGGAGATTCCGCCCATGAAGGCGAGCCCCAGCACGGCGGCGTAACCGATGCAGACTGTGCCCAGGAGCATGCCGGCGCGGCGCAGCAGCGTGGACCGGCGCCCGGAGCTGTCCACGAAGACGGGCCCCTCCTGGGGTTTTGCCACCGCGCGGCGGCGCTCGGCCGAACGGGCCGGACCGGCGTGTGCCCGGCGTCGGCCGCGAGGCGCCGGGTCTTTCTCGATGACGAGATCGGATTGCATGTGCGCATGGTGACAAGACTCTTTGTGTGAAGTCTGGAGCTTTCCTTTCCGCACCCTGTGAAAGGGGCCTGAACCTGTCGGACCGCTGAGAGTGCGCCGACTGAGAGCCATCTGCTCCGTACCGCTCCAACCGGCCCCAGCAGGTAGTTGACCGCTTTTGACGGCCACTTCCGGTCCTTTCCCATGAGTTGACTGTGTCTTCGCGCCGCTCCTGGTGTGAGAGGTTCATGGTGTCCCGGCAGCACCGGCTGCCTTCCCCGGGCGACTTTCCGAGAGCAGGTGCACATACTCATGCAAAGGCGCACACGGGTTTCCTCAGTCGCTGCGGGGCTGATCGCGCTCGGTCTCGCCTGCACGGCTTGCTCGACGGGTGGCGTGGCGGATCAGGCGAAGGGGTCCGCGCCGCCTCCACCGGCGGCCACGCAGGCCGCCTACACCCCGTACGTGAGCGCCACGACCGCCGCCGACACCGACAGTGCGGGGTCCCCCGACACGTACAACCTCGCCTTCGTCACCTCCGACGCCTCAAGCTGCACCCCCTTCTGGGGCGGCAGCGCCGCAGTCGGCAGCGACGTGGTCGCGGCGCGCGCCGAGGCGCTCACGGAGACCGGGGCGGACATCCGGGTCTCCTTCGGCGGCGCGGCGGGTACCGAGGCGGCACTGGCCTGCGACAGCGCGGAGGAACTCGCCGACGCCTACGCGGAGGTGCTCGACGCGGTCGGCGCCACGAAGGCCGACTTCGACATCGAGGGCGACGCTCTCACCGACACGGCCTCCGTCACCCGCCGGAACGAGGCACTCGCCCTGCTTCAGGAGAAGCGCGACCTCGACGTCACCTACACACTGCCCGTCATGCCCGAAGGGCTCGAGGACACCGGGCTCGCGGTCCTCCAGGACGCGGTGGACCAGGACGTCGACGTCTCGGGGGTCGACATCATGGCGATGAACTACAGCACGTCCCACAGCGGCGACATGGGCGACTACGCGGAGCAGGCCGCCGCCGCGGCCCACGACCAGCTCGTGGACGCGCTCGGACTGTCGCAGGACGAGGCGTGGAAGGCGCTGCACATCACCGTGATGATCGGGGTCAACGACGTCGAGGGGGAGACGTTCACCCTCGACGACGCCGAGTCCCTGCGTGCCTTCGCCACCCGACAGGGGGTCGGCGCGCTCTCGCTGTGGGCGGCCTTCCGGGACCAGGAGTGCGCCTCGGACGAGGACACGACGGGGGCCTCGGACACCTGCAGCGGAGTCGACCAGGAAGCGGGCGCGTTCGCCGAAGCGCTGAGCGGCTGAGAGCCGGGCGGCCAGGGTCAGCGCAGCGGGGCCTCACGGACCAGCTTCATCAGCGCCTTCGCCCCCGGGGTCATCGCCCGGGCCGGCGGGAGGACCACGACGCTCTCGTAGAACGGCCGGTGCGCTCCGTCGAGCTCCACCGCGACCAGGCCACGGGCCTCCGGCTTACGGGAGAAGTGGTGCGGTACGACCGCGATCCCCAGGCCCTCGTGCACCAGCTCCAGCAGGCTGTGCACATCGTTGACCTCCAGCGCCACCGTGCGGCGGGCCCCCGCCGCCGCGAACGCCTCGTCCGCCGCGCGCCTGGGCCCCCAGTCCGGGTGGAAGTCGATGAACCACTCGCCGTGCAGCTCACTCCACGCCACCCGCCCACCCTCCTCCTGGGCGAGCCGGTGGCCGGGGGCGCACAGGACCACCATGGGCTCCCGAGCCAGCGGCACGAGCTCGCCCCGCCACTCCGGCGGGGACACGGTCGCGGCGAACGCGAGGTCCAGCCGCCCGCCGGCCACACCGTCCAGCAGGCTGGACGTACCCTCCTGCCGGAGCCTGATCTCCATGTGCGGATGCTCCCGGTGGAAGGCCGCGAGCAGCCGCGCCGTGCTGACCCCGGCCACGCACTGCTCCACCCCGAGCGTCAGAGTGCCCCGCAGCAGCCCTCGTACGGCGTCGACGGCGTCCCGCGCCGCCCTGGCGCCCGCCAGCGTGCGCTCCGCCTCCACCAGCAGGGCAGCCCCTGCCTCGGTGAGCCGGACCATGCGAGTCGTACGGCTGAACAGCGGCGTCCGCAACTCGTGCTCCAGCGCACGGACGGACGCGGACAGCCCGGACTGGGACACGGCCAGCCGCTCCGCCGCCCGGGTGAAGTGCTGCTCCTCGGCGACCGCGACGAAGTGCTCCAGCTGACGCAGTTCCATGATTGAGCAATCTAACCGATGAATCCCAGCGGAATCTCCTGTTGGACCGCTGGATCGATCTCCGCCAGTCTTGGGAACGCGCACCGGACCTGGGGCGCTACGCCATGCCCTGTGGAGTGCTCGTATGTATCTTCCGTCCGCCGACCGCTACACCGCCATGCCCTACAGGCGCACCGGACGCAGCGGCCTGCTGCTCCCCGCGCTGTCGCTAGGGCTCTGGCACAACTTCGGAGGCGACCGGACCCCCGAGCGCCAGGGCGAGATCCTGCGCCGGGCCTTCGACCTGGGCATCACCCACTTCGACCTCGCCAACAACTACGGCCCGCCGCCCGGCTCCGCCGAGACCGCCATGGGCCGCGCGCTGAAGACGGACTTCGCCGGGCTCCGGGACGAGATCGTCATCTCCACCAAGGCGGGCTACCACATGTGGGAGGGGCCGTACGGCGAGTGGGGGTCCCGCAAGAGCCTGCGCTCCTCGCTCGACCAGAGCCTGACCCGGCTCGGCCTCGACTACGTCGACATCTTCTACTCGCACCGCTTCGACCCCGACACCCCGCTCGAGGAGACGATGGGCGCCCTCGACACGGCGGTGCGCCAGGGCAAGGCGCTCTACGCCGGCGTCTCCAACTACTCCGCCGAGCAGACCCGCGAGGCCGCCCGCATCCTGAACGAGCTGGGGACCCCCCTCCTCATCCACCAGCCGCGCTACTCCATGCTCGACCGCTGGGTCGAGGACGGGCTGCTGGACGCCCTGGACGAGCTCGGCACCGGCTCCATCGCGTACTCCCCGCTGGAGCAGGGCATCCTCTCCGACCGCTATCTCCACGGCATCCCGGAGGGGTCACGCGCGGCGGGCAGCAGCCCCTTCCTGTCGGCCGAGGCCGTCACCCCGGACCTGGTGAGCAGGCTGGGCGCACTGAACGAACTGGCCCGGGAGCGCGGACAGTCCCTCGCCCAGATGGCGCTCGCCTGGGTGCTGCGCGGCGGCCGGGTCACCTCCGCCGTCGTCGGCGCGAGCAGTGTCGCCCAGCTGGAGAACAGCGTGGCGACGGTCGGCAACCTGGAGTTCGCCGAGGGGGAGCTCGCCCGGATCGGTGAGCTGGTCAAGGGCACCGGCCGCGTCTGATCCCCGAGCCGTCCGCCGTCCGGCACCCCGGCCGGCGGACGGTTTCACCGGACTGGACCAGTGACAGATCACGGAGGCTCTGGCCCGGTGCTGTCCCGGCGCGTACCGTGATGCGGCACGAAGATCCTCTTCCCGTGAACGGGCGGAGGAGCGACCGACGAGCGACAGGACCGCGCACCGTGAAGATCCTCGTCAGCGCCGACATGGAGGGCGCCACCGGAGTGACCTGGCCGGCGGATGTGCTGCCCGGCACCCCGCAGTGGGAGCGGTGCCGTTCGCTCTTCACCTCCGACGTGAACGCCGCGGCGCTCGGCTTCTACGACGGGGGCGCCGACGAGGTCCTCGTCAACGAGGCCCACTGGAGCATGCGCAACCTGCTCCTGGAGCACCTCGACGAGCGCGTCCAGATGCTCACCGGCAAGCACAAGTCCCTCTCCATGGTCGAGGGCATCCAGCACGGCGACGTCGACGCCGTTGCGTTCGTCGGCTACCACACGGGCGCCGGCACCGAGGGCGTGCTCGCCCACACCTATCTCGCCAACTCCGTCACCGGGGTCTGGCTGAACGGCGTCCGGGCCAGTGAGGGCCTGCTCAACGCCCATGTCGCGGCGGAGTACGGCGTCCCCGTGGTCCTGGTCACCGGCGACGACCTGACCTGCGAGGACGCCCGCGGCTACGCCCCCGGGGCGCGTACGGTCGCGGTGAAGGACTACGTCTCGCGCTACGCCGCCGTATGCCGTACCCCCACGCGTACCGCCGCCGACATCAGGGCGGCAGCCGCCGGCGCGACCGCGCTCGCCGGGCGCCACACACCCGTGACGAGCGGCTCCTACACCGTGGAGCTGGAGTTCGACGCCGAGCATCTGGCGGGTGCGGCGACCGTGGTTCCCGGCGTGGCGCCGAGCGGCGAGCGGCGCGTGGCCTATACCAGCGGGACGATGTACGAAGGTATTCGCACATTCAAGGCGGTGACGACGATCGTGTCGGCCGCTGTGGAGGAACAGTATGGCTGAGGCGGGCAATCCCACCGGACCGGTCGACGAGCGGGCGCTTGAGGAATCGGTGACGTTCACCTCCGAACTGATCCGCATCGACACCACCAACAACGGCGACGGCACCTGCCGGGAACGCCCGGCCGCCGAGTACGTCGCCGAGCGGCTGGCCGGCGCGGGGCTGGAGCCGGCCCTGCTGGAGCGCACGCCCGGACGGACGAACGTCGTCGCCCGGATCGAGGGCACCGACAGGTCGGCCGACGCCCTCCTCGTGCACGGTCACCTCGACGTGGTGCCCGCGATGGCGGAGGACTGGACCGTGCACCCCTTCTCCGGGGAGGTACGCGACGGCGTCGTGTGGGGGCGCGGGGCCATCGACATGAAGAACATGGACGCGATGGTCCTCGCGGTCGTCCGGGCCTGGGCACGTGCGGGTGTGCGCCCGCGCCGCGACATCGTCATCGCCTACACGGCCGACGAGGAGGCCAGCGCGCACGACGGGGCCGGCTTCCTCGCCGACCGGCACGCCGAGCTCTTCGAGGGCTGTACGGAGGGCATCAGCGAGTCCGGTGCCTTCACCTTCCACGCGGGGCCCGGCATGTCGCTCTACCCCGTCGCGGCGGGTGAACGCGGCACGGGATGGCTGAAGCTGACCGCCGAGGGCCGGACGGGCCACGGCTCCAAGGTCAACAGGGCCAACGCCGTCAGCAGGCTCGCCGCAGCCGTCGCCCGGATCGGCGCCCACGAGTGGCCGGTACGGCTGACCCCGACGGTACGGGCCGCGCTCACCGAGATCGCCGCACTCCACCACATCCCCTTCGACCCCGACGCCCCCGGGTTCGACGTGGACGAGCTCCTCGGAAAGCTCGGCCCGGCCGCCGCGCTGATCGAGCCGACCGTGCGCAACAGCACCAACCCGACGATGCTGGAAGCCGGTTACAAGGTCAACGTGATCCCGGGCCATGCCACCGCCCAGATCGACGGGCGCATGGTGCCCGGCGGCGAGGACGAGTTCCGCGAGACCATGGACCGGCTCATCGGGCCCGGCGTCGAGTGGGAGTTCCAGCACAGCGAGGTCGCCCTCGAAGCCCCGGTCGACTCACCGACGTACGCGAAGATGCGCTCGGCCATCGAGCTGTTCGACCCGGACGCGCATGTCGTCCCGTACTGCATGTCGGGCGGCACGGACGCCAAGCAGTTCTCGCGACTCGGCATCACCGGCTACGGCTACTCCCCGCTGAAGCTGCCCGTCGGCTTCGACTACCAGGCGCTGTTCCACGGCGTCGACGAGCGGGTCCCCGTCGACGCCCTGCACTTCGGTGTCCGGGTGCTGGACCACTTCCTGCGTACCGCCTGACGACCCGCACCGCCCGACCGAAGAGGGGGAAACCGACCATGGCGTCCACTGCGGCGTACGGCACATGGCCGTCGCCGATCGACGCGGCGCTGGCCGCCTCGCACGACGGGCGGCCGGAGTTCGTCGGCACCGTCGGCGACGAGGTGTGGTGGACGGAACCGCGCCCTGCCGAGGGCGGCCGCCGCGCCCTCGTACGCCGCAGGGCCGACGGCGGTACCCGGTCCGTGCTCCCCGAACCGTGGAACCCCCGCAGCCGCGTCATCGAGTACGGGGGAATGCCGTGGGCCGGTGCGCCGCGCGAGGAGGGCGGGCCGCTGCTCGTCTTCGTCCACTTCCCCGACCAGCGGCTGTACGCCTACGCGCCGGACGGCCCTGACGAACCATGGCCCCTCACCCCCGTGTCGGGACTCGGCGGCGGACTGCGCTGGGTGGACCCGCAGGTACACCTCGACCGTGGTGAGGTGTGGTGTGTGCTGGAGGAGTTCACCGGCGAGTCACCCACCGATGTGCGACGGGTCGTCGCCGCCGTGGCGCTGGACGGATCGGCCGCCGGGGACCGCGGCGCCGTACGCGAACTCACCGACGACCGGAACCGGTTCGTCACGGGTGCCAGGCTGTCGCACGACGGCCGCCGGGCCGCCTGGATCGCGTGGGACCACCCGCGGATGCCGTGGGACGGCACCGTCGTGCAGATGGCCGAGGTCACCGCGGAGGGAGACTTCACGGGAGTCCGGCCGCTGGTGGGCGGCGTCGACGAGTCGGTCGTCCAGGTGGAGTGGGACCGGGACGGATCGCTCCTCTTCGTGTCGGACATCGGAGGCTGGTGGGAGCTCCAGCGGATCAGGCCCGACACCGTCGCCGGCGCGGTCGTGCCCACCAGCAGGCTCTGCGGCGGCCGGAGCGAGGAGTTCGGCGGGCCGCTGTGGAAGATCGGCCTGCGCTGGTTCCATCTCCTGGACAGCGGGCTCATCGCCGTCATCCACGGCCGGGGCACCACCGCGCTCGGTGTGCTCGACCCCGAGACCGGTGAGCTCGTCGACGCGGCGGGCCCCTGGACCGCGTGGTCGGAGACCCTCGCCGTGCAGGACACCAGGGTCATCGGTATCGCCGCGAGCCCCCACACCTCGCACGAGGTGGTCGAGCTGGACACGGCGACGGGGCACACCCGGACCATCGGCGCCCCCCACCGGGACGCGGTCGATCCCGCGTTCCACCCGGAGCCGCGGATCCGCACCTTCACGGGACCGGCTGGCCGTGAGATCCACGCCCAGGTGTATCCGCCGCGCCATCCCGACCGCACCGGGCCCGCCGGCGAGCTGCCGCCCTACGTCATCTGGGCGCACGGCGGCCCCACCGGTCGCTCCGGCCTCGTACTCGACCTGGAGATCGCCTACTTCACCTCCCGGGGCATCGGTGTCGCCGAGGTCGACTACGGCGGCTCGACCGGCTACGGCCGCGCCTACCGCGAACGGCTCCGCGAACAATGGGGCGTCGTCGACGTGGAGGACTGCGCCGCCGTCGCTCTCGGGCTGGCCGAGGAGGGCTCCGCCGACCGGGACCGGCTGGCGATCCGGGGCGGAAGCGCCGGGGGCTGGACCGCCGCCGCCTCCCTCACGCGCACCGACGTGTACGCCTGCGGAGCGATCAGTTATCCGGTCCTCGACCTGGAGGGCTGGGCGACCGGGGAGACGCACGACTTTGAATCGGAGTACCTGGAATCGCTCGTAGGCCCGTACGCCGAAGTGCCCGAGCGCTACCAGGAGCGCTCGCCCGTCAACCACACGGACGGGCTCACCGCCCCGTTCGTGCTGCTCCAGGGCCTGGACGACCCGATCTGCCCGCCCGTCCAGTGCGAGCGCTTCCTCGCCGCGACGGAGGGACGCGGGATCCCGCACGCCTACCTCACCTTCGAGGGGGAGGGCCACGGCTTCCGCCGTGCCGACACCGTGAGGCGCGCACTGGAGGCTGAACTCTCCCTGTATGCGCAGACGTTCGGCATCGATCGCCCCGACGTGCCGCGGCTGGAGCTGAAGCGATGACGCTGGAGCCGCTCGCGCGCCCGGACCGGCTGCGGCCCGGGGCCAGGGTCGCGGTCGTCGCCCCCAGCGGCCCGGTGCCGCCCGAACGGCTGGAGCGCGGCCTCGACCTGCTGCGCGGCTGGGACCTCGACCCCGTGGCGGCCCCCCATGTGCTCGACACGCACCCGGAGCTGGGTCATCTCGCGGGTACGGACGAGGACCGTGCCAGGGACCTCCAGGAGGCCTGGTGCGACCCGTCCGTGGACGCCGTGCTGTGCGCCAGGGGAGGGTACGGCGCCCACCGCATGGTCGATCTCCTGGACTGGCCCGCGATGCGGGCGGCCGGGCCCAAGGTGTTCGTCGGCTACAGCGACATCACCGTGCTCCACGAGGCCTTCGCACTGCGGGCCGGGTTCTCCACCCTGCACGGTCCGATGGTCGCCACCGAGGTCTTCCTCAAGGACGACGGTACCCAACAGTCCTTGCGCTCCACCTTGTTCGAACCCGAGTCGGTGCAGACCCTGGGTCTGGGCACGGCGGCCGCGCTGGTGCCCGGCACGGCCCTGGGGGTCACCTACGGCGGCTGTGCGTCCCTCCTCGCCGCCGACGCCGGCACCCCGCGCGCCCGGACCTCGGCTCAGGGCGGGCTGCTGGTGCTGGAGGACACCGGCGAGGAGCCCTACCGTCTCGACGGCATCCTCACCCGGCTGCTGCGCACCGGCGCCCTCGACGGGATATCCGGGGTGGTGTGCGGCTCCTGGGAGGCCTGCGGGCCCTACGAAGGGGTGCGGGCCGTGCTCGCCGACCGCCTCGGAGGTCTCGGGATCCCGGTGGTCGAGGAGCTGGGATTCGGCCACGGCCCCACGGCGCTGACCGTCCCTCTCGGCGTACGGGCACTGCTGGAGGCACCGGCCGACGGTGGCCGGTGCACGCTCACCTCACAGGTCCCGGCGTTGGTCTGACGGCCCGGCAGAGCGGGAGGGGTCTCGGTCCATCCCGGGAAAACTCGCCTCCCATACGTTGACAGCGGTATGAGCTGTGTCACAACATGGGCCGGGCCCGGTACTTACCGGTCGGTAATGTGTCCTCGGTGTGGAGGTCCATGTGTCGCGTGCTGTGCCCAGATTCCGCCGTCCACGTCCACTCGCCCTGCTCGCCGGGGTGGCGCTTCTCGCCCCGCTCGCCCTGACCGGCGCCCCTCCGGCCGCCGCGGCCGAGCAGTACACCGTCACCCCACTGGAGTTCACCGTCCGGGCCGGCGACCGGTCCTGCACGGTGGACGCCGACCTCTACCGGCCCGCGGGTGTCGATGCCCAGCACCCGGCCCCGGCCGTCCTCGCGACCAACGGTTTCGGCGGCAGCAAGTCCGACGGCTCCACCGACGCCATCGGCAAGGCCTTCGCCGAACGCGGCTACGTCGGCCTCGTCTACTCGGGCCTGGGCTTCGGCAAGTCCGGCTGCCTCATCACGCTCGACGACCCCGCCATCGACGGCAAGGCCGCCTCCGGGCTCCTCGACTTCCTCGGCGGTACCCGGGCGGCCGACGACGGCACCAAGGCCGACTACGTCACCACGGACGCACCGGGAGACCCGGTGGTCGGCATGATCGGCGGCTCGTACGGCGGAGCCATCCAGCTGGCGACCGCCTCCGCCGACCAACGCGTGGACGCACTGGTCCCGCTGATCACCTGGAACGACCTGGCGTATTCGCTCGCCCCCAACGCCGCCGGAGCGTCGAGGGGCGTCTCCTCCGATACGCCCGGTGTCTTCAAGTGGCAGTGGACCAACGGGTTCTACCTGATGGGTGAGGGTCAGCCGCTGCTGGTCCCGAGCCTCGACCCCTCGCGCTTCGGCAGCCTCGGCTGCCTCCACTTCGCCCAGCAGGCATGCGACATAATCCGCCTACTGAACTCCGGCCGCTATCCGGCCGACGCGACGCAGAAGATGCTGACGTACGCACGGAGCGTCTCGCCGGCCTCCTACCTCTCCGGCGTCACCGCGCCCACGCTGCTCGTCCAGGGCCAGGCCGACAGTCTGTTCAACCTCAACGAGGCCACCGCCACCTACCGGGCACTCGAGGCCCAGGGCACCACGACGAAGATGATCTGGCAGGCCTGGGGCCACAGCGGCGGCTCGGTGCCCGGCGAACTCGACCTCGCCACGGGCAATCTGGAGACCAGCTACGTCGGGCAGCGCATCCTCGCCTGGTTCGACCGCTACCTCCACCACGACGAGGACTCCGCCACCGGGCCCGAGTTCGCCTACTACCGCGACTGGGAGAGCGGCTACGGCACCGCGGCCGCCGTCCCCGCCCTCTCCCGCACGATGTACCTCTCCGGCGACGGGTCCCTGGTGGACAGCCGCTCGAAGGTCACCCGCGGCAGCCGCCAGTACACCAACTGGCTCCTGCCGACCAGCCACTCCGAGAGCTCCCTCGCCGGACTCATCGGGCTGCCCGACCGCGCGCCGTACGACACCAAGGGCACCTACCTCGGCTGGACCAGTGCTCCGCTGACCACGCCGGTGGACGTCGTGGGCGCGCCGAAGGCCACGCTGAAGGTCGTTTCCCCGAAGACCGAACGGGTCCAGAACAGCGGCGACGCGGCGGACAAGCTGACCCTGTTCGCCAAGGTGTACGACGTGGCACCCGACGGGACCCAGAAGCTGGTGAACCGCCTGGTCGCCCCGGTGCGCGTCCCCGATGTCACCCGCCCCTTCACCGTGGAGCTGCCGGGCATCGTGCACCGGTACGAGGCCGGACACCGGCTGCGGTTCGTGATCGCCGCGAGCGACACGGCGTACTTCGGCAACCGGGGGGTCAAGCCGGTCACCGTGGTCAGCGCCCCGCAGGACACCGGCGTACTGGAGCTCCCCGTGATCGGCTGACCATCACCCGCACGGCCCTGCCCCACTGCTCCCCGGACACGGGAAGGAGTCATCCTGAGGTCCGGGGACCGCCGTTCCCGGCCCGGCACCAGGACCAGCGAAAGGGCAGCTCATGAGTCCCAAGGACGTATCCAGCGATTCCACGAGCCCCTTCGCGCCGGCCCGGATCGCGGTCATCGTGCTGGCCGTGCTGGCGATCGTCTTCATCTGTGTGAACACCGACGAGGTCACCATCCGCGTCATCATCCCCAAGGTCACGATGCCGCTCTGGGCCGCGCTGCTGGGCGTCTTCCTGGCGGGCGGGCTCTGCGGGGCCTATCTCTTCCGCAGGCGGGCCGCACGGTAGGGAGACCGCCCGTGGCCGTGTCCCGTCACGATCCACGACCCCGATCTGGACCCGGACGGTACCGCCGGCGCTCTGCTCACCGACCCGGTCGTCGACAGCTTCGCCGAGGAGCCGACCGGCTGAACACCTCAGGCTGGTGCGTTCCGGTCGGCGTACTCGAAGACCGAGCCGTCCGGGTGCAGCGCGATCAGGTTCCGGCCGGCGGGGGTGGGCACAGGGCCCGCGATGACCTTCGCGCCCACCCGCGTCAGAGTCGCGTGTGCCTCGTCGACGTCCTTGACCGCGATGGTCGCCGACACCTTGCGCAGCACCTCCAGTTGTGACTCCGGGCCGCTCATCAGCAGAAAGCAGCCGATCGCCGCCACCGAGACCCCGCCGCGCTCGAAGCGCTGTGCCGGAGTGCCGGTCAGGCCCTCGTAGAAGGCCACCGCGGCCTCCAGGTCGTCGACACAGATACGCAGCGTGGTTCCCAGGATTTCCATGACCACGAGGGTAGTTGCCGGCTCCACCGGATGTGATCGGTTCGCCGCACCGCCGCCCGCCGCCGGGGTCACGCCCGGCAGAGCACCTCGCCGTGGGGCACCATGAACCACGCGTCGGGCTCCCCGCCCCATGCGCGCCAGGCATCCGAGATCGCCGTCAGCTGACCCGAGCTCGCGTGGCCGCCGTCCACCGCGAGCTTCGCGTACACCGACGCGGTCGTGCGGTCCGCCCACAGGCCGCTCCACCAGGCGCGGTTCTCCGGGGTGGCGAAGCACCAGGCCGCAGCGGTCGGGGTGATGTCGGTGAAACCCGCCTGCTGCGCCCAGGACAGCAGCCGGCGTCCGGCGTCGGGCTCGCCGCCGTTGGCGCGGGCGACCCGGCCGTACAGCTCCTGCCACTCCGGCATCCCGGGAACTTCCGGATACCAGGTCATGGCCGCGTAGTCGCTGTCGCGGGCCGCGACGACGCCGCCGGGCCGGCAGACCCGTCGCATCTCGCGCAGCGCCTGCACCGGATCACCGACGTGCTGGAGCACCTGATGGGCGTGGACCACATCGAAGGAGTCGTCGGGGAAGTCCAGGGCGTGGACATCCGTGGTGGTGAACTCCACGTTGTCCACGCCGCGTTCGGCGGCCGCCTCCGCCGCGCGGTCCAGGACGTCGCGGCTCGTGTCCACCGCGGTCACCCGGCCGGGCGCCACCAGCGCGGCGATGTCCGCCGTGATGGTGCCCGGTCCGCAGCCCACGTCCAGGACCGTCCGGCCGGGGCGGAGTTCACCGATGAGATAGGCCGCCGAATTGGCGGCGGTCCGCCACTGGTGCGAGCGCAGTACGGACTCGTGGTGGCCGTGTGTGTAGACGGCGGTTTCCTTCGGCATGGCCGTACGTCCTCTCTCGGACCTCAGTCGCAGGCGATGAGATGACGGTACGCCGCGATGTCGGATATTGAGATAGGCGTCTCATTATGTGGCTGAGCTATATCGGCATCGGGCAGTACACCATCAGTGCCTCGGGCAGTTTGTCGATCATCAACTCCGTTCCGGAGTGCGCCACTTCGCCGTCGTAGGCGTACGGGGTCCCCGGCGTGAGCCCGGCGAGCCGCACCCTGCGGCGCCGTACCGCCGCGTGGACGGGTGACCGGCTCAGCGGCCCGGCCACCGCCGCGGCGAGCAGTCGGAGTCCGGGGGTGCGGCCACCGTGCACCACACGTACGTCCAGCAGTCCGTCCGCCAGGTTGTGGCGGCGGCCCGGAGCCGGCCCCACCCGCTGGAACAGCCCGTTGCCGACGAAGAGCAGCCACAACGGCCGCCGCCTCCCCTGGAGCTCCGCGGTCAGGGGGCGTGATCCGCGCAGAGCCTCGAAGGCCGCGACCACCCCGGCGGGCCAGCCGCCGATCCGGGGTGCCCAGTGCTCCCGCGTGCGCACGAGCTCCGGATACACGCCCAGGCTGAAGGCGTTGAGGAAGTAGCCGGGCGCCCCGCCGGGGCCCTGGGGGCCGGGCCGGAAGCGGCCCAGGTCGACCAGGACCGCGTCGCCCGAGGCGAGCGCCGCCGCCGTGTCCTGCACGGTCTCGATGCCGAGGTCGTACGCGAAGTGGTTGAGGGTCCCGCCGGGGAACACGGCCAGCGGCAGGCTGTGGGTCGCCGCGACGGACGCCGCCATGTTGACCGTGCCGTCACCCCCGCAGACACCCAGGGCCTTGCCCTGGCCTGCCGCCTTCTCCAGGCATCCCGGCAGGTCGGCCGGTGCGCACTCGATCGTCTCCGCGAGCGGCAGTGCGTCGCGGATCAGGGTCGCCGCAGCTGTCGCGGAGCCGGACTCCCGGTTGACGACCACCACCAGGTCCTGGCCCGCGGGCAGCGCGGGGGCCACGGCCGGCGGCCGCCCCGGGGCCGGGAGCTGTCCACGGGTCGGTACGACACCCCGCAGTGCGAACGCGGCCCCTACGCCGAGCGCCGCACCGGCCAGCACATCGCTCGGATAGTGGACCCCCGTGTAGACGCGGGAGGCCGCCACGGCCACCGCCACCGGGGCGACGACCGCGCCCCAGCCCTTCGACTCCAGGGCGACACCGGTCGCGAAGGCCGCCGCGGACGCCGCGTGCCCCGACGGGAAGGACGTGGTGAACGGCTGCCGCTTCAGCTGTCGTATGACCGGGACCAGATCCAGTATCGGGCGCTCCCTGCGCACCGCCCCCTTTCCGACGGTATTGATCGCGGCCGAGGCGACAGCCAGGGAGGCGACCCCGCGCAGCGCTGCCCTGCGGGACCGCGCGCTGGAGCCCAGCGCCGCCATGCCCGCGGCGGCCCCGAACCACAGCAGCCCATGGTTGGCGCTGCGGCTCAGCCGGGGCAGGACGGGCTCGGCGCCGGGCCAGTGTCTTTCGGCCACGCGCTGGAACGCGGCGAGATCGCGCTGGTGGAGCCAGGCCCGCCAGCGGCCGGGGGAGGGGAGACTGCTCGTTGTAGGCATGGCACAGCGAATACCCTGCGACCGGACGGCGAACCAGGAGGCGCGCGCGGCGGGTCCTGCCGAACTTCGGTGGAATCGGATGAGATGCGGGAGATTGCCCCTTTCCTGCCCGCTCCGTCTTGCCGAGGACGTTGCCCGGACAAGTTCCATGCCATTAGCCTGCGTTCGTGATTCCGGTCATTGGCCGGAGTGTCGAACGAGATTGGCGGGCGATCATGGGGCGACTCGTCCCTGCGGTGACCAGGGCGCTGGATGTTCTCGAGCTCTTCCTCCAGGGTGAGGGAACTCTCTCCGCTCCCGAGGTCACCCGCAAGCTCCAACTGCCGCGGACCACCGTGCACGAACTGCTCACCACGCTCGCCGCGCGGTCCTACCTGGTCACGGTCCCGGAGCAGCCGGGCCGCTACCGGCTGGGTGTGCGCACCTACCAGCTCGGCAGCCGCTACGCCGAGCAGCTCGACCTCGCCGCCGAGGGCCAGCAGGTGGCCCGTGAGGTCGCCGAGACCTGCGGCGAGACGGTCCACGTGGCGATCCTGGAGGGCACCGAGGTCATCTACATCGCGAAGGTGGACTCCACCCACGCCGTCCGCATGGTCTCCGCCGCGGGGAGGAAGCTGCCCGCCCACTGCACCTCCGTCGGCAAGCTGCTGCTCGCGGCGCTCCCGGAGCCGGAGCTCGACGCCCGCCTCGACGGCCGCGAGCTCATCGCCATGACCGACAACAGCGTCACCGACGCCACGGAGCTGCGGGAGGCGCTCGCCGTCGTCCGCAAGCGGGGCATAGCGGTGGAGCACCGGGAGTCCAACCCGGATGTGAGCTGTGTGGCCGCGCCCGTACGGGACCGCTCCGGACGTGTCGTCGCCGCGCTCTCCATCTCCGTGCCGATGATCCGCTGGACCGAGGAGCGCGAGGCGGAACTCGCCCAGCTCGCGGCGGGCGGTGCCGACGCGCTGTCCGGCCGGCTCGGACACCACAGGCCCCAGATATGAGGCCGGCGCCGGAAGTGGCCGTGCGTGAGCAGGCCGAGCTGGGAGAGGGCCCCACCTGGGACGCGGCGGCGGGGCGGCTGGTCTGGGTCGACATCCTCTCGGCCCGCGTCCACACGTACGACCCGTCGACCGGTCGTCGTACGGTCATGGCCACCGGCCAGCACGTCGGGGCGGCGAAGCCCCGCGCGGGCGGCGGGCTCGTGGTCGTCCTGCGGGACGGAGCGGGGCTGTACGACACCGGCGGTGCCTTCTCCTGGCTGGTCCACGACCCCGTCCCAGGGCGTCGGGGGAACGACGCGGCCGTGGCACCGGACGGCGCGCTCTGGGCGGGCACCATGCGCTACGACGAGGCGGAGGCCGGCGGCACACTGTCCAGGATCGCCCCGGACGGCACGGTGAGTCCCGTCCTGGACGCGGTGACCGTCAGCAACGGCACCGGATGGAGTCCGGACGGCCGGCTCATGTACTACATCGACACCCCCACACGGCGGATCGACGTCTTCGACGTGGACGGGGAGCGCGTCCTGAACCGGCGTCCCTTCGCCGTCGTCGAGGAGGGCTCCGGGTGGCCCGACGGGCTGACCGTGGACGCCGACGGCTGTGTGTGGGTCGCCTTCTGGGACGGCGCGGCGCTCCGGCGCTACACCCCCGACGGCCGGGTGGACCGGGTCGTCGACCTGCCGGTCCGGCGGCCCACGGCGTGCGCGTTCGGCGGGCCCGGACTCCGCGATCTGTATGTGTCCACCGCCCGGACGGGCCTGGACGCCCCCCACCCGCTGTCGGGCTCCCTGCTCGTGCTGCCGGACGCGGGGCAGGGCATGCCGGGTACGCCGTTCGCCGGGTGAGCGTGCCGGGGGCCGGGGTGCGTATTTCCGGCACCTTCCGGAGCCGGTGCGCGGGCGGGGCCCGCGGAACCTCCGTATAAAGGGCCAGAGGGTCTCCGCCTGATCCGGACGGGAGACCCTGGGGGCGACGCAGGCGGAGGGAGGCCCCGGGATGCAGTGGAGCGAGCGGAAGCAGCCCCGCCGGCCCGGGGAGGACCACGGCCCGGTCCGGTACGGGCCGCCCGCCCCCGATCCCGGCCTGCCCGTGCTGCCCGAGCTCGCCGGTGTGCTGGCCGCGTCGGCAGCCCGGACCCGCCCGGAGCCGCCCGGAGGCGGAACGATCCTGCGGGAGGCGGCCGGCACCTACTGGGAGCGGCGGGGACTGCACGGCGGGCCCGACGGCATCGCGGCGGCCCCGGGCGTCCAGCCACTCCTCCTCGCGCTGATCGCCGCGTACGGCGGCGACGTGCTCATGCCCCGGCCCTGCCCCGCCACATGGATGCCGCAGGCACGGCTGCTGGGCAGGCCCGCCTACCACGTGCCGACGCCCGCCGAGTGCGGCGGCATTCCCGACCCGTACGCCCTGCTGGAGACCGTACGCAGGGTGCGCGCCGAAGGCGGCAGGCCCCGGCTGCTCCTGATCTCCGTGGCCGACGACCCGACCGCGACCCTCGCCCCGCCGGAACTGGTCCGTGAGGCCTGCGAGGCCGCCGTGTCCGAGGGGCTGCACATCGTCAGCGACGAGACCTGGCGCGACACCCTGCACCGGCCCCAGGACACCGTCCTCCTCAGCCCCGCCGAGATGTGCCCCGACGACGTCACCGTCGTGTCCGACCTGGCCGGATCCCTCACCCCTTCCGCCTGGCCGGTCGCCGTCGCACGCTTCCCGGCCACCGCGCGCGCCGCCGCGCGCCGCGCGCGGGTCCTCGACATCCTCACAGCGCTCGGCGCCCTCGTCGCGGAGCCGGTCGCCGGTGCCGCGGCCCACGCGCTGGGCGAGCCCGAGGCCGTCAGGGAGAGGATCCGGCAGGCGGCGCACCTCCAGTCCCACGTCGCCTCCGCCGCGCACCGCGCCGTGCTCACGGTCGGCGCCCTGGCCAGGCCACCGCAGGCCGGCCGCCACCTCTACGCAGACCTCGGACCGCTGCGCACCCGGCTGGCCGCCCGTGGCGTCACGGACTCCATGGAGCTGGAGGAATACCTGACGGAACGCCTCGGTGCCCCCGCTCCCGGCGGGCACCGGTTCGGGGACGAACTGGGAGCGCTGCGGGTGCGACTCAGTACCGGACCGCTCCTCGGCTCAACCCCGGAGCAGCAGACGGAGTCCCTCACTGCGGTGGAGCCCTTGAAATTGCCGCATGTCGCCCGAGCACTGAGCATTTTCGCAGCAGCCCTCGATGAACTCCGATGACAGGAGCCTCTCGATGACGGAACAGACCGAGCGTCCGTTCGCCGGAGCCGGCCAGGCGCCCAGCCGTCCCGTCGACGCTCCGCGCCGCCTCGGCGAGCGCCGGACCTGGCCCCGCAGCTTCGCCGACCGGCTCACGGCGCCGCTCCCGGGTGTCAGGGGCATGACCCGTCTGGCCAGGGAGCGCGCCCTGCGGCCCAACGCCGAGGGACTCCGGGGCGTTCACCGGCTGCCGTACTCCCCCCAGCCGCTGCCGGTCACGGACACGCACACGACGGCGGTGACCTGGGCCGGACACGCCAGTTGGATCGTCCGCATCGGGGGGCTCACCGTCCTCACCGACCCCGTCTGGTCGCGGCGCATCCTGGGCACCCCCGCCAGGATCACCCCCGTCGGAGTCCCCTGGGAGGCGCTGCCGCCCGTCGACGCGGTCCTCATCAGTCACAACCACTACGACCACCTGGACGCCCCCACGCTCCGCAGGCTCCCCAGGGACACCCCGCTCCTCGTCCCGGCCGGCCTCGGCCGCTGGTGCCGGCGCCGTCGCTTCACCTGCGTCACCGAACTCGACTGGTGGGAATCGGTGGAACTGGGCGGAGTCCGCTTCGACTTCGTGCCCTCACACCACTGGTCCAAGCGCACCCTCCTGGACACCTGCCGGTCCCTGTGGGGCGGCTGGGTGCTCGGCGACGCGCAGGGACGGCGGCTCTACTTCGCGGGGGACACCGGCTACGGCCACTGGTTCAAGGAGATCGGCAGCCGCTATCCCGGCCTGGACCTCGCCATGCTGCCGATCGGGGCATACGAACCGCGCTGGTGGCTCTCGGACGTGCACACCGACCCCGAGGAGGCCGTGCAGGCGTACGAGGACCTCGGGGCCCGCGCCATGGCCCCCATGCACTGGGCGACGTTCCTGCTCTCCGCCGAACCGGTACTCGAACCGCTGACCCGGCTCCGCACGGCCTGGCTACGGGCAGGACACCCGCGCGCCGACCTCTGGGACCTGCCGGTCGGCGCCTCACACGTGCTGGAAGCCTGACCGTGCCCGGCCGGCGCACCGGATTCTCAGTCGGCCGTACGCGTACGCGTCCGCAGCCGCCGCCAGAGTGCCGGCGTCCCGCTGATCAGCAGCGTCAGCACGACCGCCGCGAGCACGCCCTCCCACGGCTCGGCGAACAGCGAACCGCCCAGGAGCCCGATCAGCTGATACGTCACCGCCCAGGCCAGACACGCGGGCACGTCACCACGGGCGAACTGCCGCAGCGGCATCTCGCCGAGCAGACAGGCCAGCATCACCGGTATACGCCCGGCCGGCACGAGCCGGGACAGGACCAGCACCATCGTGTCGTGCTCGTCCAGCTTCCGCTGCGCCTGCGCGAGCCGCTCCGGAGCGGCCCTGCTGGTGATCGCCTCCAGCCACTTCGAACCGTTTTTGGACCGCACCCCGCGCTGTCCGAGCCAGTACAGGCATATGTCCCCGAGGAACGCCGCGGCGGACGCCACGGCGAACACGATGAGCAGCGCGAACGGTGACGTCTGGTGCAACGTCACCACGGCCGCCGTACTCACCAGCGCTCCCGTCGGCACCACCGGCACCAGCGACCCCAACGCCACGAGCAGGAACAACGACGGGTAGCCGACGGCCTGCTGCGTCGACTCCGTCGGCAGCTGCCCCAGCACTTCTTCGATCACCTACGGGCCTCCGGCCTCACATGCTCGCCGTGCCCCAGCCGGTGCACCGCCACTTCCGGTGCGACCCGCGCCGCCTGCCGCACGAACTCGTCGCCCGGCGCATGGAACTCGTGCGGCTTGACCCCGTCCATCCCGATCGGCCAGTACGTGCCGTAATGCACCGGCACCGCGGACCTCGGCTCCAGCATGGTCAGCGCCTGCGCGGCCCGGGCGGCGTCCAGATGGTGGTGCCCCAGATTCGGCCCCCAGCCGCCGACCGGGAGCAGCGCCACATCCACCGGCCCCACGGCATCGGCCATGCCCTCGAAGAGCCCGGTGTCGCCCGCGAAATAGGTGCGGGCCTCTCCCTCGACGACGTATCCGAGAGCGGGCACCCGGCGAGGGCCGACCGGCAGCCGGCGCCCGTCGTGCAGAGCCGGAACCGCGCGGACCAGGATCTCGCCGACCCGCACCGCGTCCCCCGGGACGACCTCGGAGATCCGCAGCCCGCGCGCGCGGCGCAGCAGCCGGAGGCCAGGGACGGCCCCGACGGCGCCGCGCGGCACGATCAGCAGGCTGCCGGGGGCGAGGCGGGCCAGGGAGGGGAGATGCAGATGGTCGGAGTGCAGGTGGGAGATCAGGACCGCGTCGGCGACCGCGGCCTCCGGCGGCGGGAGCTCGCCCCGGCGCCGGCGCAGATGCGCGAAGCGCCGTGCGAACAGCGGGTCGGTCAGCACCCGGACACCGGTGTCCTCGATCGTGCAGGTGGCATGACCCCACCAGGTGACCTCCACCGCCCTGCCTCCTCGCGCCCGCCCCCGTCATGGTCGTACCCGTACGAGGGTATGCGGTCCGCGCCCTTCCCACGCCGGAGTGCGCCTTCACGCCTCTCCCGGCACGTTCGCAGACGGTTACGGAGGGCTACCGTACGGGTAGGTTCAGGGCCGGCATCCACCGCCGGCTGTCCTCGCCGACCGCAGGATACGACGGCTGCCGACCCCCGGAGAGGGCCCGGGGCCCGGGAGGACCCGGAAACGGCTATGACAGGCTTGATGCGGGCCCATCACGAACACCGGGCCCGGACGTGAGGTGGAACGGCGTGAGTGACGGGCGATGGCGTGAGGCGGGGGGAACCCTCCTGCGCGTGATCTCGGTGTGGGCCGTCTCCACACTCACCATGCTGGCGCTGGCGGGCATCCTGCCCGACTTCCAGCTCCAGGCCGACGACGGCGACACCGTCACGAGGACCGCCTTCACCGCGGCCTGGGGCGCGGGTGCGTTCGCACTCCTGTCCGCCCTGGTGTGGCCCGTGCTCGTCAGAGCGCTTCTCATCGTGCCCGCCTTGGTGCTGGGCGCCCTGGTCTTCTTCCTCAACGGCTCGCTGCTGCTGATCGCCCTGTGGCTCATCCCCGACGGGCGGGGGGACGCCGACCCGGAGACCGCCGTCGTCGTGGCGGCCGTCATGTCGGCCGTCGCGTCCGCGACCTCCACGGCCCTCGCGGTCCGTGACGACGACGCCTACCGGCGCAGACTCTCCCGCCTGGCCGACCGGCGCCGCAGACGCAGCGGTACGCGCATGGCGGACGGAGGCCGCGGCGTCCCGCCCGGGATCGTGTTCGTACAGCTCGACGGTGTGGGCCACGACGTACTCGAGCAGGCGGCGGCCGACGGCCTCATGCCGACCGTGGCCGGCCTGCTCTCCGACGAGGCGGGCCACCGGCTCACCCCGTGGACCACGGACTGGTCCAGCCAGACCGGCGCCAGCCAGCTCGGCATCCTGCACGGCAGCAACTTCGATGTGCCCGCCTTCCGCTGGTTCGAGAAGGAGACCGGCACCGTCATGGTCTCCAGCAGGCCCGCCAGCGCCCTCGAACTCCAGCGCAGGGCCATCGCCCGGACCCATGACGGCGGACTGCTGACCGTCGACGGTGCGAGCCGGGGCAACCTCTTCAGCGGAGGCGCGGACCAGCTCGCCCTGGTCCTGTCGATGGCAGCCAGGCTCGGCAAGGGACGCCGCTCGCGCGCCGGGTACTTCGCCTACTTCTCCGACCCGGCCAACGCGGTCCGTACAGCCCTGTCCTTCGTCGCCGAGGTGGGCCGTGAGATCGGGCAGTCCGTCCGGGCGCGGGTGCGGAAGGAGTCACCCCGGGTCAAGCGCGGCGGGCTGTACCCCTTCATCAGGGCCTTCGCGACCGTCGTGGAACGCGACGTGGTGGTCGCCGCGGTGATCGGCGACATGTTCGCGGGCCGCACCGCGGTCTACGCCGACCTGGTCGCCTACGACGAGGTGGCCCACCACTCCGGGCCGTTCAGCAGGGACGCGGAGAAGGTCCTGACACGGCTTGACCGCTCGCTGGGGCTCATCCTGAAGATCGCGGACCACACCCCGCGCGGCTACCGCGTCGTGCTGCTGTCCGACCACGGCCAGAGCCCGGGGGAGACCTTCGCGGGGCGGTACGGCCTCACACTCAAGGACCTAGTACGGGCCGCCTGCGGGCTGCCCGTGCCCCGCCGGGCGCAGCGCACCCGCAGCGCCTCGGAGGCCCGCGACGCCGTGCGCATCGCACTGCACAGACCCGTCGCCGGGGAGCAGGAGGCGGAGCACCCCGCCAAGCCGTCCGACCCGGTGGTGCTCGCCTCGGGAAATCTCGGGCTGCTCTCGTTCCCCGACATAGAGGGGCGGGCCACCCGCGAGCAGCTCGACCGGCGCTACCCCGCACTCCTCGGCACGCTCGCCGCCCATCCCGGGATCGGCTTCCTGCTCGTGCGGAGCCGGAAGCACGGGTCGGTGGTGCTCGGACCGGGCGGCGCGGAGGTCCCGGTGGCCGAGCTGACGGACGGGGAAGGGCCGATGGCCGTCTTCGGTCCCGGCGCCGCGGACGCGGTGCGGCGGACCGACGGCTTCCCGCATGTCGCGGATGTGATGGTCAACTCGATGTACGACCCCGCGACCGGTCGCGTACACGCCTTCGAGGAGCAGATCGGCTCGCACGGCGGGCTCGGCGGCGAACAGTCGCGGCCGTTCCTGCTGTGGCCGCGGACGCTGACGGATCCGCTGGACGCCGTGGCGGCGGAGGCCCCCCGCGGGGCGTCTCCGGCCGGTCCGGTGGGCATCCCGGCCGCCGGCCCGGTGGGGGCGGAGGCGGTGCACCGGGTGCTGGCACGCTGGCTGCGGGAGCTGTCCGGGCCCCAGGTGCCGCTGCGGCAGGAGGGCTTCACCGGGGCGGTGCGGTTGGACGAACCGTTCCCGGGCGGACCGGTCGCATCGGATGTCCCTGTCCGCGCCGATGTCCCGGACCCCGGCGACGCCGTACCGGGCGCACGTGGGTGAGGTGCCCCGCGTGTCAGGCTGACTCGCGCCGCACCAGTGCCGGATGGAAGACCACGGACGGTGCGGGACCGTCGGCCGGTGTGGCGATCTGCTTCAGAAGGAGCCGGGCCATCTCGGCGGCCATCTCCTCAACCGGCTGACGCACGGTCGTAAGCGGCGGATCGCACGCCACCGCCGCGTTGCTGTCGTCGAAACCCACCACCGCCACGTCGCCCGGCACATCCTTGCCGGCCCGCAGCAGCACGGGGAGGGCGCCCAGCGCCATCAGGTCGGAAGCGATGAACACCGCGTCCAGATCCGGCCGTTCACGCAGCAGCTGCCGCATCGCCGAGGCCCCGCCCGACTGGGTGAAGTCCCCCTCGGCGGTCACCACGTCCCCGATGCCGTGCTGCTCCAGCGCGTCCACGAAGCCGGTCAGACGCACCTGCCCCGCGGGCATGTCCTGCGGGCCCGCGACCGTCCCGATGCGCCGCCGGCCCAGGGCCGCCAGGTGGTCGGCCGCCATCTGGGCCCCCGCCCGCTGGTCCGCCTCGACGTAGGTGAGCGGGGTGGGCCGCCGGGGCCGGCCCGCCAGCACGGCGGGCAGCCGGGTGTCGTGGAGCAGTCCGGGCAGCGGGTCGTCGGCGTGCGAGGAGATCAGCACCACTCCGTCGACATGCCCCTGGCGCAGGTACGACAGCAGCTGATCGCGGGAGGCCTCGTCGTCGGAGAGCATCAGCACCATCTGGATCCCGGCGGGGCGCAGTACGTCCATCAGCCCGCCGACCACACGTCCGAAGTGCGGGTCGGAGAACATCCGGCCGATGAACGGCTCGGAGACCGGGCGCCGTTCACGCTCGGACACCACCAGGGCTATCGAGTCGGTCCGCCGGGTCACCAGCGAACGCGCCGCACGGTTGGGGACGTAGCCCGTGGTGGCCACGGCCTCCTCCACGACCCGCCGCAGTGCCGGGTCCACTGTGGTGGCTCCGTTGATCACACGGGACACGGTCGCCCGGGAGACGCCCGCCACCGCGGCCACGTCCTCCAGGGTGGCGGGGCGTACGGGCGGCGATACGTCGGCAGTCATGCAGTCTTTATACCGGGTGATCCGATGGGCACGCGAAGGGTTCCGGCACGTCAGCGGCCTTGCCCGCGCACAACGCCGCCATGTCGGCCAGCTGTTCCCCGCGCGCGGTGACGAGGGCCCGCGCCCGCGCGGTGGCCTCCGCCCGGCTTCCCGCCTTCGTCTCGGAGAGCGAGACCTGCTCCGACTGGGGTTCCTTCGGCCAGGTGTCCCGCCGAGGTGAGAGAGCGCTCTCTCGACAACGGGTCGTCACGGTGGCCGGAGGGCGTTGTCAGTGGTGGGCGGCAGGATGGTGGTCATGACGACGAACTCAGCTGCTGTGCTCGCCGACACCGCCGCCTACGCGGCCGCGGTGGAAGAGGCCAAGCGTGCCGCCGCCGCGTATTACGACGCTGGTGAGAGCACGCTCGACGACGACGCGTACGACCGGCTCGTGCGCGCGATCGCGGCTTACGAGGAGGAGCACCCGCAGGAGGTGCTGGACGCCTCGCCGACCGGGAAGGTCGCGGGCGGGGCAGCCTCGGGGGACGTGCCGCACACCGTCCCCATGCTCTCGCTGGACAACGTGTTCTCCGCCGAGCAGTTCGTCACCTGGACGGCATCCGTGGAGCGCCGGATAGGCAGACCCGTCGCCGCGTGGAGTGTGGAGCCCAAGCTCGACGGCCTGGCGGTCGCCGCGCGCTATCGGGAGGGCCGACTCGACCAGTTGATCACCCGTGGTGACGGCGCGGCGGGAGAGGACGTCTCGCACGCGATCGGTACGGTGCTCGGCCTGCCCGGGCGGCTGGCCACTCCCGCCACCCTGGAGGTGCGCGGCGAGATCCTCATGACCGACGAGCAGTTCGAGCAGGCGAACGCGGTCCGCACGGAGCACGGCGCCGCTCCCTTCGCCAATCCGCGCAACGGGGCGGCGGGCACCCTGCGGGCCAAGGACCGCCCGTACACCGTGGAGATGACCTTCTTCGCGTACGGCGCGCTCGCGCTCCCCGAGTCCGGCGAGCTGACAGCCACTCTGGCCGGCCTCCCGCACAGCGAGGTCCTGGAGTACGTCGCGGGACTCGGTGTGCACACGGCTGCTGACACCGCCGTCGCCCCGCTCACCGTCACCACGGTCGATGAGGTGCAGGCCGGGGTCGAGGACATCGCCGCCCTGCGCGCCTCGCTGCCGTTCGGGATCGACGGCATCGTGATCAAGGCGGATCTGGCGGCCGACCAGCGCGACGCGGGATCGGGGACGCGCGCACCGCGCTGGGCCATCGCCTACAAGCTCCCGGCCGTGGAGAAGGTCACCCGGCTCCTGGGCGTCGAGTGGAATGTCGGCCGGACCGGCATCATCGCGCCCCGCGCCGTGCTGGAGCCCGTCGAGATCGACGGATCCACCGTCAGCTACGCCACCCTGCACAATCCGGCCGACATCACGCGCCGCGATCTGCGCGTCGGCGACCATGTCATGGTCTACAAGGCGGGCGACATCATCCCCCGTATCGAGGCGCCGGTCGCGCATCTGCGGACGGGGGAGGAGCAGCCGGTCGCGTTCCCCGAGGTCTGTCCCCAGTGCGGGTCGGAGATCGACATGAGCGAGCAGCGCTGGCGCTGCGTCCGGGGCCGCGACTGCCGCCTGGTCGCCTCCGTGTCGTACGCCGCCGGCCGTGATCAGCTCGACATCGAAGGGCTCGGTGCCACCCGGGTCGTCCAGCTCGTCGACGCGGGCCTCGTCCAGGACTTCGCCGACCTCTTCACGCTGGAGCGGGAGCAGCTGCTCTCCCTGGAGCGGATGGGGGAGACCTCCACCGACAATCTGCTGGCGGCCATCGAGACGGCCAGGGCCCGGCCGTTGTCCCGAGTCTTCTGCGCTCTCGGCGTACGCGGCACGGGCCGCTCCATGTCCCGTAGGATCGCCCGCTACTTCGCCTCGATGGACCGGATCGTCGCCGCGGACGCGGAGTCGTTGCAGCGGGTCGACGGAATCGGCAAGGAGAAGGCGGCGGCGGTCGTCGCGGAGCTGGAGGAGCTGGCGCCGCTGATCGGCAAGCTGATGGCTTCGCATGTCAACATGACGGAGCCCGGTGCGACTCCGCCGCCGGAGCCGGGGACCGAGCCGGAGGACGGCGCCGAGGGCCAGGACCCGGCCGGCCTTCCGCTCGCCGGTATGACGGTCGTGGTCACCGGAGCCATGACCGGGGCCCTGGAGGAGCTCTCGCGCAATCAGATGAACGAGCTGATCGAGCGGGCCGGCGGGAAGTCCTCCTCCAGCGTCTCCAAGCGCACGAGCCTGCTCGTCGCCGGAGAGAAGGCCGGTTCCAAGCGGGCCAAAGCCGAGGACCTGGGCGTCCGGATAGCCGCGCCCGAGGAATTCGCGGAGCTGGTCGAGAGCTACCTGGCCTTGGAGGGGTGAAAGGCACACGCCGGGCCACGCCTTGGAATTGTCAAGGGAGTGGCGTTTCCAGTCCCTGTATTGCATAGTGAGGGCTCGACCATGCCTAGCTATCAGCGGTCGGCGAGTACGGCGGCTGTGGCGGCAGACCTGAGGGTGAGGGCCTATGCGTTCTTCGCGTGACGGACGGCGGCGCGGCCGGCCGGTCCTCCGGCAGCGGGAGGCGCGTGCGGGCCGGGCGCACCGTCCCGGTCCCGTCAGAGGGCTGGCCATCGACCTCGGAAGCTCCGGGACCCGCGCCTGGGTCCCGGAGCGGGGCCTCGTCGCAGGCGGGCCGGCGGGGTGGGAAGGCCGCTCCGGCCGTCCCGTCCGGCGGGGACGCATCGTCGACGCGGAGTCCTGCGCCGGAATGCTGGGCCGTCTCGCCGACACCGCGCTGGGCGACCACCGGCACGACAGCGTGATCGTGCTCAGCCACCCCGTCCTGGCCGGACCGGAACACCGCACCCTGGCGGGTGAACTCCTCGCCGCTCTGGGCGCGTCCGGTGTCGTGGTCCTCAACAGCGCCAGCGCGGCGGCCGCGTGCGCCGGACCGTCGGGCGGCGGGCCGGTCCTGGTCGTCGACATGGGTGCCGAGTTGACCGAAGTCGCCCTGCTCGTGGACGGGAAGGTCGTCGACGCCCGCCAGGCCGATGCGGGACTCAGCGATCTCGAACCCCTGTCACTCCCTGCCGACCTCGTGGGGAGCGTCCTCGATATGATCACGTCCATGTGGCGTGATGACCAGCACGGCTCGGTGCGCGGAGCGTTGCGCCGTGGGCCCGTGCTCACCGGCGGCGGAGCGCTCCGCCGCGACGTCACCGGCCTGATCGCGGGCCGCCTCGGTGTGCCGGTGCGCATCGCCCCCGACCCTTCGACCGCTGTCGTACGGGGCGCCGCGCTGATCCTGGACTCGGTCCTCGGTACCGCCGGTGCAGGCGTGGTGTCCCTCCGCCCGGTCCGGCTGAGGTGACCCCGCTCCCGGGGGCACCCCGGGGGAACGCGCCCCCGAGGGGGCCGCACGGCACACGACCGCACGGCACACGACCGGACGTCGCACGACCGGACCACGCACCGCCGCACGAGGAGCGGCACCTGCTTGCCTCGCTGCTCCTCGCCGTCCTGGCTCTCCTCGGCGGCGCGCCCGCGGCAGCCGGAGCGGCGCTTCCCGTGTCTGGCCCGGGTGCCGCGCAGACAGTCACCGACCCCGCGCACGCAGGCGACCCCGCGCACGCAGGCGACCCCGCGCACGCAGGCGACCCCGCGCACGCAGACGTACCCGCGCGCGCTGCCCACCCCGCGCTCGACGCCGGCTCAGCCGCGTACATCGCCGACCCCGTTGCGCACGTCTCCGGGCCGTGGCCGGGGCCGCGTGCGGGGGTGGGCCGCCCACACGCCCCGCACCACGTTCCGCCGCCAGGCCATGGCGCCCTCGCACCGCGCCCCCAGGGCCTTCCGCTGCCCAGGCGTGCCGCGTCGGGGGCGGTGGGCGCCTGCCCCTCCGTCGTCGTACGGGACCGGACGGAGCTTCCCGGTGTGCGGGGTCCTCCAGGGGCGGCGGCCGGTCAGCCGGCCCTTCGCCGGTCCCGTTCCACAGACCCGTCGCCCCGCCCACCCCTCTGAGGCCAGGGCGGACGACGCCCACTCAAGGGGATTCCCATGACTCGCGCCACCACGGTGCGAGCGGTTCTGGCTGCCGCCGTTCTGCTCGTCTCCGTGTTCATCACGCTGACCATGTCACCCAGACTCGGCCTCGACCTCCAGGGCGGGACCCGGATGGTGCTGCAGGCCAAGGACTCCGGCACCGCGAAGGCGGACCGGGAGAGCACCGACCGCACCCTGGAGGTACTGCGGCAGCGCATCGACTCCCTCGGCGTCGCCGAACCGGTCCTGACCCGCTCCGGCGAGGACCGCATCATCGTCGAACTGCCCGACGTCCAGGACCCGCGCCAGGCCGCCGAGGTCATCGGCAGGACCGCCCAGTTGAGCTTCCACGCCGTCCAGGGGCCCGGGACCGAGGCGGAGAAGGACGGGCCGACCGGGCCGGCCGGGGACGGACCGACACTCCCCGACGAACAGGGCGGACTCCTGGACCTCGGTCCGGCGCAGCTCTCGGGCGCCGGCGTCAAGGACGCCACCGCGAGCTTCGACGCCCAGCAGGGCACGGGCTGGAGCGTCTCGCTCGACTTCCACAAGGACGCGGGCAGGCAGTGGACCGATCTGACGGGGGATGTCGCGTGCAGCCCGGCCCAGGACGAACGGCGCCGCGTCGCGATCGTCCTCGACGAGAAGGTCATCTCCTCGCCGCAGGTCGACCCCTCGGTCGGCTGCAAGGTCGGACTGCCCTCCGGGTCCACTCAGATCACCGGCTCGTTCAGCGCCGACGAGGCGCGCGACCTCGCCCTGCTCATCAAGGGCGGCGCGCTCCCCGTCCCCGTGGAGATCGTCGAGCAGCGGACCGTCGGCCCCACACTCGGGGCGGCCGCCATCGACGCCAGTGCCCGGGCGGCCCTCATCGGCGCCGCGGCCACGGCACTCTTCATCACCTTCGTGTACCGGCTGTTCGGCGCGCTCGCCGCGCTCGCCCTCGCCGCCTACGGAGTGATCTCGTACGCGGCCCTCGTCGTCCTCGGTGTCACTCTGACCCTGCCGGGGCTCGCCGGTTTCGTCCTCGCCGTCGGCATGGCGGTCGATGCCAACGTCCTTGTCTTCGAACGGGCCCGCGAGGAGTACGCGGACCGGCGGAGCGGTTCGCTGCGCTCCGCGCTGAGCGCCGGATTCCGTAACGCCTGGAGCGCCGTCGCCGACTCCAACGTCACCACACTGATCGCCGCCGGCCTCCTCTTCTTCCTCGGCTCGGGGCCGGTGAAGGGTTTCGGGGTCACGCTCGCCATCGGTGTCCTGGTCTCGATGTTCTCCGCGCTCGTCATCGCCCGCGCGCTGACCGAGATCGCGTCTGGGTCCCGGTTCGTCGCCGACTACCGGGGCCTCAACGGGATCGCGCGGCCCGGCCGCGTCCGTACCTGGCTGAACGAACGCGACCCCCAGCTGTTCCGGTCGCCGCGCCGCTGGCTGATGACGTCGACGGCGCTCGTCCTCGTCGCGGTGAGCGGCATCCTCGTGCGCGGCGTCGACCTGGGGGTCGAGTTCACCGGCGGGCGGCTCGTGGAGTACTCCACCAGCCGGCCCGTGGACGTCGAGACCGCCCGCGACACGATCGCCGCCGCGGGCTTCACCGACGCAGAGGTCACCACCGCGGGCGAGCACGACCTCTCCGTACGCACCGGGAAGCTGGACAACGACGGGGAACACACCCTGCGGGCCGCACTGGCCGAGGAGGGCGGGGAGACCACCAAGGTGCGCGACGAGCTGATCGGCCCCAGCCTCGGGGACGAACTGCGGCGCAACGCCCTGATCGCCCTGGGCGTGGCCGTGCTGGTGCAACTCGCCTACCTCGCGGCCAGGTTCCGCTGGACGTTCGCCGTGGCCTCGGTCGGGGCGCTGGTCCACGACGTCATCGTCCTGGTCGGCGCCTTCGCCTGGCTCGGACGCCCCGTCGACGGGATCTTCCTCGCCGCCCTGCTCACGGTCATCGGCTACTCCGTCAACGACTCCGTGGTGGTGTTCGACCGGGTACGAGAGCTGTGGGCCAAGAACCGGCGCGCGCCGGTCGCCGATGTCGCCAACCGCGCCGTCCTGCAGACCGTCCCGCGCACCGTCAACACGGGGATGGGCGCCCTGTTCATCCTGGTCGCGCTCGCGGTGCTGGGCGGCGACTCGCTGGCGGACTTCGCGCTCGCCCTTCTCATCGGCATCTGTGTGGGGACGTACTCCTCGGTGATGACCGCCGTACCAGGAGCGCTCCTCCTGGAGAGGAGCAGCAAGGCCCCGCCGCCTGCCCAAAGCGGGCCGAGGGCGAAGAAGGCGCATCGCGATCCGGCCGACAACGGTGCACGCGTGTAGGGGCCCGCAGCAACACCTCCTGGCCCCGCCCGCTCACCACCTCCTGAGAGGGCGGGGCGGGGCCAGGTCCGCCGTGTCATGTGCGGCGGTCGTCGCACGGAGACCGTAACGTCACGGGCACCCTGGATCCGATGATCCGTACCGACTCCGCGAAGGAGCCCCGTATGCCCACCGAACCGCTCTCCGCAGACGACATCGAGGCCGGCCTGCGCGAGTTGCCCGGCTGGCAGCTGGAAGGGGACCGGATCACCCGTAGCTACCGGTTGCCCTCCCACTTCGCCGCCGCCGGGCTGACCGTCCACGTCGCCCAGATCCAGGAGGAGCTCAACCACCACTCGGACCTGACGCTGGGTTACAACACGGTGGCGCTCGCCGTGCACACCCATGACGCCGGTGGCGCCGTCACGCGCAAGGACCTCGCGCTGGCCGCCCGGGTGGCGGCGGTCGCCGCCGGACACGGCGCGACGTAGGGGCCGGCCCGCCCGGATCGGGCCGTGCCTCACGGGGCAGGGCCGAAGCGGGGATGTGCGGCGAGCCAGCGCGCGTAACTGTCGCTGCGCCGCACCGCCTCCGCGTACGCCGCGCGGGTGTGCCCGCTCACCGCGGCGGCCGCCGCGTTCGCCGCGGGGGACCGCGGATGCCGGCCCAGCAGATGACGCCAGCTCAGCGGCGAACCCGCGAGGGGCCGGGTCACCAGGCCAGGGGCCGGTGGGAACGTGGCCCGGCACAGGCCGATCGCCCGGCCCACCTGGACCAGATGGACGACGGAGGCCGTGTCCGTCTCGTACACCGACGCGGGGGTGAAGCCGGCCCGCGCGCACGCGGCGGTGAAGCAGTCGGCGAAGCACCCGTCGCCGGGCACATCGGCCCAGCACTCGTCCGCCAGCGCCGAGAGCTCGAGCTCCTGCCGGTCCGCCAGCGGGTGGCTCTCGGGCAGCATCACGAACACGGGGTCGACCCCGATCACCTGCCAGACCAGCCGGTCCGCCATCGGCGGCGGGCTCTCCCCGCAGGCGCCGATCAGGGCGAAGTCCAGCCTGCCGTCGATCAGCAGCGAGGCGATCTCCGCCACCGACCACGAGGTGTACGTGGACACCGGCGCCGCCGGATGCGCGGCGGCCAGCCGGTCGACCAGACCGCCGAGCAGCGGTCCGTGCGTGCCGCCGAGCCGAAAACGCTCCACGGTGGCCCAGGCGTTGGCGAAGCGCACCGCCTCCTCCTGGAGCCCGCTGACCGCGGGAAGCACCACCCGGGCCCGCTCCAGCACCAGCTCGCCGAGCAGGGTGGGCCGCGCACCCGTGTGGTCCCGTTCGAAGAGCGATCCGCCGAGCGCCTTCTCGATCCGCCGCAACTGGGCGCTGAGCGCGGGCTGCGCGAGCCCGAGAGCTGCCGCGGCCTTGGTGAGGCTGCCGGTGTCGGCTATGGCCCGTACGGTGCGCAGATGACGTAACTCCAGCTCCATGCGCGCACGTTATGGCCGCCGGCACCCACCGGCAATACATGGAGCGTGCTCCAGGGCCGTATTCATGAGCGATCGGCCTGACGACGCGCCGGTCCGCTACCCGTTCCGGCTCGCGGAGGGCCGGAGCGCGTCCACGACCAGGTCGAGGAGGGGAGCGGTCTTCTCCGGTGAGTCGGTGGCCGCCGTGGAGAGGAAAACCCCGAGAAGCATCATCGTGACGTCGTCCGGTGTGACGTCCGCGCGCAGCGAACCGTCCCGCGACCCGCCGGCCAGGATGATCCCGATGGCCGCCGTGATCCTCTCCCGCGTCGTGGGCGTGGCGATGCTGCCCGACGCCCAGCCCGCGCGCAGCGTGGCGGACATGCCGCGCTTGACCTCGAAGAACGCCGCGTACCTGTCCATCCAGGCGCGGAGTGCAGCTTCGGGCGGGAGCTCGGCGAGCAGTGCGGGCGCGCTGGAGACGACCTCGTCCAGCTCCGCGGAGTAGAGGGCCTCCACGAGCGCTTCCCGGGTCGGGAAGTGGCGGTAGAGGGTGCCGATGCCGACCCCGGCCTCGCGGGCGATCGCGTCGAGGGGAACCGTTTCGGTCGTCGAGCTGAACGCGGCACGGGCGACGGAGAGGATCCTGTCGCGGTTCCGCCGCGCGTCGGCGCGCACCGGCCGGCCGGGCGCCGCGGCGCTGGGGCCCGTGGCAGGGGAATCGGGCTCTGACAAAGCGGAGGACCTCCGTTTAGTGCTAGCTTGGGTTAAGCGGAGTTACTCCGCTTAACCCATCGTCTCACGAGAACGGGACCGTCATGGCCTCTCCCACCCGATCTCTCCAGCACACGGCCTCCGGCGCGCAGCGCGCCGGAGGGCCCGGGCAGCTCGCGGGCCGCACCGTCTCCCGCGTCGGCTTCGGCGCGATGCAGCTCGAACGCCTGGCGGGTGACCGCAAGGCCGCCGTGGCGCTCCTGCGCCGCGGCGTCGAGCTGGGAATCGACCACATCGACACCGCCCAGTTCTACGGCCACGGATTCGTCAACGACGTCATCCGCGAAGCCGTCCGCCCCGAGGACGACGTCATGGTGGTCAGCAAGGTCGGGGCCGATCCCGACCCCGACGGCCCCTTCCCCATGCGCCTCGCGCAGCGTCCCGAACAGCTGCGCGCCAGTGTGGAGGACAATCTGGCCGGCCTCGGCCTCGAAAGGATCCCTCTCGTCAATCTGCGCCGCGCGGACTCCGGCCCCGGACTGCGGGCCGATGCCGACCAGTCCGTCGACCTCGACGACCAGCTCGCCGTGATGACCGCACTGCGTGACGAAGGCAAGATCGGTGCGATCGGCCTCAGCAGCGTGACGCTCGACGGACTGCGCAGGGCCCTTCCCGCCGGGATCGTTTGTGTGCAGAACGCGTACAGCCTTCTCACGCGCGGCGACGAGGACATGCTCCGGCTCTGCCTCGCAGAGAACATCGCCTGGGTGCCGTACTTCCCGCTCGGCAGCGCCTTCGCCGGCATGCCGAAGGTGTCCGAGGAGCCCGCCGTGGCCACTGCCGCCCGTGAACTGGCGGTCACCCCCGCACAGGTCGGCCTCGCCTGGCTGCTCCACCACGCCCCGAACCTGCTGCTGATCCCCGGCACGGCCGACCCCGGTCACCTGAAGGCGAACGTCGACGCGGGGGCGGTCACGCTCGATGAGGCGACGGTCGCGGCGCTCGACGCCGTCCCGCCCCGCTCGGGCGACCTCACGTTCGACTGAGAGAAGAGCCCGCGGTCCCCCTGGGTGGGGCCCGGAGGGCACCTCCCGTACGGGGCCGGCGTTCACACCGCCGGCCCCCTGCCCGATTCGCCGCCGTCACGTGCCACCGCTGTGCTGCCCCGCTCGATCAGCCTGGGGAGGGGAACCCGCACGGTGCGGGCCGTGCCGCCGTCGAGCAGTACGGTCAGCTCCCGTGCGGCGAGGCGGCCGAACGCGACCGGGTCCCGGGACAGCGCCGTGAGCCACGGCGCGGTCAGCCGGCAGAGCGCGGAGTCCTCCCACGAAACGACCGATACGTCGTCCGGGACCACGAGACCGAGACTCGTGGTGACCGCTGAACCGGCGGCGGCCATCACGTCGTTGTCGTAGATCAGGGCCGTCGGCGGGACCGGCTGCTCCAGCACCTTCCTGGTGACGGCCGCCCCCTCGATGTCGGAGTAGTCCGTGGTCACCGAGTGCGCCTCGGCCAGGCCGCGCCGGTCGGCCTCGATCCGCAGGGACTCGATTCGGCGGTCGGTGTGGGCGAGAGTGGGAAGACCGGCGATGTGCACGATGCGCCGGTGCCCCAGCTCGTGCAGCCGTCCGACGACCGCCGCCATGGCGCCCGCGTCGTCCGCGCGGATCTGCGAGAGCCCCGGGTGCGGGCCCGTGTCGCCGTCGGGCAGTGTGCCGATCACGACGGCGTGCAGGCCCAGTTCGTCCAGCAGGTCCGCACGCGGATCGTCCGTACGCGGGTCGACCATCAGCACGCCGTCGACCCGGTGCTCGGCCCACCAGCGCCTGTAGGTGGCGCACTCGGCCGCCACGTCCTCCACCACCTGGAAGAGCAGGCCGAGTTGGCGCTCGGCGAGCACCTCCTGGATGCCGGAGATCAGCTGCAGGAAGAACGAGTCCACGCCCAGGTTGGCCGCCGGGCGCGCCACGACCAGCCCGACGGTCGCGGACCCCTCGCCGGACAGTGCCCGCGCGGCGGTGCTGGGCCGCCAGCCCAGCTGTTCGGCGACGCGCCGGATCCGGTCGCGGGTGATGTCCGAGACGCCCGGGCGGTCGTTGAGCGCGAACGAGACGGCGCTCTCCGAGACCCCCGCGCGCTGCGCGATGTCCTTCATGGTCGGCCGGCGTGCCGGTGTGCGTCTGGCCGGTGAGATGTCCTCGGCCGACGGCCCCTTCGGTGTCACCCGGTGCCTCTTTCCCGTTTCCCGCGTTCCCCGTGGTCCCCAAGTGAGGCCGACGCGCTCGTCCGGCCCCGGGGCAGTGTAAGCCTTCCGCGCCGCCGGGTCGAGAGAAGTCATTGCACGACTAATGCGCTTGAGTTTACAGGGTCTAATGCGCTTTAGTCAGGACGGCGACCGTGGTCGCCAGACGCCTCTGACCTGGGTATATGCCGAAATGTTGATGCAGATCTCGATGAATGTATTGACTTTCCTCCGGGTGCCTTGCAGTCTCAGCCGAGCGAAGGCGGCCGACGAGTTCACCACTCGCTTCCCTTCGCATGCCTGGTCCGAGCAAAGGAGCCGTTCACCGTGCGCATCTCCCGCAGAGCAGTCGCCGCTGCCGTCGTGCTCGCCACCGTCCTGCCGTTGAGCGCCTGCGGGGGCGGCTCCGGAGAGGGCTCCACCGACGCGTCGGGCAAGGTCGAAGGGAAGATCACCTTCCAGACCTGGAACCTGCAGGCGAACTTCAAGGACTACTTCAACGGTGTGATCGCCGACTTCGAGAAGAAGTACCCCGGCACCGAGGTGAAGTGGGTCGACCGTCCCGGTGAGGGATACGCGGACAAGATCAGCGCCGACGCGGCCGGCGGCACCCTTCCGGACGTCGTGAACGTCTCGCCCGACCTGGTGGCGCCGTTGGCCGAGGCGGGAATCGCTCTCGACCTCGACAAGGCGGCGCCGAAGTACCGCGAGGAGTACCTGCCGGAGGCCTGGGCGAGCCATCAGGTCCCGGGAGCCGAGGGCACGTTCGCCTTCCCCTGGTACCTCAACACCGGCCCGATGTTCTACAACAAGAGGCTGCTGGAGAAGGCCGGACTCGACCCGGCCAAGCCCCCGGCCACCTACGACGAGGTCTTCGACGCCGGGCTGAAGCTCGCCGGGGCGAGCGACGGGAAGGTCGCGGCCCTCGCGAACGTGCCCACCATCGAGGACTTCGGCCGTTACGGCGGCGGACTGATGAACGACGACGGCACCGGCTTCGCCTTCAACGACGCCAAGGGGATCGAACTCCTCACGAAATACAAGAAGTTGTACGACGCCAAGGCGCTCGACCCGCAGGCGCTGACCGCGACGCCCGAGTCCTCGGGGCACAAGTTCCTCACCGAGTCCGTGGCCATGAACCCGGGCAGCGCGCTCGACCTGGCCAACTTCAAGAAGCAGGCCCCGGGGCTCTACAAGAACATCGGCATCACCGACCAGGTCAGCAACACCGGCAAGGCCAACATGTACGTCATGGGCCTCATGGTGAACTCGCAGACGCAGCAGAAGCCCGCCTCCGTGGCCTTCGCCCACTACGTCACCGACGCCACCCGGCAGATGCAGTTCGCGAAGAAGGTCGCCATCTTCCCGAGCACCGCCGGGTCCCTCGACGACCCCTACTTCACCGAGGAGGACGGCACGGACGAGACCCGCGTCCGGGTCGCCGCCGCCAAGTCCCTGAAGACGGCGGTCAACTACACGCCGGTTCTGTTCAGCGAACAGATGAAGACCGAACTCCGCAACCAGATCGCCAGGGCGCTCCAGGGGAAGCAGAGCCCCAAGGAAGCTCTTGACAACGCTGTCAAAGCCTGTGACCGGCTCCTGCAGCAGAGCTGAGACCCGATGAAGACCCCTGTCACCCCCTCAACCGCCGCGCCGGCCAAGGCCGACGGCCTCCCCGGGCCCCGTACCGGCACGGCGGCGAGCGAGACCGCCGTCCCGGGCGGCGGTCGGCCGGCCCGACGGATCAGCCGCCATCTCCCGCTCAGCCCCTGGCTGTTCGCGGCCCCCGGGCTGCTGGTCGTCGGCGCCTTCAGCCTGTACCCGTTCTTCAGCACCCTGGTCAACGCCTTCACCGACCGCCGGACGCTGATCCCCGGCACGTTCGTCGGCCTGGACAACTTCCGGGAGCTGCTGCACGACGAGATGTTCTGGATCGGACTCCGCAACAGCGCGCTCTATGTCCTCGTCGTCGTCCCCGCGCTCGTGATCCTCCCCTTGCTGCTCGCGATGCTCGTCCAACGGCACATCCCCGGCATCACCTTCTTCCGCTCCGCCTTCTACACCCCTGTCGTGGCTTCCATCGTGGTCGTCGGTCTCATCTGGGTGTGGATGCTCGACGACAGAGGGCTGATCAACTCGCTGCTGGAGGCGGTCGGCATCGGGAAGGTCGGCTTCCTCAGCGACCAGTGGCTGCTGTTGCTGAGCGCGATGACGGTCACGGTCTGGAAGGGCCTCGGCTACTACATGATCATTTATCTGGCCGCCCTGGCCAACGTGCCACGGGAACTGCACGAGGCCGCTTCCGTGGACGGCGCCGGAGCGGTACGCCGCTTCTTCACCGTCACCGTTCCCGCCGTCCGCTCGACCATGGTGCTGGTCGCGGCCCTGGCCTCGGTCTCCGCCTTCAAGGTCTTCTCCGAGGTCTATCTGATGGCCGGTCCCTCCGGCGGCCCGGCCGGTGAGGACACCACCCTGGTGATGCTGGTCCAGCGGGTCGGCACCGGACTGACCGGACGCGTCGGGTACGCCTCCGCCATCTCGGTCGTCATCTTCGTCGTCACCGTCGGACTGATGCTTCTGGTGCTCCGCGCCGACCGCAAGGAGGACGTGTGAGCATCCTGAAGACCACCGATGCCGAGGGCCGCCGCATTCCGGCCTGGCAACTCGTCCTGCGGTACCTGCTGCTGCTCCTCGTGCTGGCCCTGACCGTCGGGCCGTTCCTCTGGCAGCTCTCGACGTCGCTCAAGGGCCCCGGAGAGGACATCTTCAGCTCCCCGCCGAAGTTCTTCCCCAGCGACCCGACCCTGGACAACTACACCCGGGTCGCCGACACCATCCCGGTCTGGGAGTACGCGTTCAACTCCCTCAAGGTCGCCTCCGCCAACGTGGTCACCAACTGTGTGGGTGCCGCGCTGGCCGGCTACGCGCTGGCCAGGCTGCGCTACCGGGGACGCAGGGCCGCGACCCTGGCCTTCATCCTCGCCATGCTGGTCCCGGTGGAGGGCATCATCATCGCCCAGTTCACCACGATGCGTGATCTCGGCCTCAACAACACCCTGCTCGGAGTGCTCCTGCCGGGATCCATCGGAGCGATGAACGTCCTGCTCATGCGCAACGCCTTCCTGAACCTCCCGCAGGAGGTGGAGGAAGCCGCGTTCGTCGACGGCGCCAACGTCTGGCAGCGCTTCCTGCGGATCGCGCTGCCCTCGGTCAAGGGCACCCTCGCCGTCGTCGCGATCTTCGCCTTCATGGGCGCCTGGGACGACTTCCTGTGGCCGCTGATCGTGCTCAGCGATCCGGAGAACTTCACCCTGACCATCGGGCTGAACTACCTGCACGGCACCTTCGCCAACGACGAACGGCTCGTCGCGGCCGGCACGATCATCGCCGTGGCCCCGCTCATCGCGCTCTTCGCCTGTCTGCAGCGCTTCTTCTTCCGTGGAGTCGGCGAAGGCGCCGTCAAGGGCTGACCGTCCGCCACCCCCACCACAGAACCAGGATCACCCCCTTCATGAGCTCCGCCGCGCCGCGCTTCGGCGCCAACTACACGCCCAGCCAGGGCTGGTTCCACCACTGGCTGGACTTCGACCTCGACGCCGTGCGCGCCGACCTGGACTCGATAGCCGGTCTCGGCCTCGACCACATCCGCGTCTTCCCGCTCTGGCCGCTCTTCCAGCCCAACCGCACGCTGATCCGTCCGCGCGCCGTCGAGCAGCTCGTCGAGCTGGCCGACGCGGCGGCCGAACGCGGCCTCGACGTCAACGTGGACGGGCTTCAGGGACACCTGTCGAGCTTCGACTTCCTGCCCGCCTGGACGCGGACCTGGCACCGCCGCAACCTGTTCACCGATCCGGACGTCGTGGCCGGCCAGGCCGCCTACCTGCGTACCCTCGCCGCCGCCCTCGCCGACCGGCCCAACTTCATCGGCATGACCCTGGGCAACGAGATCAACCAGTTCTCCGGAAGCCCGCACCCCGACCCCGACCGCATCACCCCCGAACAGGCCGGCGACTGGTTGCGGACCCTGATCGACGCGTGCGAGGAGGGAGCCCCCGGGAAGCTCCATCTGCACGCGGAGTACGACGCGTCCTGGTACCAGGACGACCACGCCTTCACCCCGGCGCACGCGGCCCGGATCGGCGCGGTCACCGCCGTCCACTCCTGGGTCTTCAACGGAACCGCCCAGCGTCACGGACGTGACGGCACGGCCACCGAGCACCACGCGGCGTACCTGATCGAACTCTCCAAGGCGTGGGCACAGGACCCGCGCCGCCCGGTGTGGCTCCAGGAGGTGGGCGCCCCCGCGCCCCTGATCCCCGCCGGCCACGCCGCGTCGTTCACGGAGGCGACGGTCGCCAACGCCCTGGACTGCGAGGACGTGTGGGGCGTGACCTGGTGGTGCTCCCACGACGTCTCACGCTCACTGGCCGACTTCCCCGAACTGGAATACGGTCTTGGGCTGCTGACCAACGACGGGAAGGTCAAGCCCGCCGGCCAGTCCATGGCCCGGATCGTCGGGGAACAGCGCGCCGCCGCCCACCGCCCGGCGCCCCGGACCACCGCGCTCGTCGTCGACACCGGGGACGACGACACGGCGCCCCGCCGCTCGGTGTGCGCGCCCGGCGGTGCGGTCTTCGAGGCGTTCGCCCGGCTCACCGCGGACGGCGCCCGCCCCACCACGGTCCTCGCGAGCCACGCAGAGGACGGGAAGCATCTCGCCGGCCGCGGTATCACCGAGGTCGTCACGCCCGGCCAGGTCCTGTGACCCGCTGACCTGCCCCCCCACAGCACCGGAATCGCACCTCGCCCGATACGGAGCAGACCATGACCCAGCCTCAGCCGCACCCCGCCGCCCCCACCCGGCTGAGCGGCACCGTCCACGCCCTGGGAATACGGCTCACCGGTGCGGGCGCGGTGCGGTGGAGGCTCGGTGCGCTGGCCGTACGCGATACCGTCGGAAAGCCGCACGCGCCGACCGCACCGCGCATCACCGACGCAGCCGCCGACGGCTCGGAGCTGCGCCTGCGCTGGAACCGGGCACCCGGCCCGGTACGCCACTACGAGGTACACCAAATCCTCCCCGACGGCACCAGGCGCTTCCTCGGAGGCACCTGTGGCACCGCCTTCTTCCTGTCCGGTGTCCGCAGGGAGGCCGACGAGAGGTCCGCGCGCTTCCAGGTCAGGGCCGTGGACGAGCTCTACGGCGTGTCCGACGCCGCCGTCACCGCACACCGCTGGTAATCCGCCCCCACCCGCACCCACATCACAACGGAGTCACCCTCATGCACGACGACCGCAGCCTGGTGGAAGCCCGTCTGAAGCGTGTCCTGGACGAGCGCATCCGACCCGCCGTATATCCGGAGTCCGTACCGCTGGACGTCGCCGTCTGGAACGCCCCCGGCGAGCCCGTCCCGGTCGACGAGGGCCTGGCCGGCCCCGTCGGGCCCATCGCGGTCGGCGACCGGTGGGGAGCCCCGTGGAGCACCTGCTGGTTCCGCGTCTCAGGGACCGTCCCCGAGCACTGGGCGGGCCGGACCGTCGAGGCACTCCTCGACCTGGGCTTCGACGAGAACATGCCGGGCTTCCAGTGCGAGGGTCTGGTCTACCGGCCCGACGGCACCCCGGTGAAGGGCCTCAATCCGCGTAACCAGTGGGTGCGCGTAGGGGCTCCCGCCGAAGGCGGCGAAGAGGTCATGCTGCACATCGAGGCCGCGTCCAACCCCGTCATCCTCGACTACCACCCCTTCCTGCCGACCCGGCTCGGTGACAAGGAGACCGCCGGAAGCGAACTCCAGTACACCCTCGCCCGGATGGACCTCGCCGTCTTCGACGAGCATGTGTGGAACCTCGTCCAGGACCTGGAGGTGCTGGGGGAGCTGATGGCGGAGCTGCCCGTCGAGGGAGCGCGCCGCTGGGACATCCTGCGTGCGATCGGCCGGGCGCTCGACGCGGTCGATCTCCAGGACGTCAACGGCACGGCGGAAGCCGCCCGCGCGGAGCTGGCCGGGGTGCTCGCCGCGCCCGCACAGCCGTCCGCCCACCGCATCAGCGCGGTCGGGCACGCCCACATCGACTCCGCCTGGCTGTGGCCGCTGCGCGAGACGGTCCGCAAGGTCGCGCGGACCACGTCCAACATGACGGCCCTGCTGGAGGACGAGCCGGACTTCGTCTTCGCGATGTCCCAGGCACAGCAGTTCGCCTGGATCAAGGAACACCGTCCCGAGGTGTACGCCAAGGTCAAGAAGGCCGTGGCGGAAGGCAGGTTCGTGCCGTCCGGCGGCATGTGGGTCGAGTCCGACACCAACATGCCCGGCTCCGAGGCGATGGCCCGTCAGTTCGTGCACGGCAAGCGCTTCTTCCTCGACGAGTTCGGCATCGAGAACGACGAGGCCTGGCTGCCGGACACGTTCGGCTTCGCCGCCGGACTGCCGCAGATCATCAAGGCCGCCGGTTCCAAGTGGCTGCTCACCCAGAAGATCTCGTGGAGCCAGACCAACAAGTTCCCGCACCACACCTTCCGCTGGGAGGGCATCGACGGCACGCGGATCTTCACCCACTTCCCGCCCGTCGACACGTACAACTGCTCCATGAAGGGCAGCGAGATCGCCCACGCGGCGGACAACTTCAAGGACAAGGGGGTCGCCCGCCACTCGCTCGCGCCGACCGGCTGGGGCGACGGCGGCGGCGGTACGACCCGCGAGATGATCGCGAAGGCCGGCCGGATGCGCAGCCTGGAGGGCTCGGCCACCGTCGAGTGGGAGAAGCCCGCCGACTTCTTCACCAAGGCCGAGGCCGAATACCCGGACGCGCCGGTGTGGGTCGGCGAGCTGTACCTGGAGCTCCACCGCGCCACTCTCACCAGCCAGGCGAAGACCAAGCAGGGCAACCGCCGGAGCGAGCACCTGCTGCGGGAAGCCGAGCTGTGGGCCGCGACCGCCGCCGTGCGCGTCGAGTTCGCCTACCCGTACGAGCAGTTGGACCGGATCTGGAAGACGGTTCTGCTCCACCAGTTCCACGACATCCTGCCGGGGTCGTCGATCGCCTGGGTGCACCGTGAGGCCGAGAGGACCTATGCGGCGGTGGCCGAGGAACTGAACGGCATCGTGGGCGCCGCACAGCGCGCCCTGGCCGGCGCCCCCTCCGGAGGGCATGAGCTCGTCTTCAACTCCGCCCCGCATGCCCGTGCCGGGGTCCCGGCGGGGGCGGCCGGTACCGCACACGCCGGCAGCGAGGGGCAGCTGGTCGCACGCGAGGGCGGCGGCTTCGTGCTCGACAACGGGCTCCTCCAGGTGGAGATCGACGCGAGGGGCCTGGTCGTCTCGGCGTACGACATCGGCGCCGAGCGCGAGACCGTCGCACCGGGCCAGGCGGCCAACCTCCTCCAGATCCACCCCGACTTCCCGAACATGTGGGACGCCTGGGACGTCGACGCGTTCTACCGGAACACCGTCACCGACCTGACCGGCGTCGACGAGCTCACCCCCGTCGAGGACGAAGGCGCGGTCGGCGTCCGGATCGTACGGAGCTTCGGTGATTCGAAGGTCACCCAGCTGCTGACCCTCACCTCCGGCGCCAAGCGCCTCGACATCGACACCGAGGTCGACTGGCACGAGACGGAGAAGTTCCTCAAGGCCTCGTTCCCGCTGGACGTGCACGCCGAGCGCTACGCCTCGGAGACCCAGTTCGGGCACTTCTACCGGGCCACGCACACCAACACCAGCTGGGAGGCCGCCAAGTTCGAGGCGTGCAACCACCGGTTCGTCCATCTTGAGGAGCCGGGCTGGGGTGTGGCGCTCGTCAACGACTCCACGTACGGGCACGATGTGACCCGCACGGTCCGCGAGTCCGACTCCGGTACGACCACCACCGTGCGCCTGTCGCTCCTGCGCGCCCCCCGGTTCCCCGACCCGGAGACCGACCAGGGCGTGCACCGCTTCCGGCACGCCCTCGCGCCGGGCGCGGCGATCGGCGACGCGGTCCGTGAGGGCTTCCGCATCAACCTGCCCGAGCGCCGTGTCACCGGTGAGCGGGAGGTCGCACCGCTGGTGACCGTCGACGACGACGCTGTCGTCGTCAGCGCGGTCAAGCTGGCCGACGACGCGAGCGGTGACCTCGTCGTCCGGCTCTACGAGTCCACCGGCGGCCGGGCCAGGGTCCGAGTGGGCACCGGCTTCGAGGCCGCCGGCGTCGCGGTGACCGACCTGCTGGAGCGGCCGCTGGACGACGTGACGGCCCCGGAACTCACCGAGGAGGGGCTGAGCCTGTCACTGCGCCCCTTCGAGCTGGTCACACTGCGGCTGGTCCGCCGCTGACGCGGCGCGTGGGGGGCCGGGCGGTGTCGGGCCCCCCACGCCGTCCGAGCCCGACGTGGGAGCACCGGGGCAGGATCAGGCGTCCTTCCCGGCCGCGGCACGGCGCTGCCTCTTGCCGAGGGGCGCCTGGGAGAGGTCCTCGGCGCTGCTCCTGAGGTTCTTGTAGCCGTAGCCGCGTTCGTCCAGCCACGTCCTCGCCCCGTTCTCAGCGCGTTCGGTCGCCTCCAGGATGTGCTCTTCCTCGTCACCCGCGTCCTGGAAGCGGAAGGTGAAGGCCGAGCGTGCGGCCAGGTCGTAGCTGAGGTGCCCCTCGGGGGTGAAGGCCGCACGCAGGACGTCATGCTCCGCAGCACGGGCCAGCAGCTCGGCCCGCTGAGCGGTGCTGAGCCCGTCGAAGACGCCGCGGACCGTGATACGGAAGGTTCGAGTGCTCATCCGGTGACCTTAACCAGCACGGTCGGCGCACTTCCACCGTGTTTCCCGCGCACCCTTGCCCGGCCGGCCGGCCGCACGCACGCACCGGCGGCCCTACCGCTCGCCCGCCGCGCGGACACACACCGGCGCCCCCACCGCGCGTACAGCGGTGGGGGCCGCCGGGGGACATGCGGGCGTCAGGCGCCGGCGTTCATCTCGGCGGGGTGGGACCCGGTGCGCTTGCCCTCGTCGAGCGCGGTGAACGCGGCCAGGTCGTCGGCGTCCAGCTCGAAGTCGAACACGTCGATGTTCTCCGCGATCCGCGACGGCGTCACGGACTTGGGGATCACCACATGGCCGGTCTGCAGGTGCCAGCGGAGCACCGCCTGTGCGGGGCTCCGGCCGTGCTTGTGCGCGACGGCGACCACCGTCGGGACCTCCAGGAGCCCCTTGCCCGAGCCCAGCGGCGACCAGGCCTCGGTGACGATGCCGTGCGCGGCGTGGGCGGCACGGGACTCGGCCTGCTGGAGCTGCGGGTGCAGCTCGATCTGGTTGACCGCGGGGACGACGGACGTCTCGCCCAGCAGGCGCTCCAGATGCTCCGGGAGGAAGTTGGAGACGCCGATCGCCTTCGCGCGGCCGTCGGCGAGGATCCGCTCGAAGGCCTTGTACGTGTCGACGTAGGCGTCCTTGGCCGGCACCGGCCAGTGGATGAGATAGAGGTCGACGTAATCCAGGCCCAGCTTGTCCAGCGACACGTCGAACGCACGCAGCGTCGAGTCGAAGCCCTGCTCGGCGTTCCACAGCTTGGTGGTGACGAACAGCTCCTCACGGGGCACACCCGCGCCGGCGAGGGCCTTCCCGGTGCCCGCCTCGTTCCCGTAGACCGCGGCGGTGTCGATGCTCCGGTACCCGGCCTCCAGTGCCGTGGTCACGGCCGTCGTGGCCTCGTCGTCAGGCACCTGCCAGACACCGAAGCCGAGCTGCGGCATCTCGAGGCCGTTGTTGAGGGTGATGGTGGGGACCTGGCTCACGAGCAGTCGATCCTTACGTTGTGGGTGGGTACTCCCAGAGGGAACGATCGGAAAAGCCTGAGCATTCCCCGTCGCCCTGATCCGGCGAACCGGAGAAAAGGTACACGCTGACGAGGTGCCAGGTGCTGCCCGGGATCAGCGGTAGAGGGCGTCGACCTCGGCCGAGTACGCCGTCTCGATCGCATTGCGCTTCAGCTTCAGCGACGGGGTCAGCAGCCCGTGCTCCTCGGTGAACTGGTGCGCCAGGATACGGAAGGTGCGGATGGACTCGGCCTGGGACACCGCCGTGTTCGCGGCCACCACCGCCCGGCGCACCTCCATCTCCAGGTCGGGGTCGCGCACCAGGTCCGCCGGGCGCATCGGCGTACGCCCCTGCATGGCGAGCCAGTGTTCGACCGACTCGTGGTCCACCGTGACCAGCGCCGCGATGTAGGGCCGGTCGTTCCCGACGACGATGCACTGCGCGACCAGCGGATGGGCGCGCACCCGCTCCTCCAGGCCGGACGGGGCGACGCTCTTGCCCCCGGAGGTCACCAGGATCTCCTTCTTGCGTCCGGTGATGGTCAGATAGCCGTCCTCGTCGAGCGCGCCGAGGTCGCCGGTGGCCAGCCACCCGTCGTGCAGCACGGAGTCCGTGGCCTTGGGGTCGCCCAGATAGCCGGAGAACACGTTGGCGCCGTACACCCAGATCTCGCCGTCCCGGGCGATGCGCACCGTGGACCCGGGGATGGGCTGGCCGACGGTGCCGTAGCGGGTGCGCTCGGGCGGATTGGCAGTGGCCGCGGCGGTCGTCTCGGTGAGTCCGTAGCCCTCGTACACCATGACGCCCGCTCCCGCGAAGAACAGCCCGAGCTGCCGGTCCATGCCGGACCCGCCGGACATGGCGTGCCGTACCCGGCCGCCCATCGCGTCGCGGACCTTGCGGTAGACGACCTTGTCGAAGAACTGGTGCTGCATCCGAAGACCGGCGGACGGCCCCGGGCCCGTGCCGAAGGCCCGCTCCTCCATGGCCTCGGCGTACTTCACCGCGACGTCGACGGCCTTGTCGAACGCCCCGGCGCGGCCCTCCGACTCGGCCTTGCGCCGTGCGCCGTTGTAGACCTTCTCGAAGATGTACGGCACCGCCAGGATGAAGCTGGGCCGGAAGGCCACGAGGTCCGGCATCAGAGCCTTCGCGGACAGCTCCGGCTGGTGCGCCAGCTTCACCCGGCCACGCAGCGCGGCTATCTCCACCATGCGCCCGAAGACATGGGCGAGCGGCAGGAAGAGCAGCGTCGCCGCCTCCTCACCGGGCTTGGAGAGGAACACCGGATGCCAGCGGCTGACCATGGTGTCGGCCTCGAACATGAACTGGGCGTGCGTGATCACACAGCCCTTGGGGCGCCCCGTCGTGCCGGAGGTGTAGATGACCGTCGCCACCGACTCGGGAGTCAGCGCACGGCGGTGCCGGTGCACGACCTCGTCGTCGATCAGCGCCCCGGCGTCCATGAGCTCGGTCACCACGTCGGCGTCCAGCTGCCAGAGCCGGTGCAGATTCGGCAGCCGGTCGATCACCGAACCGATCGTCATCGCGTGGTCCTCGTGCTCGACCATGACGGCCGCGACCTCGGCGTCGTGCAGCATCCACAGGACCTGCTCGGCCGACGACGTCGGATAGATCGGCACGGACTGGGCGCCCACCGTCCAGAGGGCGTAGTCGAAGAGTGTCCACTCGTAGCGCGTACGCGACATCAGGGCGACCCGGTCGCCGAACCGGACGCCGTGTGCGATCAGCCCCTTGGCGAGAGCGAGCACCTCGTCGCGGAAGGTGGCCGCCGACACGTCGTGCCACTGCCCCTCCTCGTCCTTGCGTCCGAGGGCGATCCGGTGGGGGTCCTCCTCGGCAAAGTCGAAGACGGTATCGGCAAGGCCGCCGACTTGAGGGGCAGCGGCCATGGGTGGGACAGTGAACTCACGCAATGACCTGCTCCTTGTGGCTCCGCACGGCGCCGCGACGCTACCTCACCGTGCGAGGCTGCGGGAGGGTCCGAAGTCTCCTGAAAACGTGGCATCTGGCCAGTCCGACCGTAGAAATCGGGCCAGATGGGCAAGGCTCGGGCGGACTTCTGACCACGGAGTAAGTGGCTCGGGCGGGAATCTCCACCGAATCTGTACGCAGCACTTACGTCGATTCCGGGTGCGAAGGCACGACCGGGCCGCGGTGGAGACGGTCGCCGCCCGCCAGGATCGCCGCCGCGAGGGCGTCCGCCGCCTCCTGGGCGGTGTCCCTGCGACGCCCGTGCAGCAACACGAAGTCCACATCTCCGAGCTCCGGCAGGCCTGCCCGGGACGGCACCGGCACGAGCCCGGGCGGGATGAGCCCACGGGTGTGCGCCATCACCCCCAGACCGGCGCGGGCCGCCGCCACGAGTGCGCTCAGGCTCGCACTCGTACACGCGAAGCGCCAGGACCTGCCGTGCTCCTCCAGCACCTCCAGGGCGCGCGCCCTGGTGATGCCGGGAGGCGGGAAGGCGATCAGCGGGAGGGGGCGCTCGGGATCGATCCGCAGCTGCGGGGCGCCGATCCAGGTAAGGGTGTCGTGCCAGACCAGCTCCCCGTGGGTGTCCCCGGCGCGGCGCTTTGCCAGCACCAGGTCGAGCCGGCCCGCCGCGAGCTGCCGGTGCAGCGCACCGGACAGCTCCACCGTGAGCTCCAGCTCGACCTCCGGATGCTCCCGGCGGAAGGACTCGAGGATCTCCGGGAGACGGGTGAGGACGAAGTCCTCGGACGCGCCGAAGCGCAGCCGCCCGCGCAGCCGGGTGCCCGTGAAGAACGCCGCCGCGCGCTCGTTGGCCTGAAGGATCGTCCGGGCGAAGCCCAGCATGGCCTCACCGTCCTCGGTGAGGTCGACCCGGTGCGTGTCCCGGCTGAACAGCTGCCGGCCGGCCTCGGACTCCAGCCGGCGGACGTGCTGGCTGACCGTGGACTGCCGGACGCCGAGCCGGCGTGCCGCCTGGGTGAAGCTCAGGGTCTGGGCGACTGCCAGGAAGGTGCGGAGCTGGACGGGGTCGTACATGGGACGAGGCTATCGCGATTCGTGATGACAGTCAGTTCGGTGTACGGGATTCCCGATCGCAGTGATCAGGAGCACGATAGGGAGGGCACGACCCCACCGAGAGAGCACGGAGCACATGAGCCGCCGCACCAGCCGCCGTATCCCCGCACTGCCGTCATGGCTGCCGGTCGACCCCTACATCCTGGCGCTGATCGGCACGGTGGTATTCGCGGCGCTGCTCCCCGCGTCCGGGACGGGCGCCGAGGTGGCGGGCGGCGCGTCGACCGGAGCGGTGGCCCTGCTCTTCTTCCTCTACGGGGCGCGTCTCTCGACCGCCGAGGCACTCGACGGCCTGAAGCACTGGCGGCTCCACCTCACCGTCCTGGCCTGCACCTTCCTGGTGTTCCCGCTGTTCGGGCTCGCCAGCGGCGGCCTGGTTCCGTACGTGCTGACCCCACAGCTCCAGGACGGCTTCCTCTTCCTGTGCCTGGTCCCCTCCACCATCCAGTCGTCGATCGCCTTCACCTCGATCGCGCGCGGCAACGTGCCCGCCGCCATCTGCGCCGGCTCCTTCTCCAGCATCGCCGGGATCCTGCTGACACCGCTGCTGGCAGCCGTGCTGCTCGGCAGCAGCGGGGGAGGGTTCTCCGCGGGCTCCCTGGTGAAGATCGTGCTTCAGCTGCTGGTGCCCTTTCTTGCCGGTCAGCTGCTGCGCCGCTTGGTCGGAGGATTCATCGGCCGCCACCGCAAGGCGCTGAGCTACGTCGACCGCGGCTCGATCCTGCTCGTCGTCTACACGGCCTTCAGCGAGGGCATGGTGGCCGGAATCTGGCACCAGGTCACCCCGCTCCGGCTGGGCGCGCTCCTCGGCGCCGAGGCCGTGCTGCTGGCCCTCATGCTCGCGGTGAGCTGGTACGGCGCCAAGCGGCTGGGCTTCGGACGGGAGGACCGGATCGCCATCCAGTTCGCCGGTTCGAAGAAGAGCCTGGCGGCCGGGCTGCCGATGGCCAGCGTCCTGTTCGGCGCGCACGCGAGTCTCGCGGTGCTGCCGCTGATGCTCTTCCACCAGATGCAGCTGATGGTCTGCGCGGTGATCGCCAAGCGCCGCTCCCGCGACCCGCTGCCGGGCCGCGATCCCGCCACCCGAGCGGTCACTTCGACCGCCTGAACCGCCGCCAGGGCCGCGTCAGCCCTTCAGCGGTTTCTTCGCGGTCTCGGGCAGGACCAGGTAGAAGCAGGCGGAGACGAGGCACAGGCCCGCCACGTACCAGGCAAACCCTCCGGCGTGACCGGCTTCCTTGAACCAGGTGCCGACATAGGGAGCGGTGCCGCCGAACAGCGCCACAGTCAGCGAGTAGGGAAAGCCGATCCCCGCGGCCCGTACGCGTGCGGGAAAGATCTCGGCGTTCACGGCCGCTGCCACGGAGGTGTAGCCGGTGAGCAGGACCATGCCCGCGCACTGCACCAGAAGCAGGGAGACGAAGGTGTCGGTGACCGAGTCGAGCAGGGGAACGACGAGCGCCGCGAAGCCGATCGCGAAGAAGAGCAGGAGCGGCTTACGGCCGATCCGGTCGGACAGCATGCCGCCCAGGGGCTGGAGCAGCGCGAAGAAGGCGAGGGAGATGGTGCTGACGACAAGCGCGTCCCCCTTGTCGAAGCCCGCGTTCACCTGGGCGAAGGTGGGCAGGTAGGTCGTCCACGTGTAGTAGGCGATGGTGCCGCCCGCAGTGATGCCGCAGATCAGAAGAGATTCGCGGGGGTGGCGTCGCAGGGCCTCGAAGAGACCGGGCCTGGCGCCGGCCCGCTGTTCCGCGGGGCGGGTCTCGTGGGCTCCCCGGCGGATCCAGAGGCCGACGAGGCTGAAGAGTGCGCCGATCAGGAAGGGAATGCGCCAGCCCCAGTCGTTCATCCGGTCATTGGTGAGGAGAAGCACGAGAAGAGCGGCGACGCCGGAGGCGATGAGCTGGCCGATGGTGGTGGAAATGTACTGGAAGCTGGAGAAGAGTCCGCGCCTGCCAGGACCGGCCGATTCGACGAGAAAGGTCGTCGAGGCGGCGAACTCGCCGCCCACCGACAGCCCTTGGACCAACCGCGCGATGACGAGAACGACGGGAGCGAGGACGCCGACGGCGTGGTACGTGGGGGTCAGGGCGACGAGAAGGCTGCCGGCGCCCATCAGCAGAATAGTCACGGTGAGGGCAGCGCGCCGGCCGTGGCGGTCGGCGACGGCTCCCATGAGCAGGCCGCCGATGGGCCGCATGAAGAAGCCGACGGCGAAGACGGCGAAGGTGGAAAGCAGAGGGACCAGGGAGTTGCTCGCGCTTTTGGGAAAGACCTGGTCAGCGATGTAGACGGCGAGGAACGAGTACGCGTACCAGTCGTACCATTCGACCGCGTTGCCGATGGAGGCAGCGGCCAGCTGACGGGCCGACGAGCCTGGTGCCGTCCCTGGGGGCTTGTTGTGATCGTTCGCGACATGATCGGTACTCGTCATGATCCGCTACTCCCCCGACGCAGCGGTCCACTAACCCGATACGTCGCGGACGACACGAAGCCGAAGCATTCTTGCCATGGGCTTCGCTGTGCCGTCATCAGGTGTCGTACTCGGCCCGGTCGGTGTGCGGGGAGCCCCGTATGTCGCCGAGAACGAGGCCGGTGCGGCTGCGGGCGTTGGCCTCGGCGACGCGGGCGCTCAGCAACTCGGTGGGGCCGAGCGGTCGTAGGCGGGCCGGGTCCGCGTCCCACTCGCGGCCACCGCCGAGCGGGCGGAGCTGGAGGTAGGGGCCCTCGTGGCCCATCACCAGTCCCACCCGGCCGCTGTCGCAGTCGTGCACGGCCGCCCCGACGCGGAGAGTGCCGTCATCGGCCACCCGCCGCTCCGTTCCTGATCACCACGGCGAGGGCGTGCGCCACGGGGGCGGAACAGACGCCGAGGTGGACGAGGGCGTAATGGGCCGGCCGTGCGGTGTCGCCGTCCTCGGTCTCCGGCCACGGGGTACGCACGTCCATCGCGGGCAGTTGGATGCCGGCGCTGCTCAGCGCGGTGGCGAGGGCGTCCCGTGCACCGACGGCCTCCTGGATCTTGGCCGTCCTGCGGGGGAGGGGCGGCTTCTGCGACGGCGGAGTCATGGGTGTCTTCCTTCGGTTGTTCTTGCGCGGAATCCTCTGTCTGGCCTCACACGCCGGACTACGGTGCGTGAGGGGCTCATTACGAGAATGGCCTGGTCGGGGGTGTGACACACGGTGGGCGGCGCGTGCTTCCCCGGCGGTGAGTCACGTTCCACACGTTCCACGGAGGATGCGATGCCGACGAGGCGGGCGGTCACGGGCCGCAGCAGGGAACCACGCGCACGGTTCGCGGAGGAGCTACGGCGCCTACGCACCGAGCGTCACGAGAGTCTGCGACAGCTCGGCGAACGGATGGGCTGGGACTGGTCGTTGTTCGGAAAGATGGAGAAGGGCGAGACGGTCGGCGGGCCCGAGGTCGTGCAGGCGCTGGACCAGTACTACGGGACACCGGGGCTGCTGCTGGCCATGTGGGAGCTGGCGATCAGCGACCAGTCGCAGTTCAAGGAGCGGTACCAGCGGTACATGGCGTTGGAGGCGGAGGCGACGAGCTTGTGGCACTTCGCGGTGGGGGTGCTGCCGGGAGTGTTGCAGACGGAGGGGTACGCACGGGAAGTGCTCGCGGCTGGACGGCTCAACGGCCAAGAACTTGATGAGCAGGTGAAGGCTCGACTGACGCGGCGCGATCTACTGGAGGGCGAGGGAGCACCGCACTTCCGCTCGATCCTCTCCGAGACGGTGCTCTGCACGCCGCTCCGGGAGGCGAGCGCTTGGCGGGAGCAGCTGAAACATCTTCTGGAGATGGCCGACAGGGCGCAGACGGTTGTGCAAGTCCTGCCACACAGTGCCGGTGCGCACAGCTTGTCGAGTACCGATGTGATGTTCCTGCGTGTGGCCGAGGGGCGTACGGTGGCGTACGTGGAGAGCGCCAGCCACGGCAACCTGCTTGAGGCATCTCGGCAAGTTGAGGAGCTTCAGCAAATGTACGATTCCGTACGCGACTTGGCGCTGTCCCCGGGTGAGTCGCGTAAGCACATCTCGCGCTTGTTGGAGGAAGTTCCGTGCGATCCATCGACCTGAGTGCTACTGCTTGGCGTAAGAGCAGTTACAGCAACTCGGATGGCGGTCAATGCCTAGAGGTCTCCGACGCCTTCACTGATGTCGTCCCGGTTCGCGACAGCAAGAACCCGCACGGCCCCGCGCTCACATTCGCGGCGGACGGCTGGTCGTCGTTCGTGTCCGCAGTGAAGGACGGAGCGGTGGACGCCCGCGCCACAGCATGACCGCAGAGGAATCGAAGGCCCCGAAACCCCGGGTGCAGCTGGTCATCGGCATCATCCGCCGAGGCAACGAGGTGCTGCTCGTGCGAGAGAGCCTCGGCGCCGCCGGTGAGATCCTCTGGTCGCTGCCCGGTGGCGGGGTCGAGGACGGCGAGCTCATGCATGAAGCCCTCCGGCGTGAGCTGCGGGAGGAGACCGGGCTGCTCGTGGGCGATCCGGTGCGGACCGCGTTCCTCATGCACATCGACTCGGAGCGTCACCCTTCGGCCGTGGCCGTCGCCTTCGAGATCGACGAGTGGTCGGGAGAGATCGCGCCACAGGACGACGACATCGAACAGGCCGCCTTCTTCCCCCTGCCCGACGCCCTGAAGCTGCTGGGCGAGCTGGACAGCGCGACGCAGCGGGACCCCATCGTCGGCTACCTGAGCGGGGACGTCGCTCCCGGGGCCACCTGGCTGTACCGCAACCGAGGCGGAGAAGAGACGTTAGTCGCCCGCTGGTGACCCACGGGAGGGCCCGGCCGGCGCAGGGGGCGCTCCCCGCCGGCCGGACCCCTGCCCCGTGCAGCGGGCGGGCCGGCTCAGCCCTGGCCCACCGTCGCCCCGAGGGCGATGCGGTGGTCACCCGCGTACACGTTCATGGACTGGCCCCGCAGGAAGCCGACGAGGGTCAGTCCGCTCTCGGCCGCCAGATCCACGGCCAGCGACGACGGCGCCGAGACGGCCGCGAGCATCGGGATGCCCGCCATCACCGCCTTCTGCGCCAGTTCGAACGATGCCCGCCCCGACACCAGCAGAATCGCCTGCGAGAGCGGCAGCCGGTCGTCGGTGAGGGCGCGCCCCACGAGCTTGTCGACCGCGTTGTGGCGGCCGACGTCCTCCCTGATGTCCAGCAGCTCGCCCTCCGGGGAGAACAGCGCCGCCGCGTGCAGGCCCCCGGTCCGGTCGAACACCCGCTGGGCCTCGCGCAGCCGGTCGGGGAGGGCGGAGAGCAGTGCGGGTGTCACCCGGACCGGGGGAGTGTCGGCGACGGGGTGGCGGGTCGTGGTGCGGACCGCGTCGAGGCTCGCCTTGCCGCAGAGCCCGCAGGAGGAGGTGGTGTAGACGTTCCGTTCCAGTGTGATGTCGGGGACCACGACGCCGGGCGCGAGCTTCACGTCCACCACGTTGTACGTGTTCACACCGTCGGCCGTCGCCCCGGCGCAGTACACGATCGACTGGACCTCGGGCCCCTCACCGATCACGCCCTCGCTCACCAGGAAGCCCGCCGCGAGGGCGAAGTCGTCGCCCGGGGTCCGCATGGTGATGGCGAGCGGCTTGCCGTTCAGCCGGATCTCCAGGGGCTCCTCCGCGACGAGGGTGTCGGGGCGGGTCGTGACCGCCCCGTCCCGGATGCGGATGGTGCGGCGACGCTCGGTGACCCGTCCCATAGCCGTTAAACCCGATTCTGTACGTGTTGGTAGCCGAAACGGCCCTTGATACAGAGGTTGCCATGGGTCACCGGGTTGTCGTGCGGCGAGGTGACCTTGACGATCTCGTTCTCCTGCACGTGGAGGGTCACGTTGCAGCCCACGCCGCAGTAGGCGCAGACGGTCGTCGTCTGCGTCTGCGCGGGCTCGTCCCACGTCCCCGCCGCCCGCATGCCGAACTCCGTGCTGAACGAGAGCGCGCCGGTCGGGCACACCTCGATGCAGTTCCCGCAGAAGACACAGGCCGAGTCGGGGAGCGCGGCGTCGTGCTCGGTGGAGATACGGGCGTCGAAACCGCGTCCTGAGACGGCGATGGCGAAGGTGTTCTGCCACTGCTCGCCGCAGGCGTCGACGCACTTGTAGCAGAGGATGCACTTGTCGTACTCGCGGACGAACAGTTCGTTGTCGATCTTCGGCTGTTCGTTCATTCGGGCGGCGTCCGCGCCGAAGCGGTCCGGCTTCGCCTCGTACTCCTTGATCCACTCCTCGGCCCGTGGGGTCGTCGACAGGTCCGTCGACGAGGCCAGGAGTTCCAGGACCACCTTCCGGCTGTGCCTGGCCCGCTCGGTGTCCGTGCGGACCTCCATACCCGCCTCGGCGCGCCGGGAGCAGGCCGGGGCGAGCGTGCGGGAACCCTCCACCTCGACGACGCACACACGGCAGGCGTTCTTCGGGGTGAGCGTGTCCCCCTGGCACAGGGTCGGGATGTCCTTGCCCGCCGTCCGGCAGGCATCCAGGATGGTGGATCCCTCCGGGACCCGGGTCTCCTCGCCGTCCAGCGTGAACGAGACGAGACGGCGCGGCGGCTGAAGCGGAACAGTGGTCACTTGTAGACCCCCAGGCGGTCGATGGCTGACTCCACTGCATTCCACGCGGTCTGGCCCAGACCGCAGATCGAGGCGTCCCGCATGGCCTGTCCCACCTCTCTCATGAGCGCGATGTCCTCGGCGGCTCCGGCGCCCGTACGGTCCACGATCCGGTGCAGGGCCTCCTCCTGGCGGACGGTGCCCACCCGGCAGGGGACGCACTGGCCGCACGACTCGTCGCGGAAGAACTCCGCGATGCGCAGCAGCACCCGCGGGAGTTCCACCGAGTCGTCCAGGACCAGGACCACTCCGGAGCCGAGCGTCGTCCCCGCGGCGCGGGTGCCCTCGAAGGTCAGCGGGATGTCGAGCTCGTCGGGGCGTACGAAGCCGCCGGCGGCGCCGCCGAGGAGCACGGCCCGCAGTCCCTCGGGCGGACCCGCGAGGTCGAGCAGTTCCCGGAGGTTCGCGCCGAAGGGAAGTTCGTAGATGCCGGGGCGGGCCACCTGCCCGGAGACGCAGAAGAGCTTGGTGCCGGTGGAGGTCTCCGTGCCGGTCGCGGCGTACGCGGCGGCGCCGTGCTCCAGGATCGGCAGCACGTTGACGAGCGTCTCGACGTTGTTGACCGCGGTCGGCTTGCCGAAGAGACCCTTCTCCACCGGGAACGGCGGTTTGGAGCGTGGCTCGCCGCGCTGCCCCTCGATCGAGTTGAAGATCGCGGTCTCCTCGCCGCAGATGTAGGCACCCGCGCCGCGCCGGATCTCGATGTCGAAGGCGTACCCCTGCCCGAGTACGTCGGGGCCGAGCAGTCCGCGGGTGCGGGCGCCGGCCAGGGCGTGGTCGAGCCGTTCGTACGCGCGGGGGTACTCGCCGCGCAGATAGATGTAGCCCTGGTGGGCGCCGATGGCGTACCCGGCGATCGTCATGGCCTCGACCAGGGCGTACGGGTCACCCTCCATCAGCACCCGGTCCTTGAAGGTGCCGGGCTCGCTCTCGTCCGCGTTGCACACCAGGTAGTGCGGTCCGTCGGCCTGCTGAGCGGTGGCCTGCCACTTGCGTCCGGTGGGGAAGGCGGCGCCGCCCCGGCCGACCAGGCCGGCGTCCAGCACCTCGCGGATCACCCCGGTGGGGCCGAGCGCGAAGGCGCGGCGCAGGGCGGTGTAGCCGCCGGTGGAGCGGTAGTCGTCGAGGGAGGTGGGGTCCACGGTGCCGATGCGTTTGAGGAGTACGAGGGTGGGGTCGCCGGACTGGGGGACGGCCGCGCCCGCCGGGGGCTCCTCCGGGGCGTCCAGGGGTGCGCGGATAGCGGTGACCAGCGCGTGTGCGGTGGCGGGGGCGACCACGGTGGAGCAGCGGACGGCGCCTGCGGCGGGCTCTTCGGGGGCTCCGCCCCCGGACCCCCGCTCCTCAATCTCCCCCAGACTTCGTCCGGGGGGACCCCCAAGGGGCTGAAATTGCCTGAAGCTCCGGAGGTCTGGATCCGTCCCGGCGCGCAGCAGCAGTGCCGCCGGGGCACGTTCGCACAGGCCCAGGCAGGGGCTCTCCTGCCAGACCGTGCCCTCGGCCGGGGTGCCCGGAGCACCCAGGCGTTCGGTGAGGTCCGCGCATACGGCTGCCGAGCCGCGGGCCGCGCAGGCCAGGTCCGTACAGACGTGGAGCACCTTCGCCGGGCGGGGGCGTACCGAGAACATGGCGTAGAAGGTCGCGACCCCGTACGCCTCGGCGGGTGCCACCGTGAGCCGCCGGCAGATGTAGTCCAGCGCGCCCTCGCTGATCCAGCCCACCCGGTCGTTCACCGCGTGCAGTGCGGGAAGCAGTTGGTCGCGGCGGTCCTTGGCCGCCGCCGTGCCGCCCTTCGCCCACCGCAGATCCTCTTCCGTGCGCTCGGTGGCACCCTCCCAGCCGGACGGCGGGGCGCCAAGCAGGGCGTCCACCGCCTCCCGTTCGGCGTGGGACGGGGCCGCGTCGGTGTACCTCAGGTCCATGCGGGCACCAGCTTCTCTATCCGTATGGCGGAGGCCTTGAATTCGGCGGTGCCGGCGATCGGGCAGTTCGCCTCGATGGTCAGCTGGTTGGTGTCGACCTCGTCCGGGAAGTGCATCGTCATGAACGCCAGACCCGGCCGGAGCCCGCTGTCGATCCAGACGGGCGCGGTGACACTGCCGCGCCGGGACGAGACCCGCACCTCCTCGCCGACAGCGACGCCGTAGGACTCCGCGTCCTCCGGGCAGAGCTCGATGTACTCGCCCCGGCGCAGGGGCGACGCGTAACTAGCGCTCTGCACACCGGTGTTGTACGAGTCCAGGCGTCGTCCTGTCGTCAGTCGCAGCGGGTAGGACTCATCGGTGAGGTCCACCGGCGGGTCGTGCTGCACCAGCCCGAAGGGGGCCGCGGGGCCGCGCCGTAGCGGATCGGTCTCCCAGAGCCGGGCGTGCAGGAAGCTGGAGGGCAGCTTCTCCGTGTCGGGGCACGGCCACTGCAGTCCCTGGTGCTCGGCGAGCCGTTCGTATGTCATCCCGAAGTGGTCGGGGGACAGGGAGCGCAGCTCGTTCCAGACGGCTTCGGAGTCCTCGAACTTCCAGTCGTGGCCCAGCTGTTCCGCCAGGGCGCAGATGATGTCGATGTCCTCGCGGGCCTCGCCCGGCGGTACGAGCGCGGCACGGACCCGCTGCACGCGCCGTTCGCTGTTGGTCGTGGTGCCGTCGGTCTCGGCCCAGGCGGCGGTGGCGGGCAGAACCACGTCGGCCAGTTGGGCGGTCCTGGTCAGGAAGATGTCCTGCACCACCAGATGGTCGAGGGCCTCCAGCCGGCGCACGGCCTGGTCGCTGTCGGCCTCCGACTGCGCCGGGTTCTCCCCGATGCAGTACACCGCGCGCAGTTCACCGGTCTCCATGGCCTCGAACATCTCGGTGAGCGTCTTGCCGTACCGGGGCTGGATGACGGTGTCCCAGGACCGTTCGAACTTCTGCCGGACAGGCGGGTCGAGGATGTCCTGGAAGCCGGGCAGTTTGTTGGGGATGGCGCCCATGTCACCCCCGCCCTGCACGTTGTTCTGCCCGCGCAGGGGCTGGACCCCGGCGCCGTACCGTCCGACGTGGCCGGTGAGCAGGGAGAGGTTGATCAGGGCGCGGACGTTGTCGGTGCCGTTGTGGTGTTCGGTGATGCCCAGGGTCCAGCAGAGCTGCGCCCGTTCGGCTGTGGCGTAGGCGTGGGCGAGATCCCGGATCGCCTCGGCCGGCACCCCGGTCACCTTCTCGGCGGCGGTCAGGGTCCAGGGTTCGACGAGCGCCGCGTACTCCGCGTACCCGCTGGTCGCCCGGTCCACGAAGGCCTGGTTGACCAGACCCGCGTGGATGATCTCGCGGCCGATGGCGTGGGCCAGCGGGATGTCCGTGCCGACATTGAGGCCGAGCCAGCTCTCCGCCCATTCGGCGGTGGACGTGCGGCGTGGGTCGACGGCGTGCATCCGGGCGCCGTTGTGGATTCCCTTCAGCACATGGTGGAAGAAGATCGGGTGTGCGAAGCGGGCGTTGGAGCCCCACATCACGATCAGGTCGGTGTGCTCCACCTCCTCGTACGATGAGGTGCCGCCGCCGGACCCGAAGGCCGCCGAGAGGCCCGCGACGCTCGGGGCGTGGCAGGTGCGGTTGCAGGAGTCGACGTTGTTGGTGCCCATCACCACCCGGGTGAACTTCTGGGCCACGTAGTTCATCTCGTTGGTCGCCCGGGCGCAGGACAGCATCGCGAAGGCGTCGGGTCCGTACGCCTCACGGGTCTGCCGGAATCCGGCAGCCGCCCGGGCCAGGGCCTCGTCCCAGCTCGCCCGGCGCAGCACACCGTCCTCTCCGCGGACGAGCGGGTGGGTGAGCCGTTCATAGGTCTTCGGCTGCCGGCCCTTTCGGCTCCTGCCGCCTGTGCGTTCGGTGTTCATGGTGCGCTCCCTGCCGGTGCCGAGGACGTGGTGGCGAGGAGATCCGCGAGCGCGTGCACGGCGCGCAGCGTCGGTACGGGCGTTCCGGCCAGTTCGGCCAGCTCGACGACGGCCGCGAGCAGCACGTCGAGTTCGAGGGGTCTGCCCTTCTCCAGGTCCTGGAGGGTGGATGTCTTGTGATCGCCGACGCGCTCCGCGCCCGCGATGCGCCGCTCCACGGAGATCTCGGGGCGGCAGCCGACGGCCGCCGCCACGGCGAGGGTTTCGCGCATCATCGACTCCACGAGTGCGCGGGTGTCCGGATGGCGGCAGATCTGGCCCATGGTGGCGCGGGCCAGCGCGCTGATCGGGTTGAAGGAGATGTTGCCGAGCAGTTTGATCCAGATGTCGTTGCGCAGATCGGGCTCCACGGGACACTTGAGTCCGCCCGCGACCATGGCCTCACTGAAGTCCAGACAGCGTCTGGACACCGAGCGGTCCGGCTCGCCGATGGAGAACCGGGTGCCTTCGAGATGACGTACGACACCCGGTGCCTCGATCTCGGTGGCGGCGTAGACCACGCAGCCGATGGCGCGTTCGGGCGGCAGCGTGGCGCTCACCGAGCCCGCCGGGTCGACGCTGTCGAGCCGGCGGCCGGTGTACGGGCCGGCCAGGCCGTGGAAGTACCACCAGGGGATGCCGTTCTGCGCGGCGATCACCGCGGTGCCCTGGTGCATCAGCGGATGGACCAGTGGTCCCGATACCGCGTACGAGTTGGCCTTGAGGCCGAGGAACACATAGTCGACGGGCCCGACGTCCGACGGGTCGTCGGTGGCGGCGGGCCGTGCGGTGAAGTCACCGCGCGGGCTGAGTACGCGCACACCGTCACGGCGCATGGCCGCCAGATGCGGGCCCCGGGCGATGAGGTGGACCTCGGCGCCTGCGCGGTGGAGCGCGGCCCCGACATAGGCGCCGATGGCTCCGGCGCCGACAACTGCGACTTTCACGGGGCTCTCCGTTCGGTGAGAGGACCGAGCGAGGGTGTCAAGTCGACAGAATATTGTCTACAGTATGCCTTCGAGGAGGGTCAATACTCGTGACAGCGGGTGCGTGGCCATTCGCGATTTCCGCAGGGACGCCGGAGTGTCCGTGAGAGTTCCCGGGGAGCTGTTCGAGACGCTCCAACCTCCGGCCCGTATTCCTGTGGGGTTAGGTGCCCTTGTACCGGTCGGTAGCAACCAAGACTGGATAGTTCCTGCCAAACGTAGCGAGGGGAACCCGTACATGACCGGCTCACGTGTCGTGGCGCTCGGCCACTATCAGCCTGCCAAGGTCCTCACCAACGACGATCTGGCGGCCATGGTCGACACCAGCGACGAGTGGATCACCAGCCGGGTCGGCATCAGGACCCGGCACGTGGGCCGCCCGGACGAGCCCGTGGACGAGCTGGCGGCACACGCCGCGGCCAAGGCTCTCGCGTCGGCCGGCCTGCAGCCCGGGGACATCGACATGGTTCTCGTCGCCACGTCCACGGCCATCGACCGCTCGCCCAGCATGTCCGCCCGGGTCGCCGCCCGTCTGGGCATGGGCTCGCCGGCCGTGATGGACATCAACGTGGTCTGCTCCGGGTTCACCCACGCGCTGGCCACCGCCGACCACGCCATCCGCGCCGGAGCCGCCACCCGGGCCCTGGTCATCGGTGCCGACAAGATGGGCGACATCGTCGACTGGACGGACCGCTCCACCTGCGTACTGATGGGGGACGGCGCGGGAGCCGCCGTCGTCGCGGCCGATCCGGACGGGGGTGACAGGCCCGGGATCGGCCCCGTCCTGTGGGGTTCGGTGCCGGAGATGGGCAACGCCGTACGGATCGAGGGCACGCCCCCGCGGTTCGCGCAGGAGGGGCAGTCCGTCTACCGCTGGGCCACCACGCAGCTGCCGCCGATCGCCCGCAAGGTCTGCGAACGGGCCGGTGTCGCGCCCGAGGACCTCGCCGCCGTGGTGCTGCATCAGGCCAACCTGAGGATCATCGAACCCGTCGCCCGCAGGATCGGCGCGGTCAACGCCGTCATCGCCAGGGACGTGGTGGATTCCGGCAACACCTCGGCCGCGTCGATCCCGATGGCCCTGTCCAAACTGGTGGAGCGGGGCGAGGTCGAGAGCGGTGCGCCGGCGCTGCTCTTCGGCTTCGGCGGCAATCTCTCGTACGCGGGTCAGGTGATCCGCTGCCCTTGAGACCGTCCGATAGCCTCCGGGCCCCCCGGCGTGGCATTGTGCTCGGTAGACTGTAGACGATAAGCAGTTGCCCGGGCGCCCGGAGGGGGACGCGATGTTGTCCGCAGGACTGCCGCAAGGAACGGTGCCGAAGCTGGAGCGGCCGGGACCGTTGCGCGAGCGCGTCTACGAGGCGCTGCTCGAGCTGATCACCACGCGCGCCCTCAGTCCCGGCCAGCATCTGGTCGAGAGTGAACTCGCCGGGCATCTGGGGGTGTCGCGGCAGCCGGTGCGTGAGGCGCTCCAGCGGCTGAACACCGAGGGCTGGGTCGATCTGCGCCCCGCGCAGGGCGCGTTCGTCCATGAGCCCACGGAGGAGGAGGCGGACCAGCTGCTCTCGGTCCGCACCCTGCTGGAGGCCGAGGCCGCCCGGCTGGCGGCCGCCCACTCCGGGCGGCCGGGCATCGAGGCCCTGGAGGAGCTGTGCTCCCAGGGGGAGCGGGCCGTGGCCGCCGATGACGTGGACCTCGCCGTCGCGACGAACGCCGCGTTCCACGCCAAGGTCATGGAGCTGGCCGGCAATGTCGTCCTGTCCGAGCTCGCCGGTCAGGTGGACCGCCGGGTCCGCTGGTACTACACGCCCGTGGCCCGCCGGCGCGGGACCCAGTCCTGGATCGAGCACCGGGAGCTGATCGAGGCGATCGCCTCCAGGGACGAGAGGCGGGCGACCGAGGTCATGCGGGCGCACACCGAGCACACGCGGCAGACGTACCACCGCCGCGAACAGGGCTGATCGTCCGGACACGTGTGTGCGGTCGTCCGACCGAAGGCCGGGGCAGAACGCCCCGGCCTTCTTCGTGTGCCGTTGCCCGCGCGCCGCACCTTTGTCCTGAGTGAGGAGAAAGTTGGGGCGGAATCATGCTCAACTTCTTCCCACTCCGGTAAACCGCTGCTACGTTCCCCTCGAAAGCCCGACGGACTGGCCGATGTGGCGGGGAGGGACGCGTGAGACGCATGACGGCACGACCCGCGAACACGCACCAGGCGCGACTGCTCCGGCTGTTGCGTGACGGAGGGCCCAACTCCCGTGCGCAGCTGGGCGATCAGGTCGACCTGTCGCGCTCCAAGCTCGCCGTCGAGGTGGACCGGCTCCTGGAGACCGGACTCGTCGTGGCGGACGGGCTCGCCGCGTCCCGTGGCGGACGCCGGTCCCACAACATCCGGCTCGCCCCCGGACTGCGGTTCCTGGGCGTCGACATCGGCGCCACCTCCATCGACGTAGCCGTCACCAACGCCGAGTTGGAGGTTCTCGGACACCTCAACCATCCGATGGACGTACGGGAAGGACCCGTTGCCGTCTTCGACCAGGTGCTGGCGATGGCGGCCAAGCTCCGGGCGTCCGGTCTCGCCGACGGCTTCGACGGCGCCGGCATCGGCGTACCGGGCCCCGTGCGATTCCCCGAGGGCGTACCGGTCGCTCCGCCGATCATGCCGGGCTGGGACGGCTTCCCTGTCCGAGAGGCGCTCAGCCAGGAACTGGGCTGCCCCGTCATGGTGGACAACGATGTGAATTTGATGGCGCTGGGGGAGCAGCACGCGGGCGTCGCCCGTTCCGTGGGTGACTTCCTCTGCGTCAAGATCGGTACGGGTATCGGCTGCGGCATCGTGGTGGGCGGAAACGTCTATCGCGGTACGACGGGCAGCGCCGGAGACATCGGCCATATGCAGGTGGAACCGGACGGGCGCCCCTGCGCCTGCGGCAACCGGGGCTGCCTGGAGGCCCACTTCAGCGGCGCGGCCCTGGCCCGGGACGCCGAGGACGCGGCCCGGGCCGGCCTGTCCCCGGAGCTGGCGACCCGGCTGGAAGCCGCCGGAAAGCTCTCGGCCGTCGATGTGGCCGCCGCCGCGGCGGCCGGCGATCCGACAGCACTGGACCTGATCCGCGAGGGCGGTAACCGGGTCGGTCAGGTCATCGCCGGCCTCGTCAGCTTCTTCAACCCCGGCCTCGTCGTCATCGGCGGCGGGGTGACCGGCCTCGGCCACAACCTGCTGGCCAGCGTCCGCACCCAGGTCTACCGGCAGTCCCTGCCGCTGGCCACGGGCAACCTCCCCATCGTCCTCGGTGAGCTGGGGCCCGTCGCCGGAGTGACCGGCGCGGCCAGGCTCATCAGCGACCACCTGTTCTCGCCGGCCTGATGCACGGGCCGGCGCGCCGTTCGGCACGCGTACCGCAGCCACCTCCGTAAGCAGCCTGTTCCGAGCTCCGCCCGCAGGACCAGCTCCGCCCAGCACGCGCACACAGGACCGCACAGCACGAGCACAGCAGTACCACCCAGCAGTTCCGTCAGCAGTACGGCACCGCCGGCACTGCACCCTGCCCGCTCACCGGCCTTCCCCGGACTCTCGGCCTCGGCCGAGCAGGGGAGACCCCACTCGCCGAGGGGATTCGTCATGGCACCAGAACCACCTCTGCTCACGATGTCCGGCATCACCAAGTCGTTCCCCGGTGTGCGCGCCCTCGACGGCGTGGACCTGGAGGTGCAGGCCGGTGAAGTCCACTGCCTCCTCGGCCAGAACGGCGCGGGCAAGTCCACTCTCATCAAGGTGCTGGCGGGGGCGCACCAGCCCGACGGCGGTGCCATCACCTGGCGCGGCGGGCCGGTGCAGCTGTCCACGCCGATCACCGCGATGCGACTGGGAATCGCCACCATCTACCAGGAACTCGACCTGGTGGAGGGCCTGTCGGTGGCGGAGAACGTCTTCCTCGGACATGAACCGACCAGCGCCGGCTTCGTCGTCAGGACCCGGGAGGCCCGGACCGCCGCCACCGCGCTCCTGAAGCGCCTCGGACACCCGGAGATCGACCCGGCCCGCCTGGTCGGCGATTTGTCCGCCGCCCACCAGCAGATCGTCTCCATGGCGCGGGCGCTCTCCCACGACGTACGACTCATCGTCATGGACGAGCCGTCCGCGGCGCTGGACCCCGACGAGGTCGACAACCTCTTCCGCATCGTCGACGGGCTCACCGCCGACGGGGTGGCCGTCGTCTACATCTCGCACCGGCTGGAGGAGATCCGCCGCATCGGCGACCGGGTGACCGTGCTCAAGGACGGCAGGGCCGTCGCCGTCGGGCTCCCCGCCAAGTCCACCCCCACGAACGACATCGTTGCCATGATGACCGGCCGCAACGTCGAGTACGTCTTCCCCGAGCGGCCCGCCGCAGGCGCCAGGCCCACGGCCGAACCCGTACTGAAGGTCGAAGGGCTGTGCCGCAAGGGCGAGTTCGAACCCATCGACCTGGAACTCATGCCCGGGGAGATCGTCGGCCTCGCCGGACTCGTCGGCTCCGGACGCTCCGAGATCCTGGAGACCGTCTACGGTGCCCGCAAACCGACCGAGGGCCGCGTCCTCGTCAACGGCACCCCGCTGCGAGCGGGCAGTGTCCGGGCCGCCGTGGCCGCCGGAATCGGCCTCGCCCCCGAGGAACGCAAGGCGCAGGCACTGCTGTTGACGGAGTCCGTCACCCGCAACGTCTCGGTCTCCTCCCTGTCCCGCTTCGCCCGCGCCGGCTGGATCGACCGGGGCGCCGAGCGCACGGCGGCCAGGACCGCCACCAGGGAGCTCTCACTGCGGCCCGACAACCCGGACGCCGCAGTCCGTACCCTCTCCGGCGGCAACCAGCAGAAGGCGGTCCTGGCCCGCTGGCTGCTGCGCGGCTGCCGGGTCCTGCTGCTCGACGAACCGACCCGCGGCGTCGATGTCGGCGCTCGCGCCGAGCTCTACGCCGTGATCCGCCGGCTGGCCGACGAAGGCCTCGCCGTTCTGCTCGTCTCCAGCGAAGTGCCCGAAGTGCTGGGCCTCGCCGACCGGGTGCTGGTGCTCCGGGAGGGCCGTGTCGTGCACACGGCCGATGCCAGGGAGCTCGATGAGCACCGTGTCCTCGACCTCGTCATGGAAGGGAGCCCGACGTCATGACACAGCCCGCACCGTCGGCGCAGCACCAAGGGCCCGAGAAGGGGACCTCGACCGGCCCCGTGGCCGCGCCGCCCCAGAAGCAGGGGGGCGGCCTGCGCGCACTCGGCCTGCGCGCCGATGTCCGTAACCTGTCGCTGCTCGGTGTCCTCGCCGTCCTGGCGCTCGTCGGCGGCCTCACCGAACCCGACGCGTTCCTGGACACCGGAAACCTCCAGCTGATCCTCACGCAGGCCTCCGTCATCGGGGTCGTCACCGTCGGCGTGACCCTCGTCATCATCGGCGGCGGCATCGACCTCTCGGTCGGCGCGATGGTCGCCCTCGCGTCGGTCTGGGCGACGACGCTCGCCACCCAGGACTTCGGCTTCGCCGGCATCCTCTTCACCGCCGTGATCGTCGGCCTCGCCGCCGGGCTCGTCAACGGGGTCCTCATCGCCTACGGGCGGATGGTGCCCTTCATCGCGACGCTCGCCATGCTCGCGTCGGCCCGTGGACTCGCCCAGCTGATCACCGACGGCAAGACACAGATCGTCACCGTCCAGCCCGTCCTCGATCTGGGCCTGCCCGACTCGTACGTCCTGGGCATCCCGCCGCTGGTCCTCGTCTTCGCCGCGGTCACCGTCGTCGGCTGGCTCATCCTGAACCGGACCACGTTCGGACGCCGCACGGTCGCCATCGGAGGCAACGCGGAGGCGGCCAGGCTCGCCGGCATCGACGTACGCCGCCAGCGGCTCTACCTCTATCTGCTCTCCGGCGTGTGCTGCGGCATCGCCGCCTTCATGCTGATCATCCTGTCCGGCTCCGGTCAGAACACCAACGGCAATCTGTACGAACTCGACGCCATCGCCGCCGCGATCATCGGGGGCACGCTCCTGAGCGGCGGCCGGGGCACCATCGTCGGATCCGTGCTCGGCGTCCTCATCTTCACCACGATCACCAACATCTTCGCTCTGAACAATCTGCAGAGCGACGTCCAGTCCATCGCCAAGGGCGCCATCATCGTCGCGGCAGTCCTCGTCCAGCACCGCACACTGCGCGGCGGCGAGACCTGAGCCTCTCCAGTCCGACAGAGCACTGAGATCACCCACCCGCTGTTCCGTACGTACCGAACCGGATGAAGGGTTTGACAGCCATGCCAGAAACCAGCCGCAGAGGACTGCTCTTCGGCACCGCGGCCGTCTCCGCGGGAGCCTTCCTCACCGCCTGTACCAGCAACGAGCCCAAGGAGGCGGCGGCCGCGCAGAGCGAGCAGCCCGCCGCCGACGACAAGCCCGGCAAACCCGTCACCATCGGCTTCGCCGGGCCCCAGGCCGACCACGGATGGCTCAACGCCATCAACGTCCAGGCCAAGGGGCGGGCCGAGAAGTACTCCGAGGTCACCCTGGAGATCACCGAAGGCTCCAACGACACCGCAGCCCAGATCGGCCAGGTCAAGACCCTCATCAACAAGAAGGTCGACGTCCTCGTCATCCTCCCCGCGGACGGCAAGGCACTCACCCAGGTCGGCCTGGAAGCCATGAAGGCCGGCATCCCGGTCGTCAACCTGGACCGCATCTTCGCCTCACCGCAGGCCTACCGCTGCTGGGTCGGCGGCGACAGCTACGGCATGGGTCTCAACGCCGCGCACTACATCGGCGAGCAGCTCAAGGACAAGGCGGACGCCAAGGTCGTCGAGCTCGCCGGCATCGACAACCTGGAACTCACCAAGCAGCGCAGCAAGGGCTTCGCCGACGGGCTGAAGAACTACTCCAACATCAAGCTGGTGGCCCGTCAGGCCGCTGACTTCACCGTGGAGTCGGGCCAGGCCAAGATGGCGCAGCTCCTCCAGGCGCAGAAGCAGTTCGACGCGCTGTGGAACCACGACGACGACCAGGGTGTGGGCGCGCTGCGGGCCATCCAGCAGGCCGGACGCGACGAGTTCGTCATGGTCGGCGGTGCGGGCGCCAAGTCCGCGATGGACGCCATCAAGGCCGACGACAGCGTCCTGAAGGCCACCGTGCTCTACCCGCCCACGATGGCCGCCTCCGCGATCGACCTGGCGCGCGCGCTCGGCCAGAGCAAGGGCATCGCGGGCCTCTCCGAGATGGAGATCCCGACCTCGCTGACCCTGTACTCGGCCGTGGTCACCAAGGAGAACGTCGACCAGTACCTGCCGACGGGCTTCAGCTGATCCCGCACCGCCGCAGCCACCGAACCACCGACGAGGAGGAAGCCCGCATGGTCCGCAGGGAAGAAACGGAGCAGGAGACCGAGGTACCGCCGCCGACGGCGACGCTCGGTGTCGGCATGGTCGGATACGCGTTCATGGGCGCCGCCCACTCCCAGGGATGGCGTACCGCGGGACATGTCTTCGACCTGCCGGTGAGACCCGCTCTCGCCGCGATCTGCGGACGTGACCGGGCGGCGGTCGAGGCCGCTGCCGCCCGGCACGGGTGGGCTGCCGCGGAGACCGACTGGCGTGCCCTGATCGCACGGGACGACGTGCAGCTGGTCGACATCTGCACCCCCGGCGACAGCCACGCGGAGATCGCCATCGCCGCCCTGGAGGCGGGCAAGCACGTCCTCTGCGAGAAGCCGCTCGCCAACACGGTCGCCGAGGCGGAAGCCATGGTGGCGGCCGCGGAGCGGGCGGCGGCCCGCGGCCAGGTGGCCATCGTGGGCTTCAACTACCGCAAGGTCCCCGCTCTCACCTACGCCCGCACGATGATCGAGGAGGGCAGGCTGGGGGCCCTGCGACACGTGCGGGCCACCTATCTCCAGGACTGGCTCGTCGACCCCGAATCGCCGCTCACCTGGCGGCTGGAGCGCGAGCGCGCGGGCTCCGGCGCACTGGGAGACCTCGGGGCGCACATCGTCGACCTCGCCCAGTTCCTGGCGGGGGAGCCGCTGATCGGGGTGTCGGCGGTGAGCGAGACCTTCGTACGTGAGAGGCCCGTGCTCGCCGGGACAGCCGCCGGGCTCTCGGGAGCCGCGGACAGGACCGCACGGGGGGCGGTCACTGTCGACGACGCCACGCTGTTCACCGGGAGGCTGGCGTCGGGAGCCCTGGCCTCCTTCGAGGCGACCAGGATGGCGGCCGGGCGCAAGAACGCGCTGCGGCTGGAGATCAACGGGGAGCTCGGGTCGATCGCCTTCGACCTGGAAAGGCTCAACGAACTCTCCTTCCACGACCACACGGAACCCGCCACCAGTGCCGGCTTCCGCCGGATCCTCGTCACCGAGCCCCAGCACCCCTATCTGGAGGCGTGGTGGCCGCCGGGCCACGGTCTCGGCTACGAGCACACCTTCGTGCACCAGGCCCATGACGTGGTGCGCACGATCACCGAAGGGCGCGCCCCCGTGCCGTCGTTCGCCGACGGGCTCCAGGTGCAGCGGGTGCTCGCCGCCGTCGAGGAGAGCGCCGCGAAGAACTCCGTACACACCCCGGTTCCCTTCTAGGAGGTTCCGCGCATGCCCCGTCCCTTCACTCTCTTCACCGGCCAGTGGGCCGATCTGCCCCTGGAGGAGGTCTGCCGCCTCGCCCGGGACTTCGGTTACGACGGGCTCGAACTCGCCTGCTGGGGCGATCACTTCGAGGTGGACAAGGCCCTGTCGGACCCCGGTTACCTCGACGGCCGGCGACAACTCCTCGACAAGTACGGCCTCAAGTGCTGGGCGGTCTCCAACCACCTGGTCGGCCAGGCCGTGTGCGACAGCCCGATCGACGAGCGCCACCAGGGCATCCTGCCCGCCCGTATCTGGGGGGACGGGGAGCCGGAAGGCGTCCGGCAGCGGGCCGCCGAGGAGATCAAGAACACCGCCCGGGCGGCGGCGACATTCGGCGTGGACACGGTCATCGGGTTCACCGGGTCCTCGATCTGGCACCTGGTCGCCATGTTCCCGCCGGTCCCGCCGCACATGATCGAACGCGGTTACGAGGACTTCGCGGAGCGGTGGAACCCGATCCTGGACGTCTTCGACGCCGAGGGGGTGCGCTTCGCACACGAGGTGCACCCGAGCGAGATCGCGTACGACTACTGGACCACGCACCGCGCTTTGGAGGCAGTCGGCCACCGGCCGGCGTTCGGGCTGAACTTCGACCCGAGCCACTTCGTCTGGCAGGACCTCGACCCGGTCGGCTTCCTGTACGACTTCCGGGACCGGATCTACCACGTGGACTGCAAGGAGGCCCGTAAGCGCCTCGACGGGCGCAACGGGCGGCTCGGATCCCATCTGCCGTGGGGCGATCCGCGGCGCGGCTGGGACTTCGTCTCGGCGGGACACGGCGACGTCCCCTGGGAGGACGTCTTCCGGATGCTGCGGTCCATCGGGTACGAGGGACCGGTCTCGGTGGAGTGGGAGGACGCGGGCATGGACCGGCTGACGGGGGCGCCGGAGGCGCTGGCCTCGCTGAAGCGGTTCGACTTCGACCCGCCCAGCGCGTCGTTCGACGCGGCGTTCGGCGGGGGCGACTAGCCGGGGCGGGGCGCGGGCCCTCTTCGGGGGCTCCGCCCCCGGACCCCCGCGCCTCAAACACCGGCGAGGTCAGGGTGGCCCGGCGACGCTGGGAGTGCCTCGGCGTAATCAAGCCCGCCCGGCGTTCGAGGGCCGGGGTCCGGGGCGGAGCCCCGGGTTCGGGAAGGGGCGGGTAGGGGAACAGCCCCGCAGGGCTCTGCGCCCCCGGGGGCGATGCCGCCTGCCCTGAACGGCCTTTGTCCTGCCGTGGGTAAAAGTTCAACTCAGTACCTGCGCAAGGGCTTTCCGGACCGGACGAACACAGCTACGGTCCCCTACGTGTACACGACATGACTCGCGTCACCGGAGCCCCGCAAGGAGCTCCGGAGGCGAGCGCGGCAGTCCCCGCGCGGAACGGCAGAACGCACCCGTACAACCGGCCCCACTCCGGAGGACGCACGTGCACATCAGCAGCAGACGGCTTCGCGCCCGGAAAACACTCGCTCTTCTCACCGGCGGACTGCTCGCAGCCGCAACCCTCACCCTGGGCTCCTCGCCCGCTGCCGCCGCGCAGGACGCCGCCCCGCCGGCCGCCCCGCAGGCCGCCGCGGAGGACTTCCAGCAGGTCACCCTCGCCAAGGGGGCCGAGGAGACCGGCGAGCCCATGTCGCTCGCCGTGCTCCCGGACCGCAGCGTCCTGCACACCGCCCGCGACGGCACGCTGCGGCTGACCGACGCGGGCGGCAACACCGCCGTCGCCGGCAAGCTCGACGTGTACGACCACGACGAGGAGGGGCTCCAGGGCGTCGGCGTCGACCCCGAGTTCAAGGACAACCGGGCCATCTACCTCTACTACGCGCCGCCCCTGGACACTCCGGCGGGTGACGCCCCGGAGAACGGCACCACGGCCGACTTCACCCCCTTCGACGGCGTGAACCGGCTCTCCCGCTTCGTGCTCAAGGAGGACGGCACCCTCGACCAGGCCAGCGAGAAGCAGGTCCTCGAGGTCAAGACCTCCCGCGGCACCTGCTGCCACGTCGGCGGCGACATCGACTTCGACGCGGACGGCAACCTGTACCTGTCGACCGGCGACGACTCCAACCCCTTCGCCTCCGACGGCTACACGCCCATCGACGAGCAGGCGAGCCGCAACCCGGCCTTCGACGCCCAGCGCAGCGCCGGCAACACCAACGACCTGCGCGGCAAGGTCCTGCGCGTCAAGGTCAAGGAGGACGGCTCGTACGACATCCCCGACGGCAACCTCTTCGCGCCGGGCACCGAGAAGACCCGCCCCGAGATATACGCGATGGGCTTCCGCAACCCGTTCCGCATCAGCGTCGACAAGCCCACCGGCACCGTCTACGTCGGTGACTACGGGCCGGACGCCGGCGCGGCCGACCCCGAGCGCGGTCCGGCGGGGCAGGTCGAGTTCGCCAAGATCACCAAGGCGGGCAACTTCGGCTGGCCGTACTGCACCGGCAACAACGACGCGTACGTCGACTACGACTTCGCCACCAAGACGTCCGGCGCCGCCTTCGACTGCGACGCGCCCAAGAACACCTCGCCGAACAACACCGGCATCACCGATCTGCCGCCGGCCCAGGCGGCCTGGATCCCGTACGACGGCGCGTCCGTGCCCGAGTTCGGCACCGGCTCCGAGTCGCCGATGGCAGGACCCGTCTACCACTACGACGCGAACCTCGACTCCCCGGTGAAGTTCCCCGAGGAGTACGACGGCGACTTCTTCGCCACCGAGTTCGGCCGCCAGTGGATCAAGCGGATAGAGCAGGACGGCTCCGGCAACGTCACGAAGATCAACGACGTCCCGTGGACCGGCACCCAGGTCATGGACAGCGCCTTCGGTCCCGACGGCGCCCTGTACGTCCTCGACTACGGCCTCTCATGGTTCGGCGGTGACGAGAACTCGGCGCTCTACCGCATCGAGAACGCCACCGGTGGCCACTCGCCGATCGTCGAGGCCAAGGCCACCAAGACCTCCGGCCAGTCGCCGCTGAGCACCGAGTTCACCGCCACCGGTACCGACGGTGACGATGACCCGATCTCCTACAGCTGGGACTTCGGTGACGGCACGAAGGACACCGGCGCCACACCGAGCCACACCTACAGCAAGGACGGCACCTACGTCGCGACCGTCACCGGCGACGACGGCACCGGCCGCACCGGCACCGCCAGCGTCCACGTGGTCGTCGGCAACACCGCGCCGACCGTGACCTTCGGCTCCCCGGGTAACGGCGCCCTGTTCAAGTTCGGCGACACCATCCCGTTCAAGGTGTCCGTGAGCGACCCCGAGGACGGCACGATCGACTGCTCCAAGGTCACCGTGCGCTACCTCCTCGGCCACGACCACCACGCCCACGCCATCACCTCGGCCAACGGCTGCGAGGGCACCATCACCGCGCCGGCCGACGCCGAACACGACCCGAACGCCAACATCTACGGCGTGCTCGACGCCGAGTACACCGACGGTGGCGGAGGCGGCCAGGCGCCGCTCACCAGCCACGACCAGGTCCAGCTCCAGCCACGCCACCGCCAGGCCGAGCACTTCACCGAGCAGCAGGGCACCACGCTGCAGGACAAGGCCGAGGCCAACGGCGGCAGGACCGTCGGCGACATCAACGACGGCGACTGGATCTCCTTCACCCCCTACGACCTCACCGGCGCCAAGAAGCTCACCGCCCGGATCTCCTCCGGCGGCGCGGGCGGCTCCATCGAGGTGCGCACCGGATCGCCGACAGGCACCCTGCTGGGCTCGGCGCCGGTCCCCGTCACGGGCGGCTGGGAGACCTTCGAGAACGTCGACGTCCCCCTGGAGGACGTCCCGGAGGAGAGCACCGACCTGTACCTGGTCTTCAAGGGTGGTGACGGCTCGCTCTACGACCTCGACGACTTCGAGATCACCGGCGACGCCCCCGCAGAGGATGCCGCGCGGGCCCTCGTCTTCTCCAGGACGGCCGGCTTCCGCCACGACGCGATCCCCGAGGGCGTCGCGGCCCTGAAGGAACTCGGCGCCGCCGCCGACATCACCGTCGACGCGACCGAGTCCGCCGACCAGTTCACCGCCGACAACCTGGCCCGCTACGACGTCGTCGTATTCATGTCCACGACGGGTGACGTCCTCGACGACGCCCAGCAGAACGCGTTCGAGGACTACATCGCCAAGGGCGGCGGCTACATGGGCGTCCACGCCGCAGCCGACACCGAGTACGACTGGTCCTACTACGGTGGCCTCGTCGGCGCCTACTTCGACTCCCACCCGGCCATCCAGAAGGCCACCGTGCGCGTCGAGGACAAGGACAACCCGGCCACCGCCCACCTGGACGACGCCTGGGAGCGCACCGACGAGCTGTACAACTACCGCACCAACCCGCGCGACACGGTGCACGTCCTCGCCGCCCTCGACGAGACCACGTACGACGGCGGCAACATGCAGGGGGACCACCCGATCGCCTGGTGCCAGGAGTACCAGGGCGGCCGCTCCTTCTACACCGGGCTCGGCCACACCAAGGAGTCGTACGCCGACGAGGCCTTCCGCGCCCATCTGCTCGGCGGCCTGAAGTACGCCGCGGGACAGGTGGAGGCCGACTGCAAGCCGGACACCGGCTACCGGGCACTCTTCGACGGGGAGACGCTCGAAGGATGGAAGCAGGCCGGCCCCGGGAAGTTCACCGTGGCCGACGGTGAGCTCCGCTCCGAGGGCGGCATGGGCCTGCTGACCTACCAGGCCGAGGAGCTGAAGTCGTACTCGCTGAAGCTCGACTGGAAGATGGCGGGCGACGACAACTCCGGCGTCTTCGTGGGCTTCCCCGAGTCGGACGACCCGTGGTCCGCGGTGGACAACGGCTACGAGGTCCAGATCGACGCCACCGACGAGGCGGACCGCACGACCGGGGCCGTCTACACCTTCAAGTCCGCCGACATCGAGGCCCGTGACCAGGCCCTGCTGCCGCCCGGCCAGTGGAACAGCTACGAGATCAAGGTCCAGGGCGAGCGGCTCCAGGTCTTCCTCAACGGGGTGAAGATCAACGACTTCACCAACGCCGACCCCGCCCGCAGCCTCAAGGACGGCTACATCGGTCTCCAGAACCACGGAGCCGACGACCAGGTGTCCTTCCGCAACATCCAGCTGAAGGAGCTGCCCTCCACGTAGGGCGGCGACCTCCTGCGCCGGTGGTGGGGGGGGGGGCGGGGCGGGTGTTGTTCAGCCCCCCCCCCCACCCCCAAACATAAAACCGCGCTCAGAGTCCCCGGGGCCGCGTAACGAGAGGTGGATCGCGAGTGTG